>NZGG01000022.1 GCA_002690865.1 Gammaproteobacteria bacterium | reverse complement strand
GGATACAAGCCAATCTTAAGTGCAGGCATGTCCATGTATGATTATGGGAGTACGGATGAATTCGATAAGACCGAGACCGAAACACTGAAGAAGCTTGCAGATCTTCCAAAGGCAGGCCTAAGTTTACTGGCTGATTCCCGCAAATTTGTCGCACCGACCTCAGTAGATGAGCTGGCTGAGATTCTGCTTGACCAACCCAGTGCCCGACTATTGGCTGGTGGGACTGACTTTGGATTGGAGATCACGCAAGTGCTTGCACAGCCTGAGCTTATAGTCTTCACCGGTAATATTGAAAGTATGACCGGTATTGAGGAAATAAATAATATATTACATATCGGCGGTGCGGCGACCTATACCAACGCATCACCAGTATTGATCTCCCGCTGGCCAGAGTTAAAAGAAGTCTTGAATAGATTGGGGTCCGTACAGATAAGAAACCAAGGCACGATTGGTGGCAATATAGCGAACGCTTCACCGATCGCCGATACCTTACCTCCGTTGCTCGCGCTTGATGCAACGGTAACCCTTCGTAAGGGCTCTCGGCAGAGAACGCTTGCTCTCAAAGACTTTTTTATCCGCTATAAAGTGACGGCTCTTGAAAAATCTGAGTTCATTGAGAGTATTCAAATACCCTTAAGAGAGAGTTCGGACTATTTTGCGGTTTACAAAGTGAGCAAACGAATTGAAGACGATATCTCCGCAGTTTGTCTGGCAGTTCGTTGGCGCCTCGATGGCGAAACTGTAAGCGACGTGCGCATAGCATATGGGGGTCTAGCAGATATACCAAAGCGCAGTATCACGGCCGAGGGAACTTTAGAGGGTCGAGCGCTTACAGAATCCTCGATACGCGAGGCGATGGCTGCAATATCGGAAGAATTTTCTCCAATAGACGATGTTCGAGCGAGCGCCTTTTATAGGGCTACGCTCGCAAAAAACCTCTTATTTCGTGCCTACCTTGCCACAATGCAAGGGGCTTCAACCTTGCGGGTGACTGACTATTTTACTTAAAGACTCATCGCTAGAGGTCGAACCTAAAATAATACAAGGTCATGCGGGTACGGCCATACCGCATGAAAGTGCTCATCTCCATGTTACTGGACAGGCCTGTTACACCGATGACATTAATATGCCTTCGAACACCCTGTTCGCGTATGCAGGCTTATCCCATGCAAGTCATGCAACAATTAAATCTCTGGATTTGGATGCGGTCCGCTCTGCTCACGGGGTAGTAAGCGTAATTACTGCGGATGATATTCCGGGCTTAAAGGATATTGGGCCTGTGATTCCGGGAGACCCCCTGATTACTAAAAGCAGCGTTGAGTTTTATGGTCAGGTGCTGTTTGCTGTCGCGGCAACCAGTCAATCTGATGCGCGCCGCGCCGCTCGGCTCGCCAGGGTCGAATATGATTTGCTACCAGCGGACTTAGATATAGAAGCTGGCAGGAAAGCTAATAGCTATGTAAGCCCAATGCATTGCCAACAAAAAGGTAATGTGGATTTTGCGATTGATAACGCTCCATTTTCCCTGGAGGGCAAATTTGCTAGTGGTGGGCAAGAACAAATGTATCTCGAAGGACAAGTATCAATAGCGATACCCGAAGAGAATGGAAATATGCTTATCCACACATCGAGTCAAAATCCCTCCGAGGGACAAAAACTTGTAGCAAAAGTGCTAGGAATTGACTATTCGAAAGTTACGGTCCAGGTTCGACGTATGGGAGGAGCATTCGGTGGGAAAGAAACCCATGCCAATCAATGGGCATGCCTTGCCGCAGTATTTGCCCAGAAAACAAAACGACCTGTGCGGTTACGCCTAGCGCGAGCAGATGATTTTTCATCGACCGGGAAGCGCCACCCGTTCGAGAGCCAATACCGTGTAGGTTTTGATAAAGAAGGTCGTATTCGAGGTCTCGATGTAGATCTCTATGGTGGATGCGGTATGTCTGCAGATTTATCGAATGCGATCGTTGATCGCGCGATGTTTCATATCGACAATTGCTATTACCTACCCGCAGTTCGGGTACGTGGATATAGAGTGAAAACCCATACCGTGTCGAATACTGCCTTTAGGGGATTTGGTGGACCTCAGGGCATTCTCGCTATTGAGAACATAATCGAACAAATTGCCACTGCAACTGGCATTGATCCACTAAAAGTTAGGGAGCGAAACTTCTATACCGATGAAGGTAATCGTAACAGAACGCATTATGCCCAAACAATCGAACAACACATTATAGAGCCCCTAGTTACTCGGCTCACCGAGACCAGCGACTATTATGAGAGACGAAAAGATATTAGAAAGTTCAACGTTGACAACGATGTGCTTAAACGGGGAATTTCATTAACTCCGGTAAAGTTCGGAATATCTTTCACGATGCAACATATGAATCAAGCTGGGGCGCTGCTACACATTTACACCGATGGAAGCATACAGCTGAATCATGGTGGCACAGAAATGGGCCAAGGACTGTATACCAAAGTTGCCCAAATTGTCGCCCGCGAATTCAGTGTAGATCTTTCGAGAATTACCTGTACCGCCACTCGTACTGATAAAGTACCCAATACTTCACCAACAGCTGCATCCTCAGGATCCGACCTAAATGGTATGGCCGCCAGAGATGCGGCGACTAAGTTAAAAAAACGTCTCTGCGACTTCGCTGAAAAACACTTCTCCACGCCGCGCTCTTCAATAAGCTTTAACAATGGACAGATTATAGTTGGGAAGGAAAAGTATCCGTTCGAAGATATTATTAAGTTGGCTTATCACCATCGAGTATCACTATCTGCGACTGGTTATTATCGAACGCCGAAGATTTACTACGACCGCGAAACCGCCACCGGACGCCCGTTCTTTTATTTTGCATACGGTGCCGCTGTTGCGGAAACCATCATAGATACGCTTTCAGGAGAGTATCGCATTCTCAGGGTAGACATCTGCCAAGATGTGGGACAATCGCTAAATCCTGCTATCGACATCGGGCAAATCGAGGGGGGATTTGTTCAAGGAATGGGGTGGCTAACGACGGAAGAACTAAAATGGGAACAGACGGGACGACTAGCCTCGCATGGTCCAGCAACCTATAAGATACCAGCAGTCGGCGATACGCCCTCAGAATTTAATGTCGAATTGTTTCCGAATAGCCCGAACACAGAGGCGACTATTTTTCATTCGAAAGCTGTTGGGGAGCCACCGCTTGTCCTCGGAATCTCAGCATGGACAGCGATACGCGATGCGATCGCTAGTATAGCTGAATATCGGGTCAGCCCTATTCTTGATGCTCCGGCAACACCAGAACAAGTACTAGCGGCCTGTGATCACCTTCGTAGTTCGAGGGCTTTGTGACCTCACGGATAAACACCGAAGCTGACTGGCTAGATACCTCTTTAAAACTCAAGCAGAGCGGTATTGCGTTTGTTCTCGTTACTGTTTTAGGCGCTCGAGGCTCCACACCAAGAGAAACAGAAACTAAAATGGTATTCTCCGATAGAGAAAGTTTCGGCTCAATTGGTGGCGGACATCTAGAGTTCAAGGCGGGACAGATAGCCCAAGAAATGCTTGCAGAAACTGCTGACTCTCAGCGTATCGAGCATTTCCAGCTGGGCCCAAGTCTTGGGCAGTGCTGCGGGGGAAGTTGTAGCGTTTTGTTTGAGGTATTCCGACCATCGCACCTGAACCTGGCTGTTTTTGGTGCTGGGCATGTTGGTCAAACTTTGGTAGGAATTTTGGAATCATTACCTATAAATATTTTTTGGGTAGATAGCCGTATGGAGGCCATAAAACCAAAGGCAGGACCAAGCGTAAAAGTCATTCAATCGGATGAGCCCAAGGACGAAATTACAAAAATGCCGGTTGGTAGCAGCTATCTCATAATGACTCACAACCACCAGTTAGATTACGACCTGCTCTGTTCCGTGATAAATCGAGGGGATGCGGCTTATACCGGAATTATTGGTTCAGATACTAAATGGAGAAAATTTAAAGCACGGCTAGCTCACCAAGGGTATAAGCCCGAGTCCTATGCTGGCGTCTTTTGTCCAGTAGGACTCCGAGCGATCACCGGTAAAAGACCAATGGAGGTTGCAATCTCCATCGCCGCCCAGCTAATACAGCACCGTGATTCAAAAGCGGAAAAAACAGCTCAAAGAGGTCTTCACTGGAAAACCTTATCGGAAACAGCAAAACAACTTTCGGAGTCTAATATTAATGGAAGCTAAGACCACCTTCGCTCTGCGCAGTCGCCGTGTCATTCTGGATGAGAGAGAACAGGAAGCTACGATCATCATTGATCAAGGTCGAATTGCAAAAGTAATCGGATTTAATGAGAAATTAAATTGTAATACTACCGATTTAGGGGGAAAAGTAATCATGCCAGGGGTAGTGGATACCCATGTACATATTAATGAACCAGGTCGGACAGAATGGGAAGGATTTGATACGGCGACTCAAGCAGCAGCAGCCGGAGGCATTACAACGGTAGTAGACATGCCACTAAACTGCACACCAGTTACGACTTCGGTTGACGCTTTGCACCAAAAGCTCAATTCGCTAAAAAATCAGCTCTGGGTAGACTGCGGTTTTTGGGGAGGCGTTGTACCAGATAGCCTAGACGATTTAGAAGCGTTGTGTTTAGCCGGGGTGCTTGGTGCGAAATCTTTTACTATTCATTCCGGTATTGATGACTTCCCCCAAGTGGGACCGGAAGAAATTCGAGCGGCAATCCCTATACTATCTAAATATGAACTGCCCTACCTAATACATGCTGAACTGGACAAGCTGAACACGCCGGCCGCGAAAATTGATCGGACGTACCAAAGCTTTCTAGAATCTCGACCGAGGGAGTGGGAAAACGATGCTATTGATTTGATCATTACTCTCGCGAAGGAAGCTAAAAATAACGGTCACAAGCCTCGCATGCATATCGTACATTTGTCTTCAGCAGATGCCCTGGAAGCCATTAAGACAGCTCAAAAAGAAGGCATCATGGTCACGGCGGAAACTTGTCCTCACTACCTAACTTTATGGGCTGAGTCCTGTCCGGATGGGGAAACATTATTTAAATGCTGCCCTCCTATTCGAGAAGACTCAAATCGCAGTAAATTGTGGGACGGGATACGCCAGAACGTTGTTGATTTTATAGTGTCCGATCATTCACCTTGCACACCGGAACTCAAACACATTCACACTGGAGATCTGGATGCCGCGTGGGGAGGCATATCGTCTCTACAGTTTAGTCTTCCCCTTATTTGGACTGAAGCCCGCACCAGAGGTCTGGGTATAGTCGACGTTAGCAGCTTGATGTCCTCTCGGCCTGCAAAATTTGCTGGTCTAGGAGCGAAAAAAGGGCGTATCGCTGAAGGCTATGATGCAGATCTAATTATTTTCGATGACGAAGCTTCATTCGATATCAAACCAAATATAATTAAACACCGCCATAAAATAACGCCATATACGGGGAAAAAAGTACATGGTGTGGTGGAGGCTACAATTCTTCGTGGACATAAGATCTATAACGATGGTGATATTTGCGGAGAACCAATCGGCCAACCCCTCTTGAAAGATTGGGGAAATAATAAATGATCAATCTAAATGAGTTAAAACGCCAGTTCGTAGATCTCTTAGACGAGCAATTGGGTAGTCGTGCTATATCTTGTTCTGACGATTGGTTTGCACGCTGCGAAAATTTAGTGAAGAGAGCAGAGCCGATTTTTCAGCAAGGTCATTTTGTCTCCACTGGGCAATGGATGGATGGGTGGGAATCGCGCAGATCTTTTGGTAGGCGCAACAGAAAATCTAACTATGATTGGTGCGTGCTTCGGCTAGGTAGCCCTGGATTGATAAAGTATATAAATATAGACACTTCTCATTTCACTGGAAATGCACCCGATCAGGCTGGTATTGATTATGCGTGGCGGCCAACAGGTTCAGAGCAACAATTGGAATGGACGGAGTTACTACCCCCTTCTGAAATCGAAGGCAATAGTCATAATATCTTCAAAATTGATAATGATAATCCTGTCTCTCACCTACGACTGCGAATCTATCCTGATGGTGGGGTAGCTCGCCTGCGGGCATTCGGAGAGATAAGGATTAACAAAGCCGTAATAGTTAAAGGAGAGTTGGTGGATCTGGCCAATATTCTCTCTGGCGGTAAAGGGCAGCAGTGCTCAAATGAATTCTATAGTTCTCCAAATAATCTTTTGATGCCGAAACCGGGTATTAATATGGGTGATGGGTGGGAAACAAAAAGAAGGAGAAATCAAGAAAACGACTGGTGCATAATCAAGCTAGGTATACCCGGTGACATTAGAAAGGTGATGGTTGATACCAGCCATTTCAAAGGAAATTATCCAGACTATTGCACTTTAGAAGGTGCGTCCGCCCGGGACGATAGCATCGACCCAGAGTCTATAATTTGGAAGACCATTTTAGGAGCAACATCACTTCAGCCGGATCGAGAACATATCTTCGTTGGGCCTGAACTCGCGTCACAGAAAGAAATATTTACCCATGTTCGATTCAACATCTTCCCAGACGGTGGGGTAAGCCGCCTAAGAGTCCTTGGAGCGCCTGCTTGGGATATACTGAAATGAGATTAGAAGACTTCAATAAGTTACGATCAGAAGAAGCGAAAATTTTCCTAGCTCAGTGCTGCACATGCGAAAGATGGATCGAACAAATAATTATCTCTAGGCCGTTCTCTAACAGAGCTTCGTTGCTAGAGAGAGCGGATGACGTTTGGGGAGGGTTGGATATGGAGGACTATCTCGAGGCTTTTAGGGGCCATCCAAAGATTGGTGACATCAAATTGCTCAAAGGAAAATACCCTAGGACCCAGGAACTTGCAGCTGATGAACAAAGTTCGTTAGCGACGGCATCTAGGGCTATTATGACGGACTTAGCGGAGAGAAATAAAGAGTATGAAAAGAAATTTGGTTTTATTTTTATTGTTTGCGCGAACAGAAAATCCACCTCAGAGATGCTAGCGATTCTCTTGTCGCGACTTCCCAATAATAAAGAGGTGGAGCTTGCGAATGCCGTAGAGGAACAACGCAAGATTTACCACCTCAGAATCGAGAAACTTCTATGAGCCATATCAGCACCCATATCCTGAACACTGCAACCGGAGAACCAGCTATCGGCTTAAATATTGACTTATATTTTCAAAAGGGATTCGAATGGGATTTAGTAGCTAATGGCACCACTAATAATGATGGTCGTATATCCCATCTTTATGAGCCAGAAAAAGGCATACACGGGGGTATATACAGAATGCGTTTCGGGACTGGAGAATACTTTTTAAGTTTGGGAGAGCAACCGTTCTACCCATGGGCAGAGGTAGTCTTTATGGCATCCAAAAAAGAGAGTTACCACATCCCTCTGCTCCTATCTTACTTTGGCTACTCCACCTATAGAGGTAGCTAATGGCTAAAACACTAATTCCTAAACGACTGTGTTCATCGAGTTTCGCGCCCTACGGGGATGTTATAGAGGCAAAAGGCTCGACAAAGAAGACAACCATTAATCATGGCCAGACGGTTCGTTATGACGACTTAGCCCGACCAGATTTAACCGACCAAAATGGCTGGCCCGTTTTTAGTATCTTTCGAAGTGAGGCAACTCACTTGCCATTACAAATACTCTTCATGGAACGACACCCACTCGGAAGCCAAACATTCATGCCGCTCTCAGAGTTTTCTTACCTTGTAGCTGTCGCACCGTCAGGCGAGTTGGATACTAACGCAATCGAGTTGTTTCTAGCAGAACCTGGTCAAGGGGTAAATTATCATAAAGGCACTTGGCATCACTATTGTTTAGCCCTCAACTCTGGAAGCGAATTTCTTGTTTTAGACAGAGGTGGTAATGGGCACAACTGCGACGAAGTAAAGATTAAGGATGGTCCTCTCCTCAAACTAAAGGACGGTACATGAGCAAACAGGCTTATCATGCTAGCATCCTTCACTTTCTTGATGACCCCGACAAAGTCGGTCAATGTCAAAGTTACGAGTATTTTGAAGATGGATTACTTGTTATTGAAGACGGAAAAATAGTAACGGTAGGTGAGGCTTCGAAACTCGTTACACAAATCCAACCTGATCAAATATTTGATTATCGCGGACAACTCCTACTACCCGGATTGATAGACACACATACACACTACCCTCAGACTGAAATGATCGCATCATACGGAGAGCAGTTATTAACTTGGCTTGAAACTTATACCTTTCCTACTGAAGCTAAGTTTGGCGACGAAGACTACGCTTCAACAATCGCAGAGCTTTTTCTCGATGAGCTTTTAAAAAATGGCACGACGACTGCGCTAGCATTCCCTACAGTGCACGTGCAGAGTGTAGACGCTTTTTTTGAGGCAGCCGAGCGTCGAAATCTGAGAATGATTTCGGGGAAAGTCCTGATGGATAGAAATGCACCTGAAAACCTCAGGGATACTGTTGAAACCGCCTATTCCGATAGTAAAGAATTAATAGAGCGGTGGCATAATCACGGACGACTTCAATATGCAGTGACTCCTAGATTTGCACCTACATCAAGCGAGGCTCAACTTGAAGCTGCAGGGGTTTTGCTTAAAGAGACTCCAGGAATATATTTTCATACACATCTGGCAGAAAATCTTAGGGAGATTGCATGGGTCAAAGACCTGTTTCCCAATAGTAAAAACTACCTTGATTGCTATGATCAATTTGGTCTTCTGGGTAAGCAGAGTATTTTTGCTCACTGCATACATCTCGAGGATAGTGAATGGGCGCGTCTAAGAGAAACAGGTAGCAAGATAGCGCACTGCCCAACATCGAACTTATTTTTAGGTAGCGGACTCTTTCAAATAAACCGGGCAGTATCGGAAAACATAGATATTGGACTTGGCACGGACGTCGGGGCAGGAAATACTTTTTCCCTTCTCAAAGTCATGGCTGATGCGTATAAAGTTCAACAATTAAATCAAAACTTATTTTCATCATTTAAGGCACTCTACTTAGCCACTCTTGGTGGAGCACGCTGCCTAAATTTAGATAAAAGTATTGGAAATTTCCTCCCGGGAAAAGAAGCTGATTTTATAGTTATAGATAAAGAACCGGATGACTTTCTCGCCTTTAGAATGCAGCGATGCGGAAGTCTATTAGAAGAGATCTTCACTCTTATTATGCTGGGTGATGATCGATGTATCCGTGCTACCTATATCTGTGGTGAGGTTGCACATCTCAGAAACGAACATCAGCGAGCATAAGAAAGCACATGGAGAGCTACTTTATAAATTGGTTAGAAATGCTTTTTCGTTGGGTGCATGTGATCGCAGGAATCGCTTGGATCGGGGCTTCGTTTTATTTTGTTTGGCTAGATAATCATCTCGAATCGCCCCCACGTTGGAAAAGTGATAAGGGTATAAAAGGTGATCTTTGGGCTATCCACGGGGGAGGCATTTATGAGGTTGCAAAATATCATCTTGCACCAGAAAAAATGCCCGAAACGCTGCATTGGTTTAAATGGGAGGCTTATACAACCTGGCTGACGGGCGTGGGGCTTCTAATCTTAACTTTCTACTTAGGTGCAGATGCGTACTTGATTGATCCGCAGATTGCCGATCTTACACCCGCTCAAGCGACAATAGCTGGAGTGAGTCTGATTATTGGGGGTTGGATTTTGTACGAGTGCTTGTGTGCTCTACCAATTTTAGGTCGAAATAGCTATGTGCTTTCATTCTCACTCCTACTCCTAGCAATGGCTTTAGCCTATACATTCACCCATCTTTTTAGTGGTCGCGGCGCGTTTATCCATATGGGTGCAGTGATCGGGACCATTATGGCAGGAAATGTTTTCCGAGTAATTATCCCTTCTCAGAAAGCATTATTAGATGCAATTGAAACAGGTAAAGAGCCTAAAGCAAATTGGGGTAAGAAAGCCAAGTTGCGCTCGACCCACAATAACTATTTCACTCTACCACTAGTTTTTATCATGATAAGCAACCACTATCCAATGACTTATACAGGTCAAAATAGTTGGCTGGTATTAATCGCGATTATTGGTATTACCGCTTTTGCCCGACACTACTTTAACTTAAGACACCGGGGCATTAATAAACCGATAATTCTAGTTACCAGCTTTTGCGCAATGGTGTTACTAGCTTGGATCACTAGCCCCGATGCTTCTGATAATGAAATCTCATCAGAACTAGCCAAGATACAGGATTTCAACATCTCGCGTGTACAGACAATTATCAAACAGCGATGTGCTAGCTGCCACTCCCGTGCTCCAACAGATGAGGTTTTCATAGCATCGCCTGGAGGGGTAATGTTAGAAACTCTGAACGATATGCAAAGATGGGCAACACGGATTAAAGCACGCTCAGTGGATACACATAATATGCCCTTTTTAAATAAAACGGGTATGACAAAAGAGGAACGTAAAATAGTTGGGCTTTGGATCGATGCCGGGGCTCCGGGCGAGTAATTATGGCTATCGCTTCATTGCCCTCTAAGACGGGACAAATACGTAAAGAAAATGAAATTCTTATACTTGCCGCAGCTGAGCAGGAATTTGCAGATCGAGGTTTCGATGGTGCTGTTATGGGGAAAATCGCAAAAAGAGCTGGGCTTGCTCGTGCGAATATCTATTATTACTTTAATTCAAGAGAGCAACTTTACTGGCGTTTATTAAAAGATATTGTAGCCAAATGGAATGAATCTTTTCCTGATATCAATCGGGAAGACGACCCCGCCAACATTCTCGCTGCATATATTAAAGCCAAAGTAAAATTCTCACTTCAGAACCCAGCAGCGTCGAAGATTTTTGCTGGAGAGATATTACGAGGAGCGCCGATCATTGGGGAATATCTAGAAGATCTGTATGGAAACTGGCTGAGAGGCAGAGTAGACGTTATTGAAGCATGGATTCAAGCAGGCAAGATGGACAGGATTGACCCACATCATTTAATTTTTATGATCTGGAGCACTACTCAGCATTACGCAGACTTCGATTTTCAGGTTAAGGCTGCTCTAGGGAAAGACAAATATACCGAAGAGGATTTCCATAAAATCACTTCAACATTGACACACATCATACTCAAAGGCTGCGGAATCAAACCTCTAGAAGATGCGGCCGTATAATTTCATATAAAGCAGGTCGATGAGCTTTAATTTCTTGAATAGAAAGCCCCTCCAATGAATGAGGATACTTAAGCCAGGCTTGTGTTTCATAAAGATAGTAATCGGGCATAATATCCACTTGGCGCTTCTCAGGTTTGTAGTAAGGTGTAGCCACTTTAATTTCAAGGGGAGTATTGCGGCGAGCCTTCTCTCGCAAGTGCGAGATCACAGCCTGAATTGTATGGCCAGTATCAAACACGTCATCGACGATAAGAAGTCTATCTTCCGCCGTGATATTCTTTATAAGGTAGCTCATACTATGGATCCGAATATCAGAAGAACGCTCGTCAATGTGCCCAGCATAAGAAGAAGTTCTTATGGCGATATGGTCAGTCTTGATTCCTGAATAAGCAAGAATCTCCTGAACAGCAATACCAACAGGCACGCCTCCTCGCCAAATAGCAATCATAAATGATGGCTTAAAGCCACTTGCTACGATTTTGGCGCCAAGGCTAAAGGAGTCCTCCAACAACTGCTGGGCACTTAAATATTCTTTCTCTACCATTTTTAGATGAGTTCCTCATCCTCTGAACGCATAGTATAGTTCGAGTAATCATAAAAGTAAGGATTGTTATTGGATAAGAACAGCAAGAAGTATCGTTATATCGATGAAGAATCATTACTCAAAGATTCCTTCCAGCTAGCTGTCAACATTTATGAAAGCGGATTCAAGCCAGACTTTATCGTAGCTATTTGGCGAGGCGGCGCAACTGTAGGCATTTATGTGCAAGAATGCCTACAAGCGCTCGGCGTGCAAACCGACCATATCGCTATTCGAACGTCTTACCAAGGAATGGAAAAGTATGAGGCAACCATGACGAATCCACAAACAATAAGGGTGCATGGACTTCAGTACCTCTATGAGAATCTAAATCACGAACATAACTTATTGGTTGTAGACGACGTCTTTAGCTCAGGCTACAACATTGAAGCTGTAGTGAGTCGACTACAAACTAAAAGCAAACGTAATATGCCAGGCAACTATAAAATAGCCACCCCTTTTTACAAACCAAAATATAATAAAACAAAACGTGTACCAGACTATTTTTTACACAAAACAAACGATTGGTTGGTACTTCCATATGAACTCACAGGCTTGTCTAAAGAAGAATTAGAAAAACATAAGCCCTGGACTCTTCCTATCCTTGATAAACGAGGTATCTAAAAACTTACGGCTGTAATAGAAAAGAAAAGATTAATGTGATTCTTTTCAAACTCTATTTAGGTATGATCAATATACAGTCGGATCACTGACATTCGCTGTATTAACTTGGTGCGTATAAGTAGCATTAAGTATTATTTTAGGTCATTTATAGGCGGTACTAGACAAAAATATTGCGTATATGACGGTACACATTTTGCATTTAAAACGAAAACATATCAGATAATAGATCGCACAAGGAGCATCTTCATGAAGAACACTGGTCAAGTCATTAAATTAGTATGGCTTTTTATTCTCTCCACGATACCTTTTGGTGCAATCTCTGAAAGTATGGTCATGGAGGAGGTTGTTGTAACAGCGGAAAAAAGAGCAGAGAGTCTTCAAGATGTCTCTAAAGCAGTGACTGCACTAAATAGCGAAGAGATCGAAACGAAGAATTTGGTTGATTTCGTTGGGCTAAGCGCAATTGCACCCGGTGTCACTGTGGCTAAAAATGAAGGCTATAAAACGATCATATCCATTAGAGGGGTTGGTGACGAAACCAATCAAAATGCAATCGCAGCACCCTCTGTAGCTCTGCATATGGACGGAATTTTTGTAGCTTCAAAATTTTCTCTTCGAACAGATTTTATAGACCTCGAACGTATCGAGGTCTTGCGAGGTCCCCAAGGCACACTGTTCGGCCAGAACTCGACTGGAGGAACCGTAAACGTAGTTAGTAAAGAGCCCGCTTTAGACGAGTTCACCGGAAAAGCAGACTTGAGCCTTGGCAATTACGGACTTGTTAAGTTAAGAGGGGGACTAAACATACCCCTTTCAGATTCGGTAGCTACAAGACTATCTCTTGTTAAAACAGAGCGAGATGGGTTTACAGAAAATTTACTTAACGGACAAGACTTGGATGATGCAAGTCATCTAAGCGTAAGAAGCGATTGGTTATTTGAACTCGGAGAAAGCTCCAGTTTAAGAGTCTTTGGCCAATATTTCGATGCAGACAATAACGGTGCAGCGATGAAGGGGATTGATGATAGTACAGTCAATAATCGAGAGCTTCGGCAAGATTCTACCTCGAATTATAAATTGAGCTCCCAGATTATAGGCGGTATATACGAGTTAGATCTTGAGGTCGCGACCTTAAAAATACTCGCGAGCACACAGGAAGACGATATTTATGTTGTGAGAGATAACGATAGGCATGCTTATGGAGATGTCCATGCCGATGGACCGTTGGAAGGGTTGCCTTATATTGCTGCCGAATTCAGACCGGAAACATCCCTAGTAGAAACTAAAACTTTCGAGATTAACGTAATTTCAAATCAACCGGCTTTTGGGTCTGTGGATTGGATTTTGGGCGCTCTATATTTTGAACATGAAATAGAAAATCATATATACGAAGTGAAAGATGTAAACAATGTCAAAGCTATTGCAGGTATGGATGGGCAATTTACACCATACGTCCACGCGCCAATCTGTGCGACGAGTCCATTTGAAGGAATTTGCTTCGCTGCTTATGATGCAGAAATAGGCTTTGTATCCGATGCATTTCCGGCTCGAGAGTCCCAATCTGTTTATGGACAAGCTACATTCAACCTGCAAGATACTTTGCGGGCAGTGGTAGGTTTAAGATATACAGAGGATACCTTCTCAAGTGATGTTACCAATTTCTTTGGATTACAAACATATTTGATTGAAGATGACATCAGCGAGACAACAGGACGACTGGCTATAGAAGTTGATATGAATCCAGATACCATGGCTTATGTCTCGTTCACACGCGGATTCAAACCGGGCGGGAGTAATTTAACGTTTGGCTTTCCAGAAGATGATGAGCAAAACTTTGGTGCTCAACCAGCACCACAGCTTGTATTCCCTCTCTTTGAAAGTGAAATAATTGACGCATTTGAAGTTGGATTGAAGACAGATTTTATGGACGGCAGATTTAGGGCTAACCTTTCAGCATTTTCCTATGATTATGACTCATTACAGTTCCAGTCTACTGACCCTGATATTTATAGAGGAGGTGTTGCAAATATTCCAAAATCGGAAATGAGTGGATTTGAACTTGAGCTCAAAGGTTTCCTTTCAGAATCATGGTCAGTAGATCTTCGTACGGCTTTCCTAGATACAGAAATAACGTCATCGTATGAAGCTCTCGATAATATTAAAGCGGAACTGTACTTTTTTGGCGAAGAACCCACCAGATACTCACTTAGAGAAAATATAAAGGGAAATAATCTGGCTAAAAGTCCTGAATGGACAGCTAATTTAAGTCTCCAGTATCAAGATGAGACGGAAATGGGATACCTAACCGCGACTGCTGAACTGATACACCGGGGTGAGTTCCAACAAAGAGTATTCAATAATCCTTTCGTCGATACAGTAGAGGCCTACTCCGTTATAAATCTGACGGCCAGCCTTGATCTACCTGGTGATACATTAGGAATCGATTTGATGCTTCTAAATGCAACCGATAAGGATGGAATGAACTCGAGCATGACTGACGTCTTTGGTGTGGCAGGAACAGGTATAGAATATATCCCGCCAAGACAGTTCATGGGAAGGATCAGCTACGAGTTTTAACTCTGGGCCTAAGTGAGACTGATACGTGCTGAAGTATCTATAAGAGTGAAAAGATGCTTCAGTGCGAGTCCTTGAATGTAACTAGGTATTTAAGACTGGCTAGTTGGCCTGCGGATGGACTGGCGTTGAAATATCTGATGACATACCGTTTGGAAATCTAATTGCAGGAAGGCCTTATTTTTTGCGACGTTTATACACATCATCAATAAATTTATTTAGCGCTTTCGGGCATTGAGCCAGACCATTACTAATTTGCTTCCATTGTGCCGCAGACATCACTCGAGGGATCAAAGCAACTTGTCAGGAATTACGAATATTCGAACCCTTGAAATATAAGGTAAGATTATATGGATCTCTCTCACCGCTAACCCTGCGGCATCACGATATCGTGACATAAGAGTTAGCAATCTGCTGTCTAGCTAGGGAACAATCGTGATGTCCCGCGCAAGCGGCATGTCCCTTACTCATTATTAAATCATCGAAATGTCTCTTTGATCGATAAAACTTCGGAGAAAACTTCCACCTTCAAGCTCTAGTAAAGACACGCAATCAAAAAGAATTAACTGAAGTTAACTTCCGCACAAATAAAAAATACGAAGTGAATAAAAGCATGAATCCAAAACCAAATCCTAATAGCAAGGGATAAAGCATTAATAATGGCCAGCCTTTATATATACGTCATTTCTAAAAGAATAAGATTAACTAGTGGGATACTCCGTATTTTAGTACTCAGAATAATCTCCCCTACCATTTATAAAGAACTTAAACCCGTTTGTGTTATTTCTGTGACGATCTTTTACTCGAAGCTATTTGCATAGCCTAAAAAATGGTATATTACTTTCGTACCTTTCTGAAAGCGGGAATAGCTCAGCTGGTAGAGCACGACCTTGCCAAGGTCGGGGTCGCGAGTTCGAATCTCGTTTCCCGCTCCAATTCTTCATTGCCTTCTGCAATGCCTAGAATGTTACTACAGAATCGTTTAGGTAACCTTTTAACAGAAAAGAAGAGAGCAATAGTGTATACAAAGATAGGGATGGACAGGTAACGGAAGTGGTTCGTTGAACATTCCGACTGGTTTCTGCAGCCATTTCAATCAAAAACTTGGATCCAAATGAACGAACATATCAGTTTTGACATGAATATTATAATTAACTAGTTAATGTGCCAGTGTTTTAACCACTTGGGAATGAGTATCTATAATACTGCTAATTTCATCAAGCGCTTGCTCATCGCCTTTTTCAAATCTTGCAGACAACTCGAATAGGCGCATAAATAGGTAAGACTCATCAACTTTTGGAAACAGTCTCAGATTATTTGAAGCTGTAAGTTTACTATCCCAACCATCTCTTACTATCTGCCAGAACCTGCCAGTTTTTTGCCAAAACTCCACACCGGGCCCCCAGTCAAAACCCACAATACGCTGGTATCGCGCCAAGCCAATTTCCTTAGCTCTCACGATTTGTTCTTTGCCAGAAGCAACTTTCCTGTTGTTTTGCTCGTGAACCCATCCGTCCGGCGTTATCGTTTGGATATTGATTCCTACTATCGCGTCGTAGTCGTTCCTAACACTTGATTCTCTTCTTGGTATGGGACGCCATGTCTCATTACTTGTCCATGAAGAAAAATCTTGAGAATGAGTCCATATTCCGTAACTCTGATAACGAGGCGAATCATCAACATGGTAAACCGATTGTGACCAATTACCCTTTCGATCATTCCAAGGAACTTTGACCTTAGACCAAGTATTAATTCCAATAAATGAATGGATCTCCGCATCCTGATATTGCCAATCCTGACGCCAATGCTTCATAACATGTAAAACTGGTTCAGAGCTTTCCTTCGATTGGAAATACATCACCATAATGTGTTGTAAACTTATAAAGTCTTCTTCTTCAACAACTATCACAAATTCCGTACCCCAGGACTGATAGGGTCGGGGTGGACTGTAACCCTCGACAAACCGCATGGTTTCCATAAAGTCAAAAGAAAAACTATACTTCATTCATTTTGATAAACCTTGCCAGACCGCGAAGGAAATTAGAGATATGTTAATTTCACATGCACATTCTTATCGAAAATATGAAACAGAGTAAAAATCTTCTCACTCCATTCTAAACCCCGACAGATGCTAGACAATCTACATCTAAAATAACATCCGGATGATCAACTTTTTACTTATAAAAGACTACGCACCTTGAACATCCGACCTTTTATTTTTCCATTTCGAATCTGATCCAATGCTAAGGAAACATATAATCTCTCCACAGCAACGAAGGTAGCATAATCCGTCACATCAATTCTTCCAATAGTCTTTGCATCGATACGGGAATCACTCGTGAGGGCGCCTAACACATCACCCGGCCGTATTTTTTGTTTTCGACCACCTGAAATATATAGAGTAATGAACTCTGATTGTGGAATCTCCCCAACATATGCAAGAGATTCAATGACCTCTATATCTAAACTACGATCTAAAAATGCTCGAATGGTATCCAATTTATAGCTTTCCTTATCCGTCAGTAAGCTAATCGCTAGACCATGATTGGTCGATCTCCCTGTCCGACCAATTCGGTGTACGTAACTTTCAGCGTCACTTGGAAGATCGAAATTAATCACCATCGGTAATTTATCTATATCAAGCCCTCTTGCTGCCACATCTGTCGCGACTAAAATTCGACAGCTCCTATTACCGAACTGGATCAGTACTTGATCTCGGTCACGCTGTTCTAGATCTCCGTGTAATGACTTAACCGCTATTCCATTATCTTGCAAATAAGATAACACCCTAGCAGTCGTTTTTTTTGTTTGGCAAAATATAAGCACACTAGCAGGCCGATAATGCTCCAATACTATCTTTAAGCCACTAAGCTTTTCGTGATGGGCGCAAAGGAAAAAAAACTGCTCCAGCTGATGTGAGTCGGGTAACGCTTCGATACTAATGACTGAGGGCGAAATTTGAAATCGGCTACTAAGCCTTTTAATATTATCGGGATAAGTTGCAGAAAAAAGAACAGTCTGTCTGCTATTCGGCGTTACTTTAACAATGCTTTTAATTTGGTCGACAAAGCCCATCTCTAACATGCGATCTGCTTCATCTAAAACCACCATTGATATTTCACGGAGATCAAGAGTCTTTTTTCGCAAATGATCTTGGATACGACCAGGTGTTCCTATAACCACATGAGCACCATATTTTAAAGACGCTATCTGTGTGCCGATTGATTTACCTCCACAAAGAATGACGATCTTGATATTTTGTTGATGTCTAGCCAAACGCCGAATTTCGGTCGCCACTTGGTTAGCAAGTTCACGAGTTGGACACAACACTAAGCCCTGAGGAGAAAATTTGCTAACCTGAAGCTTAGCAAGAATTGGTAATCCAAAAGCTACCGTCTTACCGCTACCAGTTTTTGCCTTAGCAATAATATCTTTTCCCTCAAGAGAAAGAGGCAAAACTTTTTCCTGTATAGGGGTCATAACGACATAACCCAGACTATTCAGATTATCCAGTTGTTGCTTAGAAAGCTTCAGGTTAGAAAAAGACGACATCTAGTCCCCCTTTTCCTCACGAAGGCGGTCCTGTCGACGATCTTCCTCTCTTATTACCGTCTCAATCTCCTGAATTAACCCATCAACATCAGGAGAACATAAACTTTCTTCAAATTCTCCTTTTAACAAAACACCTGGATGCAACTTACCATCTTCATAGATTTTCCATAACTCATCAGCAAACCGACGTCCAGATAACGATGGTGCAAAAATACTGTAGAAAGCGGTGATATTATTAATATCACGTTCCAGCAATTCCTTAGCTTGATTATTTATAGAAGCATCAATCGCCTGCGGTAAATCAATAATTACCGGGCCTTGGCCGTCCACCAAAACATTAAACTCCGATAGGTCCCCATGAACCAAGCCCACGCAAAGCATACGTACAACATAGTCCATCATGATAGCGTGCTGACATAATGCCTCCTCTTCACTTAAATTTACGTCAGATAATCGAGGTGCGACTTGTCCGTCTGCATCAGTAATCAGCTCCATAAGTAGCACCCCATCAAAGCAACCAAATGCTTTTGGCACTCGAATGCCCGCATCTGCCAAACGATACAAAGCACTCACCTCGGCATTCTGCCAGCCTTCTTCCTGTTGTTCTCGGCCAAATCTAGAACGTTTTTTAACTGCTCTTGCTTGCCGACTATTACGAAACTTACGACCTTCTTGATATTGAGCGGCCTGCTTAAAACTTCTCTTATGGACGTCCTTGTAGACCTTTGCGCACCGAATCTGAGTCCCACAACGCACCATAAACACCGTAGCTTCTTTACCACTCATTAGCTGACGTAACACCTCATCTACGAGGCCATCATCAATCAGCGGCTGTATTCTCTTTGGGATTTTCATGCAGAACTTATACAGCAGTTAACTACCAAGAGATATAGATTTCGCCAATATAAACCCAAATTTCTAACAATCAGCATACCTTTTCCCTGCCTCACACCAATTACTGCAATACAGCGTAGACAATAATCTCCAGTTAAATCTTGTCTCTACTTGCGGGAATATCAAGCTCTAATCAAAAACTCATAGAACACACAATTCACGACG
>NZGG01000021.1 GCA_002690865.1 Gammaproteobacteria bacterium | reverse complement strand
TTTTTAATTTTTTAAAAAAGAGAAGAATGATCTCTATAGATTTTTCTGTGGTAGAGTACGGATCTGAAGAAAATGGAGGAAGAAGTTGTTAGAGATAGTCCAAGCAGGCGGTTGGCTGATGGTACCGATCATTGCTTGCTCTGTAGTTTCAATTGCTATTTGTATCGAAAGATTTTGGTCACTACGGTCCAATCAGGTTCTTCCTAGCAACCTTTTAACTCAAGTGTGGCGTTGGATAAAGAACGATGAACTAGATGCTAAACGCTTTAAGGAAATTAGAAATGGATCCCCACTTGGCAGGATTTTAGCCGTAGGTATCACCAATCATCGACGTGGAAGAGATATTATGAAGGAGAGCCTCGAGGAGGCTGCGAACTCAATAATACATGACTTTGAACGCTACCTAAATACCCTGGGAACTGTTGCGGCAATAAGCCCGTTATTGGGCCTGCTAGGAACTGTCCTGGGTATGATTAGGGTATTTACAACAATTAAGTTAGAGGGTACTGGTAACGCAATGATGCTCGCTGGTGGCATCTCAGAAGCACTAATTACTACCGCAGCAGGGCTAACAGTAGCAATACCAAGTTTATTTTTTTACCGATTCTTTCAGAGACGTGTTGATCAACTAGCGATCGATATCGAACAGGAGGCATTAAAATTAATCGAGTTGATGCAGGGCGGGCATGTTGCGCAATTCGAAACTCCAAAGCACAATATTGACCAGATAAATCCAAAATGAAGTTTTCTCGGCAAAAGAGAGATACATCAGAAATTAATCTCACACCCCTGATTGATGTAGTATTCCTTCTTCTGATCTTCTTTATGGTTTCTACGACTTTTTCAAAGGAGGCCCGGATTGTGATAGATCTTCCGGAGTCTGGGACTGATCAAAGCCAAAGAGCAGAAGAGGAGATTGAGATATCCATTACAAAAAAAGGCTCTATGGCAGTAAACCAAAAAATCGTGCTTAATTTAAAACTAGAAACCTTAGTGGTAGCGATAAATAAAGTAAGTGATGAGGATAATACGCTACCTTTAATCATAACTGCGGATGCAGAAACGCCGCATCAGTTTGTTGTAATGGCGATGGATGCGGCGGCACAACTTGGTTTCGCGCGGCTCAAGATATCGACGAAAAATGTCACTCCCTAAAAAATATGAAGTTTCGACAAATCTTCCTGATATATCTAACACTGGAATATACCGTAGACTTTTAGCTTACGTTATTCCTTATTGGATACCTTTCTTAGTAAGTATAGTTGGTTATCTAATATATTCAGCTTCTAATGTTGCATTCGTTCAACTCATTAGTTATATCGTCGACTCTCTTCAAGGTAACGATCCATTACTTCAGAGCCAATACGCTAATATTTTTTCTGGTATTTCAGTTCCAGAGGAGAGACTCAACAGAACTGTTATCCCCTTGGCTATTATAGGTTTGGTTTTTCTACGTGGAGTAGGCACTTTCATTGGGGATACTTTCATAGCCCATGTGGCGACCAACTTGGTGCACAATTTACGCAGAAAATTATTTAATCAGATGATGCATTTACCCATTAGTTTTTTCGATTCTAGCCAGCAGGGACATTTAGTCGCTAAAGTTACCTTCCACGTAACCCAAGTAACAGGAGCTGCGACAGATGCCGTTAAAATAATCATTCGTGAGGGTTTTACGGTCATTGGTTATCTTGCCTTTTTGCTCTACCTCAACTGGAAATTGACACTTATACTTTTAGCAGTCGCTCCGATGATAGCTATTTTAGTAAAATTCGCAGGCGTACGATTTCGTCGAATTAGTGAGAAAATTCAGCAATCTATGGGGGATGTAACTCATGTCGTCTCCGAGGCCGTTCAGGGACTTAGAATTGTAAGAATTTTTGGTGGCTCAGAGTACGAAAAAAAGCGTTTTGAAAAAGCGAGTAATAATTATCGTCGCCAAGCATTAAAAATGGTTATAACCGCGTCTATCGCCACACCTACAACACAGTTATTGGTTGGTTTGGCGCTTGCAGTTCTTGTTTGGTTGGTCTTGGACCCAGAGCTACTAGCTTCGATGACCCCTGGGAACGTTGTAGCCTTCATTACCACTGGAGGATTACTAGCAAAACCAATTCGTCAATTAGCAGAGGTCAATGCTACGGTCCAAAAAGGATTGGCTGCTGCCGAAGATATCTTCGACCTATTCGATCAGGAAATAGAAAAGGACGAGGGCGAAGAAATACTTGAAGTTGTAAAGGGGGACGTAGAGTTTCGCGATGTTTCATTTAGTTACGGAGAAGGGCTCCCCAACGTGCTCAGAGGCCTCAGTTTTCATGCTTCACCAGGAGAAACCATCGCATTGGTTGGAAAATCGGGAAGTGGAAAAAGCACTCTAGCGAGCCTCATCCCAAGATTCTACTCTCCAACAAACGGATCAATACTTATAGATGGCAAACCAATTCACAGTCTATCACTAACCAATTTGCGTCAACATATTGCCCTTGTTACGCAAGATATTACGCTATTTAACAACACGATCGCCGAGAATATTGCTTATGGTAGGCTCAGTCAATGTGCTACTAACGATGTAATAGAAGCTGCCAAAAAAGCCCATATCTGGGATTTTATTTCAAGCCTTGATCAAGGTCTAAGTACCATAATTGGAGATGATGGAGTTCTGCTTTCTGGGGGTCAAAGGCAGAGACTGGCTATAGCCAGAGCCTTTTTGAAAGATGCACCTATTTTGATTTTGGATGAAGCGACCTCAGCATTGGACTCCGAATCGGAGCGTTATATTCAATCTGCCCTTGAAGAGGTGGTGAAGGGAAGAACCACTTTCATTATCGCTCACCGACTCTCTACCGTTGAAAAAGCAAATCGGATTTTAGTTATCGATGAAGGTCAGGTAATTGAACAAGGAACCCACGCAGAATTACTAGACCAGAACGGACATTACGCCCATTTACATACCCACGGTTCAGAAAATAAAAAATATAGAGATGCAGAAGAACGCAAGCCCATAGTGATGTCTGGTTCCAATAGAAGTGAAGAGCTAGGTTGGGAATTCAATCCTTTGGTAAAAGCATGGTACTCAGACGCCTCCTGGATATATCTTCTTGCACCGCTTGGATGGGTTTATGAGCAGCTTGCTAAGTTGCGACGAAAATGGCTTGAAGGCCAACAAATGCCGGCCAAGATTCCAGTTATTATTGTTGGAAATATAAATATCGGTGGTACGGGAAAATCCCCGTTGGTTATCTGGATCATAGAACAACTTTTAGAACGCGGATTTAGACCAGGGATTGTGAGCAGAGGCTATGGAGGAAGGGCAAAGCAATACCCGATGGAGGTGAGCAAATCGACAGATCCTCATCTTTCAGGAGATGAGCCCGCTATGCTAGCACGACGTCTTGGTGTGCCTATTGTAGTAGATCCGAATAGAGTGCAAGCAGTGGAATTTATAGCTAATAACTATAATTGTGATGTGGTAGTCAGTGATGATGGTTTGCAACATTACCGGTTGTATAGAAATATAGAAATTGCAGTAATAGATGGGCAAAGAGGGCTAGGTAATGGACTTTGTCTCCCTGCGGGTCCACTTCGTGAATCTCCTGAAAGATTAAAAGAGGTAGATTTCATAGTAACGAATGGAGAGCCTTCCCAGAAATTAGTTTTCGAAAGCACTGTTATGCGTATTGAGTCAACGAATCTTGTCAATATGTCCACGGGAGCTAAAATCCTTCCCACGGAGTTGTCCTTTGTTCGTATCCACGCCGTAGCTGGTATTGCAAATCCAGTTCGATTCTTCAATATGCTCAGAGAGCTCGGTTTCGAGGTGATTGAACATCGATTTGCCGACCACTATAGCTTTAAACTGGCTGACCTTGATTATCAAGATCAGCTACCTGTCGTAATGACAGAAAAAGACGCGGTAAAATGTGAGCGTTTAAATTTAGATAGGACTTCCCATTGGTATCTGGAAATTAGCGCAAAATTACCTGATACTTTTTCGGAATTGATGTTAAACAAATTTATTCGATAATATTTCTTGGCCTAGTTATGACAATTGATAAAAAATTATTAGCCATCCTAGTCTGTCCAATCTGTAAAATGGAACTTGAATACAAAAAAAGTCCAGAGGAGTTGATTTGTCGGTTAGATAAGTTGGTATATCCCGTAAAGGATGGAATACCAATTATGCTTCCCTCCGAGGCGAAGCGAATAATTAATGAAAAGTAATGAGTGACTTAATTCCAAACTTCGTAGTGATTATTCCAGCTCGCTATGCGTCAACTAGACTGCCAGGGAAAGCTCTCGTTGATATAGCGGGCAAGCCTATGGTCCAAAGGGTTTATGAGCAGGCAAAGAAGAGCGCGGCGAAACAAGTCATCATCGCTACCGATGACGATCGCATCCACTCGCTTGTCCAAAGTTTCGGAGGTATCTCGTGTCTGACCTCAAAGTTGCACTCATCTGGCACTGATCGAGTGCAAGAAGCTGCTAAGCTGTTAGGATTTATTGACAATCAGATTATTGTCAATGTGCAAGGCGATGAGCCCTTAATACCTCCAGAAGCAATTAATCAAGTAGCTCAAGATATAATTCTTCAAGATGCCCAAATGGCCACACTGGCTGAGGTAATTACTGAGGTTAAGGAGCTTCGAGATCCTAATATAGTGAAAGTTGTTACTGATAAGAGGGGCTATGCACTCTACTTTAGTCGAGGACCAATTCCATGGATGCGGACAAATACTTCAGAAGAAAAGCCTATCCTGCCGGAACATAAAGAGATCCATGCCCTAAAACATAGGGGAATTTATGCATATCGAGCATCCCTATTAAACCAATATGTCACATGGCCAGAAACTGGGCTTGAGCACATAGAAAAGCTGGAACAACTGCGGGCCCTATATCATGGCATCGGAATCTTTATTGGTATTAGCAAACTACCAATACCTCCTGGAGTCGATACCGAGAACGATCTTCACCGTGTCTTTGAAGTGATCAGTAGAAATTTCGAGTGAGTAAGATCTGATTAACAAAATTATTCCAAACTATGATCTACACGATTTAAACACGCTGAAACTAGATTCGATAGCAGAGAATTTCTGTTATGTGAATGATGAAACTACACTAGAAAATGCATGTAAATTTGCGAAAGCGAATTCCCTAAAACTTAATATCATTGCAACCGGAAGTAATATCATCCTACCCAAAATCCTATCTGGTCTAACCTTAAAAATTGATATTCTTGGCATTAAGTATGGCCCTAGAAAAAATATCGTATCGGTTGGCGCAGGGGAGAATTGGCACGCATTAGTGTTAGACACTATCAACCATAACCTAAGTGGATTGGAAAACCTTTCCCTAATTCCTGGAAGTGCGGGTGCAGCACCGATTCAGAATATTGGAGCATATGGTGTGGAATTCTCAAATTTTTTTCTCTCGCTTAGAGCCATTGATGTTATCACAGGTCAGTGGGTTACCTTTTCAAAGTCTGAATGCAAATTTGGTTATCGAGATAGCATGTTTAGGAATTCCAATCGCTATATCATTACCTCCGTTACACTTGAGCTTGACTCAGAATTTAATCCGATAGTCTCTTATCCAGGTGTTAAAAAAGCTCTGGCCTCAAAAAATATTCGGTCTCCTACTGCTCTGGATATTAGTGATGTGATATGTCAGATCCGCGAATCAAAGCTACCTAACCCAAAAGAATTACCAAATGTCGGAAGTTTTTTTAAGAATCCTATTATTTCGACTAGTAAATATATGGATCTAAAAAACCAGTTTATTGATGTCCCGTATTGGGATGAATCAAATGGGATGGTCAAGATCTCTGCAGGAGCACTCTTGGACAAGCTAAATTGCAAAGGCCTATCAGAGGGGAATATTAAAGTCTCTAAATTACATAGTCTCGTGCTTGTTAATCACGGAAAGGCTGTGGACCAAGACGTGCTAGCGCTTGTGAGTAAATTACAGGCACTAGTAAAACAGAAGTGCAACATTCAACTAAATGTTGAGCCTATTTTTTTAAGCCCCAAATAATGGCCTATTGAGAGGAATCTTTGTCGTCGACAGATTTCGATAAATCACCTGATTCCTCTATCTTCAATTGTTCACCAGCGTGATTAAAGTTATCCGATCTAACAGATACATTGATCTCAGAGGATGGTTCTACCTCAACCTCCCTTGACTTTTCTTGAGGGCCCTCTGCTTGATCTACCGATGAAGCTGATTCGGAATCTAAAACAATTTCTTCGGTTGGAGTTTTTAACCCTATCGAATCATTATTTACAACTTTATTTAAAAGAGGCGGGTTAGCGTTATTGTACCCTCTGGGATCGTTCGCCAGACGTCCCCAAGTGCTTGGATGGTGAGAATCCAAATTTATTCCTTGATAGTGGAGAACTTCTGGGACTTGACGCGGATCAGTATCAGATAAAACGGTATCTTTAAGTGCTTTACCTGGGTTGAGTCTAGGATCATTTACAGCCCTTGCCCATAACCATGGCTCGTGAACTAAATCTGATTCTATGGCCTTCTGATTCGATAAAGCTTTGTCTATCTGAAGATCGTCTGTTAGTGACTCG
The DNA here is from genome assembly GCA_002690865.1 of Gammaproteobacteria bacterium. GTDB lineage: Bacteria > Pseudomonadota > Gammaproteobacteria > Pseudomonadales > Azotimanducaceae > UBA7455. The sequence continues at coordinate 39,207 of NZGG01000021.1, read as the reverse complement.
TTAGAAGTAGAACCCAACTCAGCAGATTCCATCTGAATCATCGATTCTAATCCCGTACTATCTGCGTTCGAGTAATTAGCTGCGTCCTGACTATTTGTCTTTATATTTTGAGTTCGTCGTTTTCGTTGACCTCTTTCGCGTTGTCCTCGATTTCGCTTATCTGTCAACCCTCCCTGTTCGTTTTCTGGGGCTGCTTTGTTTCTTGTCTGCTGATCTTCACTAGGCTCTTTGCGCTTCGACTGTGTCTGAGGATTTTCCTCTTTTGCTCGAGTATCGCTCCGACGCCTAACATTCTTTTGGCTATCAGTAGTAGATATTGAATCGGAAGCCGATTTTTTTTGATCAGACTTAGGCTTATTTTCCAAACTCTCTGTATATCTTTTACGTCGACTTGTATCCGTCCTCTTCCGTGAACGATTAGCCGGTCTTTGACGACGCGCTGGTACTTTCTGTTTACTGCGCGATGATTTGGGATTGCTAGGTTTTGAAGACAATTGAAATAAAGCAGTAAAACGGGCCCAAAGACCTAGTTTTTCCACTGATTTATTAGTCGGTTCGGGAATAATAGCCTGAACAGCCGCTTTCTCCATAACTTGATTTGGAGAGGTTACCTTCGAAGGTGCTACTTCTGATTCATCAGCACTACTCATTTCATAACTTGCTGTGGTCTCCTCCGAATCATTTTCACGGATTCGCTCTACCCTATAATGGGGCGTTTGCATCTCAGGTTCAGGAACTACAACGATTCTAACATTATTACGTTGTTCAATCTCACTCAATATATTGCGCTTTTCATTCAGTAAAAAAGATGAAATTGCAATAGGTAAGAACGCTCGTATCTCTGAGCTTGTCTCCTTTAGGGCCTCTTCTTCGACTATACGAATAACAGCTAACGCCGTCGACTCCACATCCCTGATAGATCCAAGTCCTTCACATCGTGGGCATACAATTCCACTTGTTTCCCCTAGGGAAGCTCTAAGCCGTTGTCGCGACATCTCCAACAAACCAAATTTTGAAATTCGTCCTACCTGTATTCTTGCGCGATCCACCTCTAAGGCTTCCCTCATCCTATTCTCAATAGCACGTTGATTTTTGAGAGATGTCATATCAATAAAATCAATAACAATCAGCCCGCCTATATCCCTCAAACGAAGCTGACGACAAATTTCATCAGCAGCCTCAAGATTGGTGTTCAGCGCCGTTTCTTCTATATCGGAACCTCGAGTTGCCCTTGCAGAATTTATATCGATAGACACTAAAGCTTCTGTAGGATCGATAACCAAAGACCCACCGGAAGGAAGTCGCACATCTCGTTGAAAGGCTGTTTCGATCTGCCCTTCGATTTGATAACGATTAAAGAGAGGGACATCGCTATCATAGAGCTTGATCCTATTTTTGTACTGGGGCATTACCTTCTCAATAAACTCCGCTGCCTGGTTTTGTGCATCCTTAGTATCGACAAGTATTTCAGAAACATCGTCGCGAAGGTTATCTCTTACAGCTCTAGTGATAACATCACTTTCTTGATAGATTAAGAAAGGAGGTTTATTTGCTTTTGCGGCATTACTGATAGCCTCATTCAACTGGAGCAGGTAATTTAAATCCCACTGTAATTCTTTCGCACTGCGCCCTAAACCTGCCGTACGAATAATTACACCCATATTTCTGGGAATATCTAGGCTTGAAAGGGCTTCTTTTAATTCGTCTCTTTCTTCGCCCTCGATCCGTTTTGAGATTCCTCCGGCACGAGGATTATTAGGCATAAGAACTAGGTACCTTCCGGCGAGACTATAAAAACTAGTAAGTGCTGCCCCCTTATTACCCCTTTCCTCCTTATCAACCTGAACGACGATCTCCAGGCCTTCCTTGATAACTTCCTGGATATTCATTCGACCTTTGATTTTTGAGGGCGCTACCGAAAAATATTCTCTAGATATTTCTTTAAGGGGAAGAAATCCGTGACGATTCCCGCCATAATCCACAAACGCTGCCTCAAGACTTGGCTCAACCCTAGTAATTCGCGCCTTATAGATATTGGCTTTCTTTTGTTCTCTTGTTCGGCTTTCTATGTCCAGATCATAAAGCTGTTGCCCATCAACTAGGGCAACGCGCAACTCTTCGCTGTGAGTTGCATTAATTAACATACGTTTCATTAAGATATCACTTTTCATGAATCCCAATGCGAATCGATATCGTCAAATACTAGTTCGATCTGTCGAACTCTAGCTACTCTCTCTTCAATGTTAAGGGCTCACGCTGTTACTGCGAGCTCACGCGCCACTAGAGGCTTACTTTAATCTGAAGTTGCCCAAAAACTAGGGGATCAAGATCAACTTCATGAAATTTATTAGATCACTTCCATTATCAATAACTAATTTGACGTTACATTCGCAATCACAGGATTGCGGTTAATATCGCTCAGCGTATATATTTACGCTGGGTCGAAAGAATTCTTGGTTAAATTTGCCTAGCCTAAGCCTACGCATTACATTACCCAACCCTAAGAGAAAAGGCTCTTTTAAAGGAGCATAATTTTCCTCGAAGCTGTAATGATAACGAAAAAACATCGAGTTCTCAAAGTAATGGATAAAACCGCAATTAAAAAGAGTAATGTCAGTCAAGGTGTAAGAAAGATTATCGTCGAATCGGACTACTCCGGACAAAGACTGGATAATTATCTTCAGAGGGAACTAAAGGGCGTTCCTAAATCCAGGATTTATCGAATCATTCGGAAAGGAGAAGTGCGAATCAATGGGAAAAGAGTGCAAGCAAGTACCCGGCTAGCAGCTGGGGACAAATTGCGGTTACCGCCAGTACGCAAGTCAATCAAATCACCAGCAAGACAAATAAAACTTAATTTAGAAAAAACAATAATTTACGAGAATAATATAATTATTGTTATTAATAAGCCCCCAGGTATTGCAGTCCATGGGGGAAGTGGTATTTCAATGGGTGTCATAGAAACATTACGTGCCAATTATCCGACCAAGTACTCTTTGGAGCTCGTACACAGACTAGATAGGGATACTTCCGGATGTTTAATGATTGCGAAAAATAGACGTTATCTGAAGGCTCTCCAGGTAGCTCTGCGCTCAACGTCCGTAATAAACAAACATTATAGGGCAATAGTTCATGGAAACTGGCCCCATCGACTTGGCTCGATTGAAGCGCCGATAGCAAAAAACGTACTTAGTAGCGGTGAAAGAATATCCAGAGTTTCAGAAAGTGGCAAGGTCGCGAAAACTGAATTTAATGTCCTTGCAAGAGGCGCTGGACTAACATTACTCGCGGTTAAAGCAATTACTGGCAGAACGCATCAAATACGGGTGCATTGCACTTATGCAAAGCATCCCATCGTAGGCGATACTAAATACGGTGATTCCGATGAAGATAAGAGACTTGCTCAGACATTGGGTTTCGGTCGGCTTCTGTTGCATGCGGAAAGACTAGAGGTCCCTGCCATTGAGGACTTTCCAGGGTTTTGTGTTACAGCACCCCAAGGGGAGACATTCTCCAGAATACTAGAGGACATGTCAGCTGATAACACTAAACTTTAAGTGAAACTGAGAAGATCAAGCTTCAGGTGAGCAAGCTCCTCTCTCAGCAGCATTAAGGGTAAACCATAGACACAATTGATATCTCTACCACAACTGTCCTCTAATAGGGTTATCCCCAAAGATTCTACCTTGATACTGCCCGCACAATCGTATGGGCCATCGCTCTGAAGATAATACGTTATTTCCTGATCTGAAAGAGTTCGAAACTTTATAGCAAATGATTCGACAGAAACTCTCTGATCACCCTCGTCTGTAATCAAACATAATCCAGTAGTAAATGACACCCATTCTCCTTGGAATTCTCTGAGTTGCTTGAATGCATTACTATAATTACCAGGTTTATTGAAAATTTGATTTCCTCGATGAGCAACCTGATCAGATGAAACTATTACATATCGCTCTGCGCATACATCCAATGAAAGCGCCTTGCCCTTAGCCAACCTCATTACAGTGGATTGAGGACCTTCTTTCGGTAATATATCTTCAGAGAAGCTAGGAGATATCTGTTGGAACTTGAGAGCCAATCGAGACAACATTTTGGCTCTATATGGCGAAGAAGAACCCAAAACGAGGGAATGCTGAGATTTTCTTATCATATTATCTGTTTTCCTTAGCTTTTGGTGCCCAAATTTTTGACAGTCCCGCTCAGTATCTCTAAGATGCGGCCGTTATGTTATCAGGCCCCCTCCCGGATTCGGTGAATTTTGTCGAATATATAGAAAGTGGAGCACCCCTTCGTGGATTCGTGCCTCTTTCTAGATTTGTTAGATTGTGTGATCTTATAGAAAGCAAAGAGGGAGATGTAGAAATAGAATTGTGTTTTGTGCAGACGCATATGGGGTCTGTAACTGCGGTAGGCACAGCGAGGGCCTCTGTCGAGCTTGTGTGTCAGTATTGCCTTGAACATATGTCTTCACGAGTTTTAATTGACGTTAATGTACGTTTGGTAGAGAGCGACACTGAGCTTTACGCCCTAGCACCGAGCGTCGATGGAATCGTGGTTGATATTCCAAGGCTCTCGTTAACAGAACTTATTGAGGATGATTTAATATTGGGCTTGCCAATGGTCCCCAGACATCAAACACCTTGCACAGAGATTATAGAAGGGAAGGGCAAGGACAGTCGTAGGCCATTTGCAGACTTATCGAAGTTATTTTTTGTAAAGGAGGGTGATTAATGGCGGTTCAGAAAAGTAAAGTTACGCGAGCACGTCGGGGCCAGAGAAGGTCGCACGATGCCCTAAGGGGTGCCACATTATCAGAAGACTCGACTACCGGCGAAACCCATCGGCGTCATCATATTACTGTAGATGGGTTTTATCGAGGCAAAAAGGTTATCAGCACAGAGAGTGAAGAAGACTAGCAACTTCTATCCGTAGCTCTCTGGAAAATAGAGAATAAACATGAGCAAACTAGCGTTTGTTTTTCCAGGCCAGGGATCCCAAAAGGTCGGGATGTTAAATGATTGGGGAGACGAGTTATCCGAAGCTTTTAGTCTAGCTTCTGATGTGCTTGGTTACGATTTATGGAAGCTTATACAGGATGGTCCGGCGGAAAAGCTTAATCAAACAGAATATACGCAACCCGCCATCTTGACTCTGAGTGTGGCGATATGGCTTCTAGCTAAGGAGCACGGGGCTGCTCCAAATATCGTTGCAGGGCACAGCCTCGGTGAATACTCTGCTCTAGTAGCCGCTGAAGTTCTTAGTTTTGAAGATGCGGTGAGTATTGTCCAAAGAAGAGGTCAATTGATGCAATCAGCTGTCCCTGTTGGAAAGGGTGGTATGGCGGCGATTCTGGGGCTAGAAGATCAAAATATCGTCGAAATTTGTCGAGCTTGTTCAGAAAAAGAAGTTGTAGAGGCAGCAAATTTCAATTCGCCTGGACAGGTCGTTATTGCTGGCCACCTCGATGCTGTTAAAAGGGTAGTTGAAGTCAGTAAAAATGCTGGCGCTAAAAGGGCAATGCTACTCCCCGTCAGCGCCCCTTTTCATTGCAGCCTGATGGAACCAGCCGCAATAGAAATGGCGAATGTTCTTGACACTGTAAGTTTAAAAGAACCTAGTATAAAGCTTCTGCAAAATGTTGATGCGGAATATCCGAAAACGGTGGAGGATATAAGAGACAATCTGATTGCTCAGATGTCAAGAGCGGTGTTTTGGACATCTATAATTGAAAGAATGGTAGAAGACGGTGTGACCACGGTGGTTGAATGCGGACCAGGCAATGTACTTACTGGACTCAATCGAAGGATTGATAGATCGATCAAGTCCCATAGAATTTCCTCATCCGAGGACATAAGTATCGTGATGGAAGCTTTGATATAATGTCGCGGGTAGCTCTCGTGACCGGGGCAAGCCGAGGAATTGGTTATGCCGTAGCAAAAACTCTTGTATCTGCGGGAATGGAAGTTCTTGGTACCGCCACAAGTGAAGAAGGTGCAGGAGCAATTTCAGAGGCTTTAGGGGGTGCCGGTAAGGGCTATGTCTTGAACGTCCAGGAAAAGAGTTCGGTCGTGGATTTTTTTGAGACAATAGCGGAATACCATAGTCCCCCCTTGATTCTCGTAAACAATGCAGGAATTACGCGAGATAGTTTAGCGATCCGAATGAAGGACGATGATTGGGAGGAGGTCATTCAGACAAATTTAAGCTCTATATATCGAGTCACAAAAAATTGTCTTCGAGGTATGATGAAGGCGAGATGGGGCAGGATTATTAACGTCAGTTCGGTAGTGTCTCGTATAGGTAATGCAGGCCAAACTAACTACGCAGCTTCAAAGGCTGGAATCGAGGCCTATAGTAGGTCTTTGGCTTTAGAGTTGGCCTCTCGCGGTATTACTGTGAACTCAGTCGCACCGGGCTTTATCGAGACAGACTTGACTCAAGATATTGTTGAAAAACAATCAGAAACCATGTTGTCTCGGGTACCCCTGGGACGATTTGGAAATGTTCAAGAAGTGGCAGCATTAGTAGATTTCCTAGCTAGCGATAAGGCTGGCTATATTACAGGGGAAACGGTCCATATTAATGGCGGCATGTACATGAATTAAGTTGACTTGAATTTGTGTCCAAAGGCTAGCTTTTAAAAAGCTTGATTGACCCACGGGCATTTTATTAAAATAGCGCAGCCTCAACTGCGAGAAACATTAGGAGTTCCCAATGAGTACGACGGAAGAAAGAGTAATAAAACTAGTCTGTTCACAACTCGGTGTAAAAGATGAGGAAGTCACCTCGGATGCTTCTTTCGTGGAAGATCTCGGAGCCGACTCTCTTGATACGGTAGAATTAGTAATGGCGCTCGAAGAAGAATTTGAAACGGAAATTCCTGATGAGGATGCTGAGAAAATAACCACAGTCAAGGAAGCTATGGAGTATATTGAAGCGCACACTTAGTATAAACATAGCGCAAATTGAGGCCGCATTTGTTTACAAATGCGGCTTTTGTTTTATCTAAAATTGTTAACAAGCGATGTAATATAGCAGCTAGTTCTATTTGGGAAGCATTATAAATGAGATTAGGGCTTGGATAACCGCCGGGTGGTCGTCACAGGGCTGGGAATGATCAGTCCTCTTGGAGCGTCCACACAGAGCTCATGGACTGGGCTTCTGGAGGGTAGAAGTGGCATTGATTCGATAACTCAATTTGACATGAAAAGTTATCCCGTCCGTTTCGGGGGAGAAGTACCCGAATTTCCGGTCACGCAATACTTGAGCCCAAAAGAAATTCGACGAATGGATGGCTTCATACAATTCGGTCTGGTAACTGGTATTCAAGCAATGCAAGACTCCGGTCTTGAGGTAACAGAAGAAAATCGCAGCCGTATTGGCGTTGCTGTTGGATCGGGGATTGGCGGAATCTCCACTATAGAAACTTGCTATGACGTTTTGGCCACTCGAGGACCAGGCAAAGTCTCGCCATTTTTCGTACCATCCTCCGTAATAAATATGATCGCGGGCCACCTGTCGATAATGTTTGGTCTAACTGGACCAAATATCTCCATTAGCACAGCTTGTGCAACCGGTACCCATAACATAGGGTTTGCGGCTAGGTTGATTGCAAGCGGAGATGCTGACGTTATGCTAGCAGGTGGTTCTGAGAAAGCAATCTCGCCCACCACAATGGCGGGCTTTGGTGCGATGAAGGCGCTATCAACGAGAAATGAGGATCCCTCGAGCGCCTCGAGACCTTGGGATCGGGACCGTGACGGCTTTGTGCTTAGCGATGGGTCAGCAACTCTAGTGCTTGAAGATTATGAGCACGCCATGGCACGAAGAGCTAAAATCTATTGCGAGATTGCCGGATTTGGCATGAGTGCGGATGCTCATCATATGACATCACCAGCAGAAAATGGTGCTGGTGCTGCGCAAGCGATGAAGAATGCTATGAAAGATGCAGGAATGGAACCTACAGATATAGATTATATAAATGCGCACGGAACTTCGACTCGGCAGGGTGATATTGCCGAGACTTTTGCGATTAAGACCTGTTTGGGTTCTCACTCGGCAGATGTAGCGATTAGTTCAACCAAAAGCATGATAGGGCATGCGCTTGGTGCTGCAGGCTCCTTAGAAGCAGTGATCAGTGTCTTATCTCTTGATAATCAAATCGCACCACCTACAATCAATCTAGAAAACCCCGACCCAGAATGCGATCTCGATTATGTTCCTAATGCTGCTAGAGAGTTAAAAATTTCTGCGGTCCTGAGTAATTCATTCGGATTCGGTGGCACAAATAGCACTTTAATATTTAAACGGCATGATTAAAAACATTCCTCTGAAAAGCGTTAAAAAAGGCCTAATCATTGCTACTTTAATCCTCGCTAGTATTGCAATTACTGGAACAATCTTTATTTACAAACAATTGAATTCATCAATTAATTGGACATCCAATAAAACCTTCATTATTAAAAGTGGGGCTGGTGTTGAAAAGATAATCAAACAGCTTTCAGAAGACAAAGTTATTACCGCCCCAGAAGAGATTCTTCGTATCTATGCATTAGTGACGAGGTTTAGGGGAACGTTAAAGGCTGGTGAATATGATCTTTCAGAAACTCGAACCCCCATTGAAATTTTAGCGCTCTTTCGTTCGGGAAAAGTGCTAGTAAGACGAATTACTTTTATTGAGGGATGGACCTTCGCAGAGTGGCGAAATCATTTAAAAAAATCCCCGTTCATCACCCATATACTCGGAGACACGGAGGACGAGAAATTAATGTTTGGTATCGCTGGAAAGCCTGATCTTGCGCCGGAAGGCTGGTTTTTCCCAGACACTTATCAATTTACTCGAGGGGATAGTGATATCCAAATTCTGAGGCGCGCTCATAGGAAAATGACCAATATCTTGGAAGAAGAGTGGAGCATTCGTACAGTTGGCAACTCAATCACCAATATTTATGATGCATTGATTCTAGCGTCAATTATTGAAAGTGAAACAGGAGTTGACGAAGACAGGGGTAAAATAAGTCAAGTATTTGTGAGACGGCTGAATCGAAATATTCGTCTTCAGTCTGACCCAACAGTAATATATGGTTTAGGAAGAACCTTCGACGGGAATCTGACAAAAAACGATCTACGGAAAAAAACCCCATTCAATACGTACACGAATTTTGGTCTTCCAAGAACGCCAATAGGTATGCCAAGCTTAGCTTCGATAAAAGCAGCCCTTAATCCGGAAAAAACTGAATACCTTTATTTTGTGGGTAAAGGTGATGGAGCCTCCTATTTTTCCAAGACACTAGCTGAGCATAATCGAGCGGTAGAGCTGTATCAAAGGTCAGGTCGGCTAAAAAATTACCAGAGTGCTCCCTGATAAAACTTTCACATGGAATAGGAAAAATAAAAGTAAAGACTTATGCGTAGGGGAGCATTCTTAACTATCGAAGGATTAGAAGGTGCTGGAAAATCTTCCAGCATCGCAACCATTTCCAAAGTGCTAAAAAATAAAATGATTCCATATATCAGTACGCGCGAACCCGGAGGCACTGAATTAGGTGAACATGTGAGAGACATACTTCTCGCTACATCCCAAGAACCCATGCAACCTATGACTGAGCTGCTACTGATGTTTGCATCGCGTGCTGAGCATATTTCACGCGTGATCAACCCACACATCAATAGTGGGGATTGGGTAGTTTGTGATCGTTTTATAGACTCAAGTTTTGCGTATCAGGGAGGCGGTAGAGGCCTGAATTTAAGCACCATACAAGATTTAGAGCGACTAAGTTTGCCCAAGACAAGGCCGGACCATATTTTTATACTCGACATTCCTGTAGAAGAGGGATTAAAGAGAGCTGAAAGCAGAGGTGAAAGGGATAGATTTGAGCAAGAGGATATTATTTTTTTTGAACGTGCTCGAAAAGTTTTCCTCGATAGATCTCATGGTAATCCAATTTATACCGTAATTGATGCAAGCAATTCTGAGCAACAAGTGCAAGCTGATATCAGGGAGCATCTCGAAACCTTCATCGAACACTTTAAAAAGACTATATGAATGAATTATTTGCCTTGGCACCAAAAAAATTGGGACCTCATAAAAAGACAGTTTGAAAAAGGTCGTTATCCACATGCGCTATTGCTTTATGGTGCACAAGATCTTGGAAAACGGCTTTTTGCTGAGCAGCTTAGCTCACTGCTCCTCTGCAAATCACCACTAGACAACAAACATTGTGGAAATTGCAAGAGTTGCGTACTTCGGCAGGCAGGAACTCTTTCCGATTTACGTTACGTAAGCCCGGAAGAATCATTAGTAATAAGAGTTGATCAAATCAGAGATCTCAATCAATGGATCGTGCAAACTGCCCAACAGGCGGGAAATAAGATTGCTATCATTTATCCTGCAGAACAAATGAACGTGCAGGCAGCAAATGCCTTACTCAAAAGCCTTGAGGAACCGACTTCTGGGACACTATTCATCCTCATTACAGATCAGCGTTCGAAACTAATACCCACAATTCGAAGTCGTTGCCAAAGTTACTTCTTTGCCGTACCAAATCACGCTGAGGCATTAGCATGGTTGAAAAATCGGCATAAGAAAGCAGTCAATCTGGACCAACTACTATTGGAGTCCGGGGGAAGGCCATTAGCAGTAACTAGATTATTGGATAATGACTGCATATCTACTCGTACGGATGTCGCGAACAATGTTTTGGCGTTACTGTCAAATAAAAGTGATGCTTTAAAGATTGCGGCAAATTTGCAGCAGTACCAACCGATGGAGGTGTTAAGGGTCCTGGAAAGCTTCTTTGCAGAAACAATTAAAATTGCCGTGGTGAGCGACCAACAAAATACCATATCTCAAGATCAAGAGCCCACTATAACTAAGTTGCTGATTTCTCTTGGTTTAGATCAACTTTTTAACTTTCGAGACCAGCTTCTTTTCGCGATTCGCGATCTTAGTGCGAATTCAAGTCCCAATTCACTATTAATGCTAGAGTCTCTATTTGTAAGGTTGAAAAATTCAAAAGTTAAGCCAGCCGGTTAGAAGGATGTTCATTGCAGATTCTATTGGACTTATAGTGGTGAGCTAAACGGTAGCGCGTGACGTATCTGAATTAGTGTTCTTGTGGCAACCAAGTAGTGTCTGCATTCAACCCTTGATATATACTACGAAGGTTTTAAGAATTAGTCTGATAAGATCTGGTACAGAAATCTGAGGCATATGGTGCTTTGAACGTCAGACTTGTATGCCATGGTGGGGCGGCTGGCGTCCGGTTTTATTAAAAAGAGGAGGTAAGATGGTTTCGGTTGTTTATCACGCACCTGATACCCTAGAAGGGGCTGTAAAATTGTTAGCCAATTCAAAGATTGCAGCAAAAGTACTAGCTGGCGGTACGGATCTGATCATCCAAATGCAGGGCCTGAATGAGGAACGTCTAGTCGTCGATGTGAAGAAAATACCGAGTATGGTAGAAGCTAAATTAAATCAGGATGGTCTAAGTCTTGGTCCGGCAATGCCAAACGCAGCATTAACAGCACGAGAAGACATCAAGTCCTTATATCCAGGGCTGGTCGATGCGGCCTACCTAATTGGATCCACTCAGGTTCAAGGAAGGTGCAGCATTGGTGGCAATCTCTGTAACTCTTCTCCCGCCGCGGACACGATACCTGCTTTAATCGTAAATGGAGCACAATGCGAAATTAGTGGACCCGAGGGAAATAGGAGCGTAGCTGCCGAAGACTTTGTGGTCGGAGTAGGTAGAAATTGCTTGGAAAAGGGAGAACTCCTCGCAGCAATCAACATTCCCAAACCCCTTGCAAGAACTTCCGATGCATATCTGCGGTTTATTCCTCGGACCGAAATGGATATTGCTGTTGCTGGAGCAGCTGTAAGTATTACGTTAGATTCAAAAGGGGTTTGTACCGCTTCAAGAGTTGCTGTAGGAGCTGTTGCTATTACTGCACTTTTAGTTCCCGAGGCCGCAAACGCGTTAATAGGTACAAAACTAGATGATTCTGCATTGCAGGCAGCAGCGGACGCTGCAAGCCAAGCATCGAATCCAATAACCGATAGAAGAGGCACTATTGAGTTTAGAAAACATGTTGTGGGTGTCTTGGTAAAACGTGCAGCAAAAATTGCGGCGGAGAGGGCGGGAGATTAAATAATGGCGAAGACACACGTAACCACTACAATAAATGGAGATCTAAAAGAGTTTCTTTGCGAGCCTGGGGATACATTACTGCAGGTTCTCAGGGATGAGTTAGGTCTTACAGGTACTAAAGAAGGTTGTGGATCAGGTGATTGCGGAGCTTGCTCCGTCCTTATCAACGATAGGTTAGTTTGTTCCTGCCTTGTTTTGGGTGTCGAGACTAACGGAGATGTCATAGAAACGGTGGAAGGAATTGGGGACAGTGACAAACTGCACGTTATTCAAGAAAAATTTCTAGAACATGCAGCCTTACAATGTGGGATCTGCACACCAGGACTAGTGGTCTCGACAAAAGCACTGTTAGAAGAAAACCCCAATCCCACAGAAGAGGAAGCACGTTACTACTTAGCGGGCAATCTGTGCCGATGTACTGGCTATGACAAAATTATTAAAGCTGTTTTGGATGCAGCAGAAACCATGAGGGAGAGCGCCTAAAATGAGTGAAGCACAAGACTTTAAATATATTGGACAACGCACGATCCGCCCTGATGGACATGACAAAGTAACGGGTCGAGCAAACTACGCCGCAGATCTTACTCTGCCGGGTATGATTTGGGGGAAAATTTTAAGGAGTCCTCACGCTCATGCTGTAATTAATAGCATCGATACGAGCAAAGCAGAGGAAGATCCTGAGGTGTTTGCCGTTATGACACATGCGGACATCCCTAATCAAACAGCGTCAGGTGTGCAAAATATCCTAGCAAAAGATAAGGTTTTTTACCATGGACATGCAGTAGCAGCCGTGGCTGCAGTTACAGAGTCTGCAGCAGAGCGCGCCCTCGGTTTGATCGAGGTTGATTATAAGATTTTGAAGCCGGTGATGAGTATTGACGAAGCTATTTCTAACGATTCCCCGTTACTGCACGATGATTTGTTCACCAAGGGCATGGCTGAAGATCCTGCGGTACCTTCTAATATTTCGTCTCGAAATGAGCTTAGTAAAGGCGATTTAGAAGTGGGTTTTGCAGAGGCAGAGGTAATAGTAGAGCGCGAATTTCGCACGGCGACTGTCCATCAGGGATATATTGAACCTCACGCATGTACCGTTCGTTATGATGAGGATGGACAATCAATGATTTGGTGCAGTACGCAAGGTCACTTTGCTGTGCGAGCAACGACCGCCTCTATGTTAGGTATAGAGCAAACCAACTTAAACGTAATCGCCAGCGAGATTGGTGGAGGCTTCGGTGGGAAATTACCCATATACCTTGAGCCCGTTGCTCTAGTCCTATCAAAGAAATCTGGGCGTCCAATAAAAATGCAAATGGACCGTAATGAAGTATTTATGGCCTCTGGACCAGGTTCAGCAACCCGCAACTGGGTAAAAATTGGCGCCAAGAAAGATGGGACGATAACAGCGATGAAGGCGAAGTTGTGCTACGAAGCTGGTTGGGCTCCTGGATCATCGCCTCTCGGGCCTGCCTGCATGACGGTGTTTACGCCTTACGATGTCGATCATCAATATGTCGAGGGTTATGAAGTGGTAGTGAATAAAGCAAGATGTGCCGCCTACAGAGCACCTGGTGCGCCGCAATCAGAATATGCATGTGAAATGGTGATAAATGAACTAGCCGATGAGTTAGGTATTGATCCTATTGATTTGCGTTTGAAAAATGTAGCCAAGGAAGGGACCCAGACAATGTATGGGCCTAAGCTCAAAGCAGTGGGCTTGGTAGAGTGTTTAGAAGCGGCTAAAAGCTCTGAACAGTACAAAACTGCATTAAAAGACAACCAAGGTCGTGGTGTAGCCTCAGGGTTCTGGTTTAATGTGGGGGGAGAGTCCAGTGTCGTAATAAATATGAACGAAGATGGCACAGGTACTATTGTGGAAGGCTCTCCTGATATTGGTGGAAGTAGAGCTTCCATGCAAATGATGGCTGCTGAAGAGCTCCAGATGCCTGTTGAGGCGTTCTCGGCGATCATTGGTGACACTCAAAACTTACCCTATAGCAACCCTACAGGAGGGAGCAGAACAACTTTCGCTACAGGAATGGCTGTGGTCGAGGCTGCGGCCGACGTAGTCTCTCAATTGAAAGAGCGCGCCGCAGCAACCTGGAATGTTGTACCAGAACACGTGGATTGGAAGAATGGAGCAGCAATCAACACGAAAGGTGAGGGTGTGCTGACTGCTGCAGAAATATGTGGTTCCGCTGCTAAAACTGGAGGCCATATTAGTGGAAGGGGTAATATCAGTGCTCGAGGAGCAAGCCCAAGTTTTGCTGTACATCTTGCCGATATTGAGGTCGACCCAGATACAGGAAAGACTACCGTGTTGCGTTATACAGCAATCCAAGATGCCGGGAAGGCTATCCATCCAAGTTACGTTGAAGGACAGTATCAAGGTGGCTCCGCCCAAGGCATTGGTTGGGCTTTGAACGAGGAGTATGTTTATAACGAGGATGGGCGATTAGAAAATCCGGGGTTCCTTGATTATCGGATTCCTCTGGCTTCCGACTTGCCGATGATAGACACAATTATAGTGGAAGTACCAAATTCTTTTCATCCGTTCGGTGTCAGGGGTATTGGTGAAACAGGTATCATTCCTCCTCTGGCTGCTTGCGGTACGGCAGTTAGTAAGGCGATCGGTATTAGGATGAGTGAGTTACCAATGTCTCCGCCAAAAATTCTCAAAGCAATTCATGACGCGTCCTGAATATAGTAGCGATATGACAACTCAAGTGATCTTTTCGAGTGAACTCCAAAGAGTTACCGGAGTACGAGAAACTAACGTGGAAGCAGAAGATTATCGTAGTCTTGTTAGCGAAATCACAGACAGATACAAGGAATTAATGGCAACGGATATAATGGATATGTCAGTTGCCATTAATGGAGAAATAATCACAGAACCTATGCTTGAAAAGATCAGTCCCGGCAGCGAAGTTCACTTTTTGTATAGGATTGAAGGGGGGTAGAGCAGTTAGTTTTCACCCCTAATATAACCAAAAGGATTACGTTGCTGCCAATTCCAGGCATCTCGGCAGATCTGCTTTAGGGTCGCTCTCGCTTCCCATATAAGCTCTCTGTTAGCTTTCTTAGGATCAGTGTAACACTCAGCAACATCGCCAATTCGCCTTGGACCAATTACATAAGGAACCTTCACTTTGTTTACTTCTTCAAAAGTTTGAATAACCTCGAGAACTGAAGACCCCTTGCCAGTACCAAGATTATATATAGCCAAACCAGGCTGGTGTTTAATCTTAGTTATCGCAGCAACATGCCCTAATGCAAGATCAACCACATGAATATAATCCCGAATACATGTTCCATCTCGCGTTGAATAATCATTACCAAAAACTGTGAGTTCTTTTCTTTTGCCGGCAGCGCATTGAGTTATATATGGAAACAAATTGTTTGGAATGCCATTAGGGTCTTCACCTATATGGCCGCTTTCATGTGCTCCACCAGGATTAAAATATCTGAGTATTATTACGTTCCACTTGGAATTGGTCTTACTCAGGTCCATCAAAATTTTTTCAACCATTATCTTAGTTCGACCATACGGACTAGCTGCATCTGAAATTGATGATTCCTCTTTAATAGGAAGCACAGAAGGATCTCCGTATACTGTCGCCGAAGATGAAAAAATTAAATTATAAACACCATGTTTCACCATTGCATTACAAAGGTTTATTGTTCCCGAAACGTTATTTTCATAGTAGGAAAGCGGATCCTCTTGCGATTTTGAAACGGATTTAAGACCGGCAAAATGAACTACCATATCAAAATCATGCTTATCGAAGACGTCATTTAGCTCCCTTGTATCAAGCAAGTCCACTGGTAAAAATGCTACTCGTCTTCCTGTAATTAACTGTACCCTCTTAATGACCTCAAAAGAGCTATTTACTAGGTTATCGATTATAGTTACGTCATTAGACTGCTTCAAAAGCTCTAACAAAGTATGTGAGCCGATATAACCAGACCCTCCTGTCAACAGAACCTTCATCGTATCGGGAAATCTAAAAGCACCTGGAGATCGTCTAAGGCTTGGTTACTATCTAACACTTTTATCGTGAACATTCCGAGAGCTCGTGCGGGCTTTAGATTAATACCAAGATCGTCAAGGAACACTGTTTCAGCTGGGATTACGCCTAATTTTTTACAAGCAATTTCATAAATGCGAGGATCAGGCTTTCGGATCCCTAACTTACTGGACTCAATCACTACGTCAAACATATTCAGGACTTCTTGTATGGTCTTAGCGCTATTAGAATTTCTAGCCATACCAGCGCCTTTACCTGAGAGCATATTATTAGTAACGCATGCGATACTCAGATTCTTTTTTAGCAACTTCAGTGCATTAACCATCTCTGGTCGCACCTCACCAGAAATTAATGAAAGAACCGTCTTACCACAAATACAGTGCCCAAATCGTCCCGACTCTTCAGCAAACCTTTGGCTAAAGTCATCAACTGTTATCTGATTTCTCTCAAACTGGGCCCATGCATTAGTATCTGGATTCTTTGAATTAACGGTTCTTATGAAGTCGACTGGCAATCCATTTTCCCTTTCATACTTGTTAAAAGATTCGAATGGGCTAGTTGTTATCACCCCGCCAAAGTCCCAAAGTACAGCGCTTATCATAGCTAAATTCCATGATCCTTATTTCTATCTACTATAGGCCAACCAAAACAATAAAGCATTGGTGATGCGCAAATAGAATCAGGGTACAATTGTGGATATATGAGTTTTAAAATAGTTCGACACGCCTAATGAATCTGGAAATGCCTTATGAACCGTATTCACAAATCTTCTATCGTTGATCAAAAGGCTATACTTGGTACCAATATAGAGATTGGTCCATTTTGTACGATAGGCCCTGGGGTTAAACTAGGTAACGGATGTAAACTGGTTTCCCACGTAGTTCTTGATGGAGACACCGATATTGGAGACGAAAATATCTTTTATCCCTTCGCTATTATTGGCGCAGAGCCTCAAGATAAGAAATACCAACAAGAAAAGACCGGTTTATTCATAGGTAATGGGAACGTTTTCCGCGAATCGGTCTCGGTACACAGAGGCACAGTAACAGGAATTGGTGAAACTCGTATTGGCGATAATAATCTAATTATGGGGTTCGTACATGTTGCTCACGACTGTGTTCTCGGCAGCAATAATACCTTAGCAAACTACGTTGGACTGAGTGGACACGTTACGATCGATGACAACGTAACTTTAGGGGGACAAACCGGTGTTGTGCAGTTTTTGAGGATTGGCTCTTTTGCATATATTGGTGGCGCTTCAGTTATCGACAAGAATATCCCCCCTTATTCATCTGGCTACGGAAATAGAATAGAGATTAAGAGTGTAAATATAGTGGGTCTTAAGAGGAGTGGTTTCTCTCGCGAAGCCATTGCAGCTATCTCTGATGCTCATAAGCTTTACTTTAGATCAGAGTTATCTGAAACAGATGCACTGCGTCGGATTGGAGAAGAGCTAGGGGATTTTGAAGAGGTTCAGTTATTCACTAGTTTCCTGCAGTCAGTGGGTGGCAAAGTCCACTAATTTTATTAGACTTTGAGCTTTGTGTTCTTTTTGTAAGCCAATGATATAATTCCCGTGGGGAGAGATATGAGACCCATGTCTTTTTGCAGTAACGAATAAACAATGACACGTACTATGGTTGAAGTTGATCGCTCATTAATGAGTAAGCATAAGTTTACTAAGAAAGAATTACAGGAATGTGGGGAGGGCACATTATTTGGTCCCGGACGCGCCCACTTACCTGTTGGCGATATGTTAATGGTTGATAGAATTATAGAGATTAATGAAGATGGTGGAATTTCAGGGAAGGGAAAGATTATTGCTGAACTGGATATTAATCCTGAATTGTGGTTTTTTAAATGTCATTTTATTGACGATCCGGTGATGCCGGGATGTCTTGGTCTCGATGCACTATGGCAGCTTGTCGGGTTTTTTCTAGCCTGGAAAGGTAATGCGGGATTAGGTCGTGCTTTAGGCTGTGGGAAAGTAAAGTTTAGTGGTCAAATATTACCGAGCGCAGACCTGGTTAGATACGAGATAGATATAATGAAGCTGAGAGAAGGCAAGACCGTTATGGGAATCGCTGACTGCAACGTCTACGCTGATGATAGTGAGATATATGTAGCGAAGGATATTAAAGTTGGACTGTTTACTTCTTTGGATGATTTCTGAGGGTTTGATATGAAGCGTGCGGTAATTACAGGTATGGGTCTTGTATCGCCATTAGGCAATAATGCTGTAGAAACTAAAAAATCATTATTTCATACGAAATCAGGAATTAAATATCAAAAAGCCTATGAAGAAATGGGCCTAAGAAGTTTAGTAGCTGGCAGTATAGATATTGATATAGATGGGATTATTGATCGAAAATTACGTCGGTTTATGGGAGATGCAGCTGCGTTTTCTTACATCTCACTGACGGAAGCAATAGCCGATTCAGGTCTAGAAGAGAGTGATGTCTCAAATGAGAGAACAGGTATCGTGGCCGGATCGGGAGGTGCTTCGTCATCTAACTTAATTGAAGCGGCTGATATTTTAAAAGAGAAAGGACTAAAACGTATTGGACCGTATCGTGTCACAAGGACGATGAGTTCTACAGTCTCCGCTTGCCTTGCGCCCCCTTTTAAAATTAAAGGAGTGAACTATTCGATAACCTCCGCTTGTTCTACAAGCGCACATTGTATTGGCCATGCCGTTGAACTTATTCAACTTGGGAAACAGGATATCGTGTTTGCAGGAGGAGGTGAAGAAGAGCATTGGAGTATGACATCATTGTTTGATGCAATGGGGGCCTTATCAACGCAGCGTAACAACAGCCCCGAACTTGCTTCTCGTGCATATGATAAGGACAGAGATGGATTTGTTATTGCTGGAGGAGCAGGGTTCTTGGTAGTTGAAGAATACGAGCACGCGAAAGCTCGTGGGGCGAAAGTGTATGCTGAAGTAGTGGGCTATGGAGCAACTTCTGACGGTTATGATATGGTAGCGCCCTCCGGAGAAGGCGGAGAGAGGGCGATGAGAATAGCCCTAGCAACAGTTGATGGTCCTATTGACTATATCAATGCGCATGGCACGAGCACGCCAGCAGGAGACCCTCCTGAAATCGCTGCTATAACTAGGGTATTCCAAGATGACATTCCTAAAATTAGTTCAACTAAGTCCTTATCAGGCCATTCTCTCGGTGCGGCTGGTGTTCATGAGGCTATATATTCATTAATTATGCTTGAAAACGACTTTATTTGCGCATCGGCTAATATAGAAAATCTTGACCCTCTATTCGAAGACATGCCTATTGCGCAATCACGTATAGATAACGCAGGCATTCGAACGGCAATGTCCAATAGCTTCGGTTTCGGTGGGACCAACTCAGTTTTAGTATTTCAAAAATTATAATGAAAATCGGTTTATGTCTACTTAACTTTAAGGTAATTGAAACAATGCAAATTACAAGAGAGATTCGAGCAATAAATAATATTGTTTTAGACTTCTAAAAGGTCTTCAGACTTTGACTAAATATACAATCGTCGTTATTGAGGATGAGCCCGATATTATAGAAGTTATTTCGTATAATTTAAAAAGAGAAGGGTTTCAAGTAGTAAAAGCAGAACGTGGCGATGAAGGTTTAAATCAAGTAAGAAAAAAATCTCCAGCTCTTGTGATCTTAGATCTTATGCTTCCAGGAATGGATGGTCTTTCCGTTTGCCAACAAATAAAATCAGATCCTCTTACGCAGGACATTCCAATAATCATAGTTTCTGCTAAGGGTGAGGAATCGGACGTTGTCATAGGTTTAGGTTTAGGTGCCGACGACTATCTTGCTAAACCCTTTAGTCCTAGAGAGTTGCTTGCACGAGTGAAAGCTGTACTCAGAAGGGGGGCAGTCATGCACGATAAAGACAAGGAAAGAATCTTAATCAAAAAACTGTCAATAGACGCGATGCGTCACGAAGTAAAAATCTCTGAGGAGTTGATTGACCTGACAGCAACTGAATTTAAAATACTTTACCAAATAGCCCGTCAACCAGGGCGTGCATTCACAAGAGAGCAGCTTCTTAACCGTGTCATTGGAGAAGGTGTTATTGTCATTGATAGAAACATTGATGTACATATTCGGTCCATTAGGAAAAAGCTTAACGGATACGGCGATATGATCCAAACAATCCGTGGAGTGGGATATCGCTTCAGCGACGGATAAGTGCAGTTGTTAAACTCGAGAATTCTTTGGCAGCTATGGGCTCTCCTAGGAGGGATCGCTATTGTCAGCATGATCGTAACTGGATGGACCATCCAAGATCAATTTGAAAAGGATGCCCGCGATGCTCTAAAAGAAGCTTTAAAAAATCAAGCAATAACTCTTCAGCAATTTGCAATACCCCACATACGAAAAAATAACTTAGTTACCGATAAAGATCTGCGCAAATTTACTCTGGGAATTGATTACAAAGTAACTCTGATTAACGCAGAAGGTAAGGTGCTCGCAGATAATAGAGAATCAGCTTATTTAATGAACGATCACTCTAAAAGGCCGGAAATTTTAGAGGCTCAAGCGAACGGTTTTGGAACCTCTGAAAGATTTAATCAAACTACAAAACAAAACATGCTTTATGCAGCCTTAATGATAGATCAAGACACAAAAGGCTTTATTCGTCTAGCACTACCAATCAAAAAAATAAACAATCAGCTAAAGCATCTGCGCAGTCAAATACTAATGAACACAATTATAATTACAGTTATTTTCCTCATAATTGGCTTTTTTATCGCACGAAAGATAATCAAACCTCTAGTCGAAATAACCAACAATGCTGAGCAAATAGCACTGGGTCGCTATGAATTAAGACTGAGTTTCGGTAGAAATGATGAAATAGGTAAGCTATCAGAAGCTATGAACAAGTTAGCTAGTGAGACTGAAACTAGGATTCAAGACCTAACTAGCAGCCGCAATCAATTAGCTACGGTCCTTGCCGGTCTGACAGAAGGAGTGATTGCTGTGGATATGAATTGTTCAATTATGCACATCAATGATTCTGCGCAGAACATGTTGAAAATTGACGCGCAATATTCAAGAGCGAATCGACTACATGATTTACGGCAAATAAAGGACCTAGTGCACTCGTCAGAAAATTGTCTACAGGAAGGTATTAAGGTCCGTATTTCACTTAAAGTGGACCAAAGAAATATTGATGCTCTAGTCGCACCTCTTCATGGACTTGATAATCAACCCATAGGAGCGATTATTGTGCTACAAGATATAACAGAAGTCCTACACCTAGAAAAAGTACGTAGTGATTTCGTAGCTAACGCTTCCCATGAGTTGAAAACTCCAATATCTGCTATTCGTGGTCTTGTCGAAACGGTTATTGACGATTCAAGGATAGCGAAGGATACGATGGATACATTCCTAAATAGAATTAAGAATCAGACAATTCGACTTGATACGATTGTTCAAGATCTAATCCGACTATCCCGCTTTGATGCCCAGGAGACCAACAATAAAAATGATGACGTGAACTTGTGTGAGGTGCTGAGGCAGGCGCATAAAGCAAAGCTGGAGGATGCTGAAGACTGCAACGTAAATTTAACCTTGGACCTGCCTCCTGAACCAATCTTCGTCAAGGGCGAGAGGGAAGCACTCGAACAAATGGTCTCAAATCTGTTAGAGAATGGCATAAAATATAGCGGTGATAATGGACGAGTCCAGCTACAACTTAATAAGCTAGGCCAAATAGCGAAGATTAAGGTTTCGGATGATGGTATTGGAATACCTTTAGGTGAGCAAGAACGAGTATTCGAGCGATTTTATCGTGTCGACCGCGGACGTTCCCGTCAGCAGGGGGGCACAGGTCTGGGCCTCTCAATCGTAAAACATATTGTGAACGCCCACCACGGAGAGGTTAGAATAGACAGTGAGCTTGATAAAGGGACAATATTCGAAGTTCGTATTCCAGCCCATAATTCTAATATGTCAACCGACATAAAGACTACCTAACTAATAAACTCTGCAATATAGACAATAAGAGTGCAGAGCTGCTGATTGACTCATAGATAATATATGCCGGAAGTCTCTGGGCACGACGATGTTTAGAGAACTCGTTTCACCGTACATGTGATCAACTGTGGCCATTGTCATTTGCAATAAAGTACTCGCGACTCGCTCTGGAGTGGAGAGTTCTCTCTCAACATCTATTACTTGATAATCGGAAACTCCAGACAAAACAGCAGCCGCAGAAATCGCATCATCTAGCCCTCCAATTGCATCAACTAATCCAAGCTCCAAAGCTTTTTTACCTGCCCATACTCTTCCATTTGCTACTCCTTCAGCTTCTGAAAGAGTCATATTTCGCCCTTCAGACACTAATGAAATGAACCTATGATAGGCTCTATTCACGGAACGCCCCAGCGTATCTTCGAGAACTGGGTTCATTGTCTTTAATTGATTCATAGAGCCGCTGAGGCTTGTCGTACCAATACCATCACCATTAATTCCTATCTGAGAGAGTGCTGACCCAAAGGTATGAAACACCATAAAAACACCAATTGAACCAGTTACCGTCGATTCGAGAGCGAAAATTTTATTCGCGGTACTTGAAATCCAATATCCCCCAGATGTTGCATACCCACTCATTGATACGACTACTGGTTTACCCTCTTTCTGAACCAATTCAAGTTCTCGACGAATTTTCTCTGATGCGCTCGCGCTTCCTCCTGGACTATTAATCCTAAATACTAATGCTTTTACGTTTTCATCTAACCTCACTCTTTCTATCAAAGATGTCATCGAATCGCTTCCAACGGATCCTGACGACTGATTACCTCCCAAAATTGGACCACTAGCTGTTATCACAGCAATCCTATTACCAGTCTTTCCCGGCATATTGATAGAATTTCGGAGCGTCTTAAGGTATTGATTATATGTAATATGTCGAAAGGAATTTCCAGCGGCGCCAACTAAACCGATCATTTCCTCTCGCCATTTTGAACTTGAAAGAACTTTATCGACTAATTCATACTCTAAAGATAGATCCTCAGGATCATCAGCTACTTTACTTAGTAATTGGTTGTAATGATTTGTATAGCTATCGAAATCGTCAGAAGACATTCTACGATTTTTGAGAATCGTATCCTTGTATGTTGCCCACAACTGATTCAGCCATTCCTGATTACCTTCCTTAGACAATATAGACATATCATTTC
This sequence comes from Gammaproteobacteria bacterium, assembly GCA_002690865.1. GTDB lineage: Bacteria > Pseudomonadota > Gammaproteobacteria > Pseudomonadales > Azotimanducaceae > UBA7455. The sequence continues at coordinate 15,832 of NZGG01000021.1, read as the reverse complement.
GCAAATATGGCTCTACTGCATCTTTGTAGTCGCCTGCAGTAAACACTCTAAAGTCAAGACTAAGCTTATCGAGAAGTGCTTTATAGTAAAGCGGATATATACCAAGACCGGTGAATAAAACACCACCAAGGGGCTCTAGTGCTCCCTTCTCCAATATTATCTGATCAGCAAAGGATGCGATGAAGTATTGGGTCTGGCTATAAGCAGAACCAAAAGCGATAATTGGTTTTTTTGAATCTTTAAAATCGCGTAATGCCATTCCAATTTCTTCTAATTGCCCAATCGCAACATCGCCTAATTTTGATAGATCCAATACTAACACCTTGATTTTCTCATCTGACTTAGCGCTTGAAATTGCTACTAAAACATCTCGGAGTACTACTTCCGATGTTCTATTACCAGACATTAGATCATCGAGAGGATTGACTAAGGACTTTTGTTCAACGATCGACCCCTTAGGATTTATGACAAGCGCAATTCCACTTCCAACGGGTAATCGTTCAGATGGAAAGATAGCGAAGAACAAAAACATAATTACTAAGAGAAAGAAAATATTACCAATAGCGTTTTTAATTCCGCTTATTAGATCCCAAAAGCGTCGAAGAAAAATCATAGGCTCAATACTTTTCAAAAATGAGAATGCTAACATAGTCAGATGCTAGACCCCGATATGATTAATTTGCCATATCAAAGAAGAAACCCTTATCCTTAAAAAGTAAAGATTTGGGGTATGCATGGTCTCATAAGATTTTACAACTTAAAGATCTTTGTGAGAAATACAATTAGGCGTCTAAAAGAAACGAGACCTTAAGAGATGTTAACGTGTGAGGAATGCATAACCTCACGAAAATCGATAGAGAAAAATTGCTAATGCTTTGGACTTCACAAGAACTAAGATCAGCACTGAATTTAAAGCCAATATCTTCGAGAGGTCGAGATATATGCGGTGTGAGCATCGACTCTCGAACTCTCTCGGACGGAGATTTATTTGTAGCTTTGAAGGGCGATGGAGGGAAACGTTTCCCAAACTCTAATTCCAAAGCGAGGGACGGCCACCAGTTTATAGCAGCTGCTGAAGCAAATGGCGCTGCAGCTATAGTTTGCTCTAAAGAAACTGAATGCAAGTTACCGACGCACCTAGTCGAGGACACTTTAGATGCTCTTTGGCAATTAGCAGAATTTGCGCGAGCCAGAATGAAAGGTAATGTACTAGCAATAACTGGCAGTGCCGGTAAAACTACTGCGCGAACCTGGTTAGAGCAGCTACTAAGCTCCCAAGGTAACACTCACGCATCAGTCGCTAGTTATAACAACCACTGGGGCGTACCGCTATCTATATCACGCATGCCTTCAGATACCAGTTATGGGGTTTTTGAGGTTGGCATGAATCATCGAGGAGAGATAGCACCACTAAGCAGACTGATTAATCCTCAAGTAGCGCTAGTCCTTAATGTTCTACCAGCACATATCGGGCAGTTGGGCAGTCTTGACGCAATTAGAATAGAGAAGCTTAGTATCAGTAAAGGCTTAGTCGAAGGCGGAACATTAGTATTGCCTTTCGATTTAGATCCAACAACTGTATCGAAACGGATAAAAATACTAACCTTTGGATTAAATGAAAAGGCTGATATTTCAGGGAAAATAATTAAACGTGATGATCCCTGGATAGTACAGATAAAGATAGATAAAAAGCTATTTGAGTTTAGCCTTCCATTCGGTGGAGAGCATCGCGTTGCTACCGCTCTCGCGGCGGTAGCTGCTGTTCATGCAATGGGTGGTGATGTTGGTGCTGCACTAACAGAAATTAATACTCTCAAAATTCCAGTTGGGAGAGGGAATCTAGTTACTGCAGCGGGTCGTAGGATAATTGATGATAGCTACAACGCAAATGTAGTGAGTATGCAGTATGCCATAGACAACTTGTTGCAGGCTTCCACCGGAAAAAAAATCGCGCTCCTTGGGGAGATGAGGGAACTCGGAGCCCATGGGGTGGCTATGCATCGTGAGGTTCTGACAAGCTGTACAAATTTAGATGCGATATTAACTGTGGGGAAGGGGTTTCGGGATAGTCGTATGATTCTTGGCAACAAATTGGTGCAGCATGCTGATTCCATTCATGATATTGATTTGGAACGATTAGTCGATTTAACAAGACCCGGAGATACAATACTAGTTAAAGCTTCAAATACTATCTTCTGGCGCCATCAAATCGTCGATTCTTTAATCACTGCAATTAAGGCCAACTAAAGCAGCCCATTGATCGTTAGTGTTTTATCAAAATCGTGCTACCTGTAAAGGCTTTGAAAAGCATGACATAATTATTAACCATGATCGTAGATAAACTTGGAAGACGTTTTAGGAACCTAAGGGTTAGCCTCACAGCGGCATGTAATTATGCGTGCACATACTGTGTGCCTGACGGAAAGCGCCTCTTAAAGGCCACAAATGAATTATCAGCAACAAGCTTGTTGAAGGGTGTTGCTTTGCTTCAGCAAGCAGCTGGAATAGACAAGGTTCGGATAACTGGTGGAGAACCATTAGTCACCCCGAAATTTGATGAATTTTTACTTGGGGTCATGTCGATACCTTTATCAGATGTTAGCCTAACGACAAATGGGCAACTGTTACTAAAGAAAAAAGATATTATCCAGGCATCTGGTCTAAAAAGAATCAATGTTAGTTTAGACACCTTGAATCCTGTCAGATTTAAGCAGATAGCAAGAGGTGGCGATCTGAAAACTGTTCTCAATGGTATTGAAGAGATGCTAGACATTGGGCTGAAGGTTAAAATCAATATGGTGCCCCTCAGATCTCAAAATCTCGGAGAGGTGCCGGCAATGCTTGATTATTGTTTAAGCCGGGGGATTGAGCTTCGCTTTATTGAGTTAATGAGAATGGGACATCTCCTTCACAGTGCTAGCTTCACCAATGATTTTGTATCAATGGAGGACCTATTAAATAAGATAGCAGATCATTACACCTTTGCTCGAACAGACGCTCCCTATGATTCAACAGCAGTTCGTTACAAGATCTCAGATAAAGGAATTTTCGGAATCATAGCCAATGAAAGCGAGCCCTTTTGCCGGGCCTGCACAAGGTTGCGATTGTCATCCGATGGCTACCTCTATGGATGTTTGAGCAGTGCAAACAAATCTTATATAGGCGATCTAATCAATTTACCAGCGCATGAAGCGCTGCCAAAGTTGCAAGGTTTATTAGTCAAGTCACTCGGGGACAAAAAGCTCTCATTTCAGGGTGAAGTCACCGTCATGAAATTAATTGGAGGTTAAAATTTTCCAAACTAATATGATTGCAGCAACATCCTATTGCTTCGAGCTAGGTACCTCAAAGGTTTTGTTCCCATCCAAAGTTCCGCAACCTCTATTAGAGTAATCCTCTAAGTGCAGCTCAAATCACTTAATATCGTAGCAATTATTTTAGCCGTGCTTACGACTAGTCAAAGCACTTTACTTTGTGCAGAAATAATACCCGAAGAAACTGAGATGGGTGTTTTATTGCAAGTCTCTCCGCAAGTGGTCGTGAAGACACGGTTGGACGTTCCGGATAATATCAGTGTGTCATCTCAGCTAGATGTAGTTCAGTGGGTGGAATTTACTAGAGCTTTTCCATCAGGAACACTCATAGCCGTTGAACAATCAAGTCTCTATCCATGGCAACTCCAATCACTGGATCCTTCTCAAGCTAATCACGTATCGGTTAAAGCAGATATAGAGGTAAAAGCAAAAACTATAAGGAGGGATATTTTTCCAGGACTAGGCCCAGGTAGTCCGTTCGTAGTTATTCTGGAGTTAACCTCCGAGATATCCTCCGGTCAGAGTATAGGTATACGATACTCAAACCTTCAGATGCCCGAAACTAGTTATGACGAATTTGCGCTACCACTGCAGATCTCCCTTGACAAACATTTTCATGCGATCGAAGTAGATACTTTTACTATAGCACCAGGTCCTGCTAAAACCCTTATGGTGTCAGCCCCCTCAATAATCGGCAGCAGTGAACTCTTTGATGCAAAGTTACTAGTGATGGATGAAGCTGGGAATCCAATCAATGGTGGAACACCTAGCTTTGAGGTTCTTATTGATGGGGTATTCTCTAGACGCCTTTCAAAAACAACCTCTCCTAGACTAGTAATAAAGGACCTCGTCTTCGAAAAGCCAGGGCTTCACAAGATCGATATTAGATCATCTGGGGGGTCTTTGAGGGGCAGCTCTAATATCGTTTACGTCACAGATAATCGGGAGCTCAACATTCTTTGGAGTGATTTCCACCTACATAAAAATGGTCATACAACAAAAGGCGGCTTTTCGTCAGGGGCCCTTAAAGAGCGATTAAAAACACCCCTAGATTTGCTCTCAATCCCTGGTTCGCTTCATTCTTCTAGCATTGTCTCCTCAGAGTTTTATAGACCTCTATCACAGGGTGGTAATATGATCTTGGTAAATAATGAATATCAGATAGCACTTGGAGACGTTCCGCTAGATCATCGAAGATTGGACATTAAAAAACCGATAATGGCGGAGATCATAGCAGGTAGCAGCCAATACGAGTGGCTTGGAAAAAGATTCGCCGATTTAGGGTATAAAATATCATTTGTTGGATCACAAAGCTCTCACCTACCCGGGAGCCCCATCGGAAATGGGAAGTCTGCGTTATTGGTACGTGCTGGTGAGGACTGGAGAACAGCTTTTGATATAGGAAGAACGTATGTAGTCTCTGAGGGTAAGCCCATACTGCTCATGACAATAAATGATGCCGACCCAGGAATGAGAGTTCCTTTTTCTGCGCGTAGGGAGATCAAAGGCGAAGTTCACGCGTCTTATGGCATTCACACCGTGGAACTCATTAGGAACGGGGTGGTTGTCGATTCAAGAAAACCAGGAATTTCCGCTGATACTAATGTAATTCAAATAAAAATGTCCTCACCCAATCAACCTTTGGCTTGGGATTTGCCCAGAAATGGTCGAGAGTGGATTGGCTATATAAAGAGTTCAAAAAGCAGCATACGCGATATATCCTCTAAGCAATACGGCGATATGCATAATATGGCCTCGTATTCTGGCGATTCTTCGAGACTCGATTTTATTACTTGGACGCACGGAGGATCACGAAACTTCCTTGTTGAAGTCTTGGGCGACGATCAAAAAGACTCCCTAGAATTCGCAATAATGGCCGGTTTTGAAGACATAATAACTCTGCCCAAGTATCGAGATCCCGCTGCAACGCCATCAATTAGGCAGGTTTTTAGCCTTGAGACCCTTCGCAGTAATAAAATTACCAGAACATTTGAAACTTATGGCTACAAAGATGAAATTGATATTTCGCTAGTGGATAGGCAGTTACCCTCAAGCTATAAGTTTGAATTTGTCGATCTAACTGATATTAAAGCAGGGGACTACTATTATTTACGGGTAACAGGAGAGGAAGGTGAAATGATTTGGTCCAGTCCAGTTTATATTGGCGGCTTCGATGTTAAAAAATAATACTAACCGGAACTAAAATATATGCGACGGAAACCTTATCCTATTAATGCAATCGGGAAAGGCCATAAACATCATCAATATGCAGTTACACTTTTTGAATCAAAATAAGGAGAATAATTAGGAATGAAGTACTTACACACCATGGTCAGAATAAAAAACTTGGAAGAATCTCTGGACTTTTACTGCAACAAGCTAGGACTCGAAGAGTTACGTCGTATTGAAAGCGAGAAGGGCCGATTTAGCTTAATATTCTTGGCCGGACCAGGAGACTCCAGTGCACAAATAGAACTCACCTACAATTGGGATGAAGAAGAATTGGGTAATGGCTCCCGAAATTTTGGCCATTTGGCATACGCGGTCAACAATATTTATGAAGTGTGCCAGCGTCTTTCAGATGGAGGAGTAGTTATCAATCGACCTCCGCGTGATGGTCACATGGCTTTTGTAAGATCGCCAGATAATATCTCGATTGAGATATTACAAAATGGTTCGGCGTTAGAACCCATAGAACCATGGAAATCTATGGAAAACGTTGGAGAATGGTGAAAAAAGTTACTAACGAACAATGGCTTTCCGAAGTCGAAGAAGAAATCCTAGATCCCTCGATCGCTATCTGTGATGCACATCATCACCTTTGGTGGCGTGAGGACAGTAAATACATGCTGGATGATTTACTACTGGATACGAATAGTGGGCATCGGATAGTTAGTACGATTTTCGTTGAGTGTAATTCCATGTATCAAGCAAACGTAGACACTAGTATCGCACCAGTTGGAGAAACTGAGTTTGTGCAAGGCATTGCAGCCATTAGTGCTAGCAACACCTTTGGCCCAACACGTGTGGCCAAGGGAATAGTTAGCTTTGCTGATTTGACTCTAGGGGAGAGGGTCAGAACTGTTTTAGAGGCACATCAACAGGCCGGTGCTAATCGATTCAGAGGAATTCGTCACGCATCAGGGTGGCATGCCAGTCCAGAAATCAGGAATTCGCACACGAACCCAGTAGAAAGTATAATGTCACAAGACAAATTTCTTGCAGGAATGTCCGTTCTCAACGATATGGGACTCACTTTTGACGCGTGGTGCTACCACCATCAAATATCTGAATTTGTAAAACTCGCTCGCACTTTTCCCGGTGTGACTATGATCCTCGACCATTTTGGTGGTCCGCTTGGAATTGGACCCTATGAAGGTCGTCTAAAGGAGGTTTTTTTAGAGTGGAAAGATAATATTCAGGAATTGATTGACTGTAAGAATGTATATATAAAGCTTGGCGGTCTCAATATGAAACTTAATGGCCACGGATGGCACAAAAGATCTTTACCTCCCACATCTGATGAACTAGTCGGTGCAACAGCACCTTACTATGAAGAGTGTATAAACTTATTTGGAGCAGACCGTTGCATGTTCGAAAGTAACTTTCCTGTTGACAAAGAGTCATGTTCTTACGCTATCCTATGGAATGCCTTCAAAAAAATAACCTCGAGAAATTCAAAAATAGAAAGACAAAAACTCTTTCATGATACAGCGGTAAAAGTTTACCGGCTAATAGATTGAGCCGCCGATGATTGATCGACGCCGAATATTAACAAAAATTGTTCAATCATTTTCAGTAGTAGGTATTTTCTTCGCTGGATATCCATTTATAAAATCTTCGTCCATTTTTAAAGATCGCCAGCACGAACTCGAAATCGATCTTACTGATTTGAGCGTTAATAAAGTCAAAGAGGTTTCATGGTTAGGTCGACCAGTAATCATAGTTAGAAGATCAAAGAAGGAAATCGCAGCAATAAATGCAAGAAAAACTTTGTTAAAAGATCCTTTATCGGATTTTTCTGTGCAGCCAAGTTTCGCGAAAAATAATAGTCGATCAATTCGTGAAGATATTTTCGTCGTCTTCGGAAATTGCACTCACCTTGGCTGCATAGTCAAAAGTAGACTTACTCCAGGTGAATCGAGATTTAATTGTCCGTGCCACGACAGTAAATTCGATGGTGCGGGACGGGTATTTAGTAATGCAGTCGCGCCGAGAAACTTAGAGGTACCTAATTACTTTTTTATATCTAAAAATACACTCTTGTTAACAGCCTCTAAGTAGTGTCCCGAAAACATCTACTAATCATCTACCATAGCAAAAGTGGAAAAAATGCCACCCTCGCGCAAGCAGTTTTCAAAGGTGCTAACCACAAAGATATTGATATCGATGTCCACTTTATGACACCGGTAGAGGCTAATTATACTGATCTGATGTGGGCTGACGGAATAATTTTTGGCACACCAGAGAACTTTGGCTATATGTCTGGAATGTTGAAAGATTTCTTCGACCGAACGTTTTATGAGGTTGAAGGAAAAGTTGATGGGATTCCTTTTGCAATCTTTATCGGTGCTGGTACAGACGGCCAAGGAGCGTTAAACAGCATTCGTACGATCTGTCGCGGATATAAGTTTAAAGAAGTACAAGAACCCATTCTGGTCGTGGGCAAGGTTACCCATACTATAATTCGGAAATGCGAGGAGCTAGGCATGACTATGGCAGCTGGTTTAGAGTGCGGAATATTCTAGAAGCTTATTATTGGCTCGATTACTTTCAGCCCAAATATCTTTTAGGTCGGCATTTTTTTAGGCCCTGTTAGATTGTTTACCCATCAGGAACACGATAGTCTTCCAAAAAAGTTATGCGTTACTAGAAATGAAACTCGTCGAACTCCCCTTACTTAAAACTAAACGGCTCACTATCAAGCTGCTTGAACCTCGAGATGCTCATTTAATGGTAGCTTTCAGAATTACAAATAAGATACACCTCAGAGAATGGGAGCCAGAAAGATCTGAAGAATTCTATACTGAAAAATTTTGGCTAATCCAATCAAAAATGACAACTAGACAGTTTCAAAATGGGGTTAGCGTTTGTTTGGTTATTATGGATGTAAAAGCTTCCCGCATACTTGGGGTTTGTAACTATACAAATATTGTTAGAGGAACATTCCAAGCATGTCAGCTGGGATACTCGATAGATCATGCTCACGAGGGGCAAGGAATAATGTTTGAGGCCTTGCAAGCTGCCAACAAATATATCTTTGATAATATTAAATTACATCGAATAATGGCTCACTATATACCAAGGAATAAACGAAGCGGTGAACTGCTAAGGCGATTAGGATTTGTAATTGAGGGACGAGCTGAGTCTTTCATGAAAATTAATGGAATGTGGGAAGAACATATACTGACATCTTTAATCAACCGTGAATAAGCCGACGAAAACTAACGTATCTTCAATAAAAGCACCAATAGAATTGGTGTGCCTACTGCTTGTAACAACATGAACCTCACGAGCACCTGCGTATTAGACCAACCCATGTTGTGTCTCACATGATCATGCAGTGGGTAGCGAACTTGTCTGAAAATACCAACCTTAAAGAATCTAAGCAACGCAACCTTGATCATGCCTGTCGCTCCGTTCACAAGCACCATAAATGCTACGACAATAATGAGGAAAGGATTACCAGAAGCCATCACAAGCACCCCAAGCATTAAACCAATTGGTCTTGAACCAGAGTCTCCCATCATAACCGCACTTGGATAACTATTATGCCATAGGTAGCCAGTAAGGCAGCCAACGAGAACAAACGACATAATTGCCCAGTCTGCGCCCTTCTCATAGTGCGGAACCAATAGGTATTCAGAGATATCAGCATGACCGACTATTCCATAGAGAATTCCACCAAGGAATAGTATCGCCATACTTGAAAGACTCGCGGATAAACCATCCACACCATCCGTGCAGTTGGTCGCATTGATCGAAGTCCAAATTATTACCGTTGATGCTATTACAAATAGTAATGGGCTTATTTCCATAGGATCTTTATATACTGGCAGCCAAATGATTACAGGCTGCAACTCACAGATAATCAATGATGCCAGCAATGCTACAACTAGATCCATTGCTCCTAAGCGATATTCACTCCATCCCTTTTTACTATTATCATCAAAAAACCCAACTAACATTGCTACTCCCACGCAGGCTAGAATGCCAACAAACTTCCAGTCAAACGGAACAACGAGGAGGCTGATAATGATGAATATAGGGATAAATATTATGCCTCCAGACATTGGCTTCCCTATACTTTTATCGGCATCAATGGCGTAAGCTCGCCCCTTATCAATTGGCAAATAATGCCAGAGCTGTGGCATTAACCACCAGGTTAGTAATGCTCCACACGCAGTGCCTATGCCAGCCAACAAAATGTAGGAAGTTAAAAGTCTAAAGGGACCTGCAATATCGGCAAAATGTTGTGCGAGATGATATAACAATAGAAATCGTCAGCTTGGATTCCGTGGAATTATAGATCTTCTCGGATCAAGAGAAAATGGAACATTACTGGAAATAGTAAATATTAGTAAAATGGCCCATTCACAATCGTCTTAACATAAAAGATTTTTATAGCATCAGCAATCATTGTACTTAGGACTCTCCTAACCATAGTCATTTAATTAAAGCGATAACTTATAATTAAAAAATTTATGTTAATTCGGCTATCCAATCTCGAGGTCTCAGATAATCTTCATACAATCTAGCTTCTGCGCTACCACTTTGTGGTTTCCAGTCATATTTCCATATAGCTCGAGGGGGCATTGACGCGAGCACTGACTCAATGCGTCGTCCAGATTGCAGTCCGTATTTGGTTCCTCGATCAATAGCAAGATTAAATTCAGCGTACCTACCTCGGCGATAAAGCATAAACTCTTCTTCTTTCGAGCCAAAGGGAAGGTCTTTACGACGCTGAATAATAGGTAAATAAGCAGGGAGAACATGATCACCCACGCTCCGGACAAACGCGAATGAAGACTCAAAGCTCGTTTTATGCCAATCGTCGAAAAAGATACCTCCAACGCCGCGAGGCTCTTCACGATGTTGAAGGTAAAAATAATCATCGCACCAAGTTTTAAGCTTACTGTAGAGGTCAGGTCCAAAGGGTAAGCAGGCTTTAGCTGCTGTGCAATGCCAGTGCAGAACATCATCTGGGAAAGGATAATATGGCGTCAAATCAAATCCTCCACCAAAATGCCAATAATCTTTGTCCACCAGAAAAAAGCGAAGGTTTGCATGGAATGTAGGCACATATGGATTTTTCGGATGCACTATCACTGATATTGCTACTGCCTCAAAGCTTTTACCTTGCAGCCCAGGATTCCGCGCACTCGCCGCCTTGGGAAGTGAAGAACCGATACTATGCGTAAAATTAACAGCCGCTTTTTCAAGATATTCACCATCTTCAAGCACGCGGGGCTTAGAACTTCCACCAGTTAAGGTGTTAAGCTCTTCAATTACGAAATCTTTACCATCAATAGCCCCTAATTCATCGCAAATATTGGACTGTAAATCGATAAAATATTTCTTAACATCTGTAACATTCGGCTCAACCATATAAATACCATATCATGTTTACGTGTTCGTCCTTAGTGAGTGAGAGAGGTTATACTAAAATATCAGTTGCTGATGAGAGAAAGCCTGCATATGAAAGGAATACCAGAACTCAAAAACACACGCAAGATTGTGCACAGCAGCTTGAAATTTATTCAAGAAAAATGCTCGAATAACGGAGCCTTCGATGCACTCTCTTTGGATGACCATCAATACGCAGTCTATACCTTAGCGCTGTCTTTCAGTGAATTAGAAGCTGCTAAAAGCTTCGCAGAATATGCAAAATCGAGTAGTGATTTTGAAAAATGTTTAGCAAGTTGCTTCATAGCTGAAGTGGTTCATTCGATAAATACTAGGCTACTCAGCTCACCTAAAGATTTTGGCGCTGGGGACTGGTCCTTAGCAACCACGTCTTTTGTGTCAGAACAACTTTCTTCAGACAATTTATCAAAAATCGGGAAGGAAATCATTGCTAAGAATGGACATATTGAAGCGATGGACCTAACGGATAACCAAAAGCTCATCAAAAGAACATTCGGCCAGTTTGCTGACGAAGTCGTCGCGCCCATTGCTCAGGATATTCACCGCTTCAATATGTCCATTCCTGAGAAGGTCCTTAAGGAAGTAGGCGGCTTAGGCTGTTTTGGGTTAAGCATCCCTCAACGTTATGGGGGTTTATTACGTGATGATAATGAAGATAGTCTAGGTATGATTTTAGTGACCGAGGAATTATCAAGAGTCTCGCTTGGTGGAGCAGGAAGTCTTATAACCCGACCAGAAATTGTAGCCCGGGCGCTCCTCATGGGGGGTACTGAACAGCAGAAGAGGTATTGGCTTCCGAAGATAGCGTCAGGAGAGAAGTTGTGCGCAATTGCCATAACAGAGCCTGATTATGGGTCAGATGTTGCCTCTGTACAGCTCAAGGCAACACCGGTGAGCAAAGGCTGGATTTTGAATGGCTCTAAAACTTGGTCCACGTTTGCCGGTAGGGCGCACGTCTTGCTAACGCTTGCAAGAACCGAATCGGACAAGTCCCTTGGGCATAAAGGTTTAAGCCTATTCATTGTTGAAAAACCATCGTTTATAGATGAGGATTTCGAAGTGAAACAAAGCTCTGGAGGATGCCTATCAGGTAAAGCAATTCCTACGGTTGGCTATAGGGGGATGCATTCTTATCAACTATTTTTTGATGATTTTTTTATTCCAGAGACCAATATCATAGGTGAGAAAGAGGGTGCTGGTAAGGGCTTTTACTTTACTATGCGGGGTTTTACCGGAGGGCGGATCCAGACAGCCGCACGTGCTTGTGGCTTAATCCAAGCATCGCTAAATAAGGCTATTCAATATACGAAGAGTCGAGAAGTTTTTTCGAAGCCTGTTGCTGATTACCAGCTGACTCAAGTAAAACTTGCACGCATAGCGATCTACTTGTTTGCAGCCCGAAGATTTACCTACGCAGTCGGCCGACTACTCGATAAGGGTGAAGGACAAATGGAGGCCAGCCTTGTCAAACTTTTCACTTGTCGCGCATCGGAATGGATAACCCGAGACGCGATGCAAATGCATGGTGGAATGGGCTATGCGGAAGAGAATGATATGAGTCGCTACTGGCTAGATGCAAGGGTATTATCAATTTTTGAGGGCACTGAAGAGACGTTAGCGCTAAAGGTAATTGGACGCTCCTTAATCGAACGTGCCGGTAGTATTTAATGAGGATTCTTGGCTCGTTTGGTGGCGTCGATATGCAACTGGGGGCAACGGACTTTGAGTCAGTGCTTTTGCTACCAAATCTGGCAATCCCAGCATACGCAAAATATAACGCACGGCCTCATCTGTAGCGTTGGAGGCGAGACGCCCATTACTGATCTCTTTATTGATGTGATCTACCATACCAGCAATTAAACTTTGTGCGAATCTAATATCTTCAGCTTTGAACCTTCCCGCAGCAACACCGCGCTTAATATCACTCAGACAATCTGCATCTTTTTGACGCAGCTCTAGGGGCCCGGTAAGCCCTGAAAGGGCTATAAATGCGCGCCATTCCTGATTAAATTGGGACTGGTGGAAGTAATATTTCAGCGTTGCCGTTACAATCATTGCCGGATCTTTAAGTCTTGATCTTGTCTCTTCAATCTCTGACGCAAACTGGTTACGATAATCCTCGATCACTGCCTCGAGAACCTGCTGCTTTGTAACAAAATAGTTATAAAACGTACCGGTGGCAACGCCTGCACACGCAGTAATATCTTTAATTGAGGTTCTTCCATGACCCCGCTCAAACACAAGTTTCCTTGACGCGGCAACAAGGGAAGCCCTGGTCCGCGCACGCTTTGGAGTGCTATGAACACTGTGATCATCGGCTTTCTTAGCAATGATCGCAGGGTTTTGGCTCTTCGCGTGTATATCGATCATAATCTTTTCTCGAGTCCCGGTTGAATATGTATGCGACGTATTCAATAATCAGCCTGAAATTGGCCGTTACGGAATAGTACCAGTATTCCACTTGAAAGAAGTGAATAGAAAATGGAGATATTCATAATCCGGTGATATGTCCAAATATTGCTTTAACAATACTCATGTTCTGCAAAAAACTTAGCTAGAAAGAGTGGATAACACTATGGATTTTGACCTAAATGACGAGCAATTAGCGATCCGGACCGCGGTTCAGAGTATATGCAAAGAATATGATGACAAATACTGGTTCGAAAGAGACACGGATGGCAAATTTCCCGAAGCATTCGTAAAGGCAATTACAGATGGTGGTTGGCTTGGTATCGCGATGCCTGAAGCATATGGTGGTTCAGGCTTGGGCATCACGGAAACCGCTATTTTAGCGCACACCATAGCGCGCTCCGGTGCTGGTATGAGCGGTGCATCTGCGATCCATTTAAACCTTTTTGGTCCCAATCCAATCGTCGTCTTCGGTACAGATAGTCAAAAGTCTCGGTTCTTACCTCCGCTAATATCGGGACAAGATCGAGCCTGTTTCGGCGTAACCGAACCAGATGCAGGTTTAAATACGACCAAGCTACAGACTAAAGCTATACGAGATGGCGACAACTATGTGGTCAATGGACGGAAAATGTGGACAACCACGGCGCAAACCGCGAATAAAATATTACTGATCGCCAGGACGAAAGAAGCGGAACTTTGCGAGAAACCTTCCCAAGGCCTGACTTTGTTTTATACGGATCTTGATAGAAGCCAGATAGAGGTTAGGTTAATAGAAAAAATGGGGCGAAAAGCTGTGGATTCCAATGCATTATTTATTGATAACCTGATTATTCCGATAGAGGATCGGATTGGAGAGGAGGGCGATGGTTGGAAATGTTTACTTCATGGATTAAACCCTGAGCGTGTGTTACTCGCAGCAGAAGCAGTTGGTCTCGGCCAAGTAGCTTTAGAACGTGCCTCAAACTATGCCAGAGACCGAATTGTTTTCGATAGACCGATAGGCAAAAATCAGGCTATCCAGCATCCTCTTGCAGTTAATTGGACGGAACTGGAAGCAGCGGAACTAATGGTATTTAAAGCAGCAACTTTATATGACGCAGGCAAAGCATGCGGGGCTGAGGCTAATGCGGCAAAGTATCTTGCTGGCGAAGCAGCGTTCAAGGCTTGCCAGCAGGCTGTTAGGACCCATGGTGGAATGGGATATGCCAGGGAATTTCATGTAGAAAGATATATGCGTGAAGTAATGATTCCACTGTTAGCTCCCGTCAGTCAGGAACTAGTGCTATCTTTTATTGGCGAGCACGTCCTAGAACAAGAAAAAAGCTACTAGATATGATGTAATTTTCTTCAATTTTTCTAGCTAGAATAATGATTTCCTAGCCAATCTTGTATCATATCTGACGTGCCTGAGAATAGAATTCGCTCGCTTTTGTTCTTCATTTGGTAGGCATACATTGGGTCGTAATATTCTGAAAGAAGGAAGTCTATCCACTTTCTATGGCCTTCTAAATTCCCCTCCGAATGCTCAAAAAGTGCCTTTTCCATCAATGCTCGAACCTCCCGGTGCCTTTCCCCACCAAGCCTTCGACGAATCGCATCGGTAGCAGCCAGCATTTGATCAGAGAACAATTCGAATGCGCGTGTTCCATGGAGCTCTGACAGCTCTTTATACTGACAAATAACATAGTCATTGAGAATTCTCTCTATTCTGTGCTCTTTAGGGGCCTCCAGAACAACCACTGGCGAATTATCCATAGAAGTTTTGATTTTTAGGGGTATTTGTATTCGACCGATCAACCTTCCTTCGTCTTCAAGGATGATAATGGGTTCAGCTTGATTTTTTATAAGTTGCACAGCCACTGCATTTTCAAAAGTAATTTGCGATGGCTGGGGTAGGGCCCGTTTTCCAAAGGCAGATCCGCGATGAGAGGCAATACCTTCAAGGTCGATACCTCCCGAAAGCTTTAGGATGAGCTCAGTCTTACCCGAACCAGTATTACCCCCAATTAGAATAAATGAAGGCGGTCTTTCAATTTTTTCCAACAAAAAGTTTCGCAGAGCCTTATAACCGCCAGCAACCCGCGGCACTTTGTACCCTAGATCGGAAAGCCATTGGCAAGCAATCTCAGATCTCTTACCACCTCTCCAGCAATAGAGATGTGTTTCGGGGTAGTCCTCAATAAAAGAAATCCAATTTTGCACGCGGGTGGCCTTAACCGGACCAGATACCAGCTTAAAACCCAAATCCTCGGCAGCCCTTGGTCCCTCTGCTTTATAAATAAGACCCACCTGGTGCCTCTCCTCATCGGTCAGGATCGGCAGATTCCTTGAATTGGGAAAAGCTCCAACCGAGTACTCTACCGGTGCTCTGATGTCGAGAAGGGGGACATCTCTTTCAAAAAGTTCTTTAAACATTTTACCATTATATTTTTTTATTACATATACTTATAAATATTTCC
>NZGG01000020.1 GCA_002690865.1 Gammaproteobacteria bacterium | reverse complement strand
TTAATAAGATTATATCTGTTTTAATATCTTTTCATGGTCTCCTAACTCCGTGCAAATCTTTTAACTATTAGCCACTTTTATTTTATCTAGCTCCATATTAGCAACATCTAGTTTCTAACTAGACCATAGTAATTACGTGTCTAATCATGTAGCTTTTAGCAAGAGTGCTTTGGAGGCTTACCAGTTTCCAGATAGAGAAAAGGGGGTCTCTATTGTGTCAGCCGCGAAATTAATAGGTATTTTCATTAGTTTGATCGTTGGCATTTTTTGTAGCGAGATCATTCTTTGGCAGTTTTTCAAGTTCGGTTCGTTGCTAAGTATTTTCGTGAGTATATTCATTGCGTTAGCAATTTTGGTCGCCATGGCCTGGACTGATTTAAGGTCAAAAGAAGAAGATCCAACGGGATATGAGCCGATACCTAATGGGGCACTTTGTCTACTTCCTTCTCTGACTGGCTTCTATCTCTTTATGTTAGCCCCATTCTGGAATGCTTCCGGCTACTGTTCAAATCAGGTTAAAGTTTATTTGGATGATAATGTTTTTGGTGAAAGCGTTAATAGTCCTGTTTTGAGCGATCAAAGCACTTGTCTACGCAATTCGGTTGACTACATGAGCTTAGCTGAGTGGATCATTATTGTTCCTTTCACTTTACTTATTTTGGCTCCCTTTTTCTTTATTTTTTTCAAATGGCTATTCGGATATATTGAGGAAAATTGGGAACGGAAGGAATCAAAAACTGAGACTCCATCAGTAAGTTCGATATTAGATGGACTTAGACAGGAGCTTGAAACAAAAACTTACAGGAAGAATGAAAGTGAAATTTTTTATTTTCGTTTCCCTGAGGCCAGAATGAATGAATGTACGGAAGAGGAGAAAAAGCTCGTTATTAAGTACTATCAAGCACTGATCAAAGACCTCCCAAACGTCTACTCAAAGGAGTCAGAACGCAAAACTCTCGTAAATAGGATCAAGTCAATCACAAAGAAGATAGATGATGCTCAAGAAGCCATAAATAAACTAAAAACTTATGAGTTCTAAAAACCCAACATATCCCAAAGGGATCAAATAACGGTACTTCTAATAATTGGAAACACGCCCACCAATCGATGATTAGGTAAAACCAGCCAGGAATTATGTCAGGACAATAAAAACTCTTTTATTGATGGTGGATGTTCTATTTGTTTGACCCAGAGGAAAGCTGCATACTGCAATGGAAATCAGGAGGCAACCATGAGCATTGCGGAACAGCACGATCAGATAAGTGTTAAACCCTTAACCGGCGCTGGCGGCGCTGCGGTATGGGGCTTTGACATCAACAAGATGGATAACTCGGATTATGAGCAGATCAACGACCTGATGCTGCAGTACGGTGCAATAGCGCTGCATGGGCAGGCACATGTAACCGTCGAAGATCTGCGGGCGTTTGGAATGCACTATGGTGAACTTGATATCCATGGGTTCTCGCCGTCGGCCACAGGTTTTGATGATGTCATGGAGATCGGTCAGCTGCGTTCAGAGTCTTGGCATTCTGATGTCTCATGGAAAAAACTAACACCCAAGTACTCCATGCTACTCGCCAGAAAGGTACCATCACTAGGCGGCGCGACGCTCTACGCTAATCAGCACCGGGCCTATGAAGATCTTTCGGATACTATGAAGGCATTTGTTGATCCATTATTTGCCATCCATGATGGGCGACAGTTTGATCACGAGCAGATTGAACACCCGGTCACTCATCCTGTTGTCATCACGCATCCTGAAACCGGCAAAAAGGCACTCTATGTGAACCGCAACTTCACTCAGAGCATCGTTGGCCTAGACAAGGACGAGAGTAAAGCAATTCTTGAATACCTGTATAAACACACCACTCGCGCGTTTTACCAATTTCGTATCGACTATGAGGTTGGGACCATCGCCATTTGGGATAACCGGAGTGTATTGCATTCACCCTGCCCCGATTACGACACCAGCGAAGAAAGACGCATGCAACGGGTGACCGTATTGTGTGAAGCAAGTCCGATACAGTAACCCATGCCAAAACGTACGCTAGGACAATCCGGCCTTGAAATTTCTGCGGTAGATTTAGGGACTGATGCTTTTGGCATTAGTGTCGATGGGCCGACCGTCAAAAAGATCATGAGCGCTGCGAGCGATCATAGGATTACTCTTATCGATACTGCGTATATGTATGGTGATGATAAGTCAGAAGAATATATCGGTAACAGCATCCAAGGCCGTCGTCACGATTTCGTGATTGCGACAAAAGACGGCCACCCCATGGACGGCGGGCCAGCTCGACGCAACCTCATCAAAGAAATCGAAGTCAGTCTGAAGCGTTTAAAAACTGACCACATCGACCTTATCAGGTACACGTATTGCACGACTCAAGATTTCCCCCTAGAGGAAATGATGCAAACATTAAATGACATGGTGCGCAGCGACAAGGTCCGCTATCTAGGATTGTCCAATATGTACTCCTCGCAGTTGTGTCGCTGCAATGATCTGGCGGAGATCCACGGCTGGGACAAAATCATCAGCGTGCAACCGCATTATCATATGTTCGAGCGAAAAGTTGAATCAGACCTCAGTCAGTATTGCCAGTGGGAGCGTTAAGAGCCTTTAATATAAACCCAGCAGGTTAAATCGTTCAGTATTTTAAATATTGAAAATCTTTTAAAGGACTACTGAAAAAAAGAAATGCATTTCAGTTACAAAAGAACTGCATGAGACGCACTGAGAGCTTTTTAGGAGTAATAAACCCGTCCCTTTCGGACGGTGTACGAAGGGTATTTCAGTATCTTCAATTTTGTCTACGCCCATTGAGCGATTTCGGAAAAATCCGAAGCCGAACAGAGAGTTAACATGTTTTAAAATAAGAAATTGGTGGAGCTAGGCAGGATCGAACTGCCGACCTCGTGACTGCCAGTCACGCGCTCTCCCAGCTGAGCTATAGCCCCTAAAACGGAACAGAATCCTATCTCTTTAACCCAAACCATTCAACTATGAAGTTCTTAACCCTGGCTTAGGTGGTGTTTCGGGAGGACCAGCAAAACATTGCGCTATGTCCATCCATTTCTGTGCAGACTCGCCGACCACATTCAAATGAATATCCTTATCTCGTATATTTCTCCCTTGAGTAACAACATGACAAAATTCGACGGCGGTACCAGAGATATAGTTATCCTCAGAGGGTTCTCCAAATTCCCAGATCTCCCCAGAAGGAGCATCGAGTCTAACGTAAGGGACAGGACTTGGAGGATTCATTCTCCTATTGATAAACGTCCATCCAAACGTTTTTACACCAATAACCGCTATATTTTTTAAACGGTCAGTATGTATCCTTGGTTTTTTCAGGCAATCATAAATATCTTGTCCATGCGCCCAAGTCTCCATTTGTCGGGCCGTGGTAAACATCATTACTCCCATGTCAGGACCAAACCAAGTCAGCCGGCGTTTTGGATCGCTAAGGTTAAGATGATCACACATTTCATTAAAGAATCGCCACCAATTATCTACCAATTCTCGACCATAAATCTTTGGAAACATAAGTGTTCTTTGAGCTTTTCGGTTGTATTTTATAACGAGAAATTTATCTCGATCGGATAAGGACAGCATCGCAGCCTTATCTGCGCCATGCAGATGCTGAATTACATTATTGATGGTCCAGCTCTTGAAGGGCGTTATACGATTCCAATCGTCAGAGGACATAGCCTCAAGCAACTTTTTTAATTCTTTTCCCTCCTCGTACAAATCAGCTACTTGCTGCATTACTCTCTCGAACTCCTTATTAATTGATATTCTTTCTCTAATTTTTTTGTTAACTTTTTTGAGACCCCGCCTAAAACATCAATAGCATTTTTAAGCCTTGCTCGAGTCATATCCACCCCGATAATTTCCATGGAATCAAACAATGGCGGAGAAACTGGTTTCCCTGAAATAGCGATGAATATCGGTGAGAGAACATCACGGATTTTTAGCTCTAAGTCCTCGCCAAGAGTTTCAAACACTTTATTCAAACTATCTCTATCCCATATGTCCAAGGAATCTATATCCCATAGAGCAAATTGCAGGATTTTTTTTGTTTGATCTACGGAGAGATTTTTCATAGTCAAGTCACTCTCGGAGAGAGTAGGCAAGCCTGAAGCAAAGAAAGCAATCATGTCTGTAATTTCCGAGAAGATATCAACTCTCTCTTTAACGAGAGGTATGATTCTTTTTAGATTTTCTCGATTGTATGCCCATTCACTTATCCTGTCGGCAAATGCATCGTCATCGAGTTCTTCACGCAACCATCTCCCATTTAGCCACTTCAACTTATCGACATCAAAGATTGGTGCGCCAAGAGAAATTCTCTCTAGATCAAAATGCTTGACCATATCTTTCAGAGAAAACTTTTCTTCCCCATCCGGCATGCTCCAACCAAGCATACCCAGATAATTTATCACGGCCTCAGGAAGGAAGCCCATTCTCTCGTAAAAACTAATACTTGTCGGATTCTTACGTTTACTTAGCTTACTTTTATCTGGATTACGCAACAAAGGCATATGAATGAGTTCAGGCATGTGCCAACCAAAATACTCATAAAGTAACATGTGTTTTGGAGCTGAGTTTATCCACTCCTCTCCACGAATTATGTGAGTGATTTCCATTAAATGATCATCTACCACCACGGCTAGATGGTAGGTCGGGTTACCATCGGATTTTTGTAGTACCTGCATGTCAATCTGCGCATATTCAATAGGGATATCACCTCGCAAACGATCTCTAACAATGCATGTGCCTTTTTCTGGGACTTTCATTCGGACAACATAGTCTTGACCAGATGCAAGTTTCTCCTGCACCTCCTGATTGGATAAGGACAAACAGCACCCGTCGTATCGGGTGGTTTGTTTATTCTTGATTTGTTCAGCTCGCATGGTGGATAAACGTTCAGGTGTACAAAAACAGTGGAATGCATGTCCACGCGAAAGTAGTTTTCCAATATGCTCTTTATATATATCCAATCTCTCACTTTGGCGATACGGACCATAAGAACCTGATTTATCCGGACCTTCATCCCAATCAAGTCCTAGCCAACGGAGGGAGTCTAGGATATTTTGTTCCGACTGCCTTGAACTTCGAGCTGCATCGGTATCTTCAATACGTAGTACAAACTGACCGCCAAACTGACGCGCAAAACATAAGCTAAAAAGTGCCATATAGGCTGTACCTACATGGGGATCACCCGTGGGGGATGGCGCAACTCGAGTACGAATATTCATAATTTTTATTGTAACTTTTTTGCAGACTCGGGTCTGCTTGCAGATGACGCCATAAAGGATCCTAGAGTGTTAAACTACCATTTTACCTAAAATAGCATGAAAAGAGTTGGACAGAAGACTATCAGTAGCACCGATGATGGGATGTACAGATCGGCATTTCCGATTTCTACTCCGTCTACTTTCAACAAACTCTATATTATATAGCGAGATGATCGTTACGGGCGCGTTATTGTATGGAGAAAAAGAAAAGTTTCTGGCCCATAATGAAGATGCTCCATGTGGCTTTCAACTAGGTGGGAGCAATCCCAAAGAATTGGCAGAGGCAGCCATATTAGTTGAGGAAGCGGGATATCAAGAGGTAAATATTAACTGTGGCTGCCCCAGTGATCGCGTTCAGGTGGGGGGTATTGGAGCATGCCTGATGGCCAAACCGGAGCTCGTCGCAGATTGTTATCAAGCCATGAGCAGCGCTGTTGATATACCCGTCACCGTTAAATCTAGAATAGGAATTGATGAAAGTGAGGACTATTCATTTTTTAAACGCTTCGTCCTCAAGCTCTATGATGTGGGATGTCGTACTTTCGTCGTCCACGCTCGAAAGGCTATTCTGAAGGGATTGACACCAAAGGAGAATCGAGACATACCTCCGCTCAAGTACAACTATATTTATCGAATCAAGGATGAATTGCCAGAAGCCACATTCATATTAAATGGAGGCATAAAGACGGTAGAGGAGTGTCTCAAATTAAAGCAACTCACAGATGGTCTAATGTTAGGCAGAGCCATATATTCAGACCCATATCTATTAGCTCGCCTTGATCACGATATTTTTTCAACACCCCTTCCGTCTCGACTTGATATCCTAGAGAAATATAGATCGTATATGTTAGAACAATTGGACAAGCAAGTGGCAATGAAACATATGATTAAGCATCTTTTAGGCTACTTTACAGGTACGCCGGGAGCAAGACATTTCCGCCGGTATCTAAGCGCTCACATGTTTGAAGGTAATGCGAATATTACTTTGCTAGATAATGCGTTAGAGGCTTCAAACGTTACCAACAATCTTCTCGAAAAGGTAATTTCATGATAAATAATATTACCCGGTTCTTCACCGAAACCTTTCTCAATCAAGAGGAACAGCAGGACACCCAGCAGCGAGGCATCGAGTTCGCAATGGCAGCACTTCTAATAGAAGTATCCAGAAGCGATGAGAAACGTACCAATGATGAAAAAATATCGATTATTTCGACACTACAGTCGCTCTTCGATTTCAATCAGGAGGAGCTAGATAATCTTGTAGAGCTTGCAGAAGATGCAGTCGAAGAAGCCCACGATCTTCATCAATTCACCCGGCTTCTTAACAAGCATTATGACTATAGTGGTAGAAAGGAACTGGTTGTTCAGTTGTGGCGGGTTGCTTACGCCGACGGACGTGTAGATAAATTTGAGGAACACATCATCAGACGCATCGCTGGACTTTTACACATCGATAACAGCGACTTCGTACAGGCAAAAGTTTCTGCGCGCAATTAGAGAAGTGTATGATGGCTTCTACTTGTCTAGGTTGAGGCCCTCTACTTCCGTAATTCGCCATTGTTTCTCTAAACGTTTTGCCGAGACTGGCAAACTAGTTCCCAACTTTTGTGCAAAAATAGAGATACGAAACTCCTCAACCATCCAGCGATATAACTCCATCTCTGAGCCCTCTATGTAACGATCGGTAATCTTTTCTGCAAAGCCAAGCACCTCATGAGTAGCCGCATGATCGCGCTCCAGATTAAACGTTAATTTATTCATTCGAAAGCGAATAGCGCTTAGATATCGAGGGTATTGACTTAGCCAGTGTAAAGGTATCTGGCTCAAGAAACCTGGATCAAGCAATCGTCTCAATTGATTATCAATATCATTACACGCATAACGATTATGGTTGGTAGCAATTTTTGCCAAATTACGTTCAATTTCGTGTGCTTCTTGTAATACCTCACTAACAATTAATGAGACCTCGTTAGCAATACTGACCAAACGACTCTTGCGCATAAGACGCTCTCGAAAGGCCTCCGCATTTCTGACCACTGGAAGATCCTCTATAAAGGTGTACCTAAATATAGCCGTAACCATTTCTTCTAACAGTCGTTCGCGGGAACCACGGGTTGAATAGTAAACAGCATATTTTTCGAAGCCGGGAAGATTCTTTGTAACATACCTGCGTTGCTCGTCCAGTTCTAACATAATCAAACGAAGCAACCCCATTCTCATGGCTCTCTGGGCATATAACTTGGCATCAAATATCTCTAGATCAACATGAGTATTTTTATCAACAAGAGCTGGGTATCCGTTGATCACAATATCAGCATGCTGAATCTCAACTTGTTCCGGTAATTCATCGAAGGACCAACTGGTTAAGTGATTCTTTTCAAGCGAATGCCGTGAACGTTTACGGAAGTTTAAATCAGCTTCCTGCGAAAACTTTTGGCGAAGCATATTCAGGTTTCGTCCAGTACCTAGGATATTCCCATTATCATCGACAACGCGAACATTCATAGAAAGATGCTTATCTAAATTTTCTATATTAAAGTCTGTTGCAGACACCTTAACACCAGACAGACGAAATAACTGCTCTGCTAAAACCTCAGTCAGCGCTCGGCCGTCAAATTTAAGCTTTAGAACAACCTTATCGACATACTCCGGAGCTGGAACAAAATTTTTACGCAACCTCTTTGGTAGAGATTTTAACAAGGAAAGGCATTTTTCTCGCAATAGCCCAGGGATAACCCAGTCCAATTGCGCTTCTGAAACCTGTCTGAGAATCGCTACTGGCACACTGATGCTAACGCCATCCTCCTGATGTTCTGGATCAAATTGATAATTCAGTTTGAGCTCGGCATTGGCCACTTTAAGAGAGTCAGGATAGCTGTGATCAGAGACGCTAACCTTCTGCTTAAGCAACTGTTCCTTATTGAGAAAAAGAGAACCTTCGTTTGACTTTAGAAATTGTTTCAATTCATTAACGCTCGAAATATCACTTGGCAGCCGTTTATCATAAAACGAAAATAGCTCCTGGTTGTCCGCCAAAATATCTCTTTTCCTTGTTTTTGATTCAAGCATTTCTATTTCAGCGATTAGTTTTTTGTTGTGTTTGAAAAACGCCGCTGAGGATTTGAGTTGCTGATCTACTAAAGCGCAATGAATAAAAATCTCTCGGGCCTCTTTAGGGTTTACCTTACGGAAATCGAACTTTCTCCGGTTAACTATAACCACACCATACAAAGAAACATTCTCATATGCCGTCACATGTCCATGGTCCGTATCGAAGAATGGATCTGCAACGGTACGAACGACCAAGTGATCTGCGAGTTCCTCTAGCCAAACACTGTCAATCTTCGCCACGCAACGTGCATACAATCTACCGGTTTCAATCAGCTCGCTCGAGACTATCCACTTAGGCCTGATTTTAAATTGTGAAGAACCGGGGAAGATAAAATGAGTCCTATTACGAGCGCCGTTATACTCGTTATCTTTATCCTTTTGCCCAATATTTCCCAACAAGCCGCTGAGCAGAGCGCGGTGGATAGATGGGTAGTCTGAAGGGACCTTATTCAATTTTAAGTTTAGTTCACTACAAACTTCCGAAAGCTGACGATGAATATCTCGCCACTCTCGCATCCTGATAAACGAGAGAAAATTGGAACGGCAATATTTCCTTAGTTGACTCTGAGTCAATTTCTGGCGTGATTCTTCGAATGCATTCCAAAGATTTATGAATGCAAGAAAATCCGACTTTTCATCCCAGTACTTCTGATGAGCATTGTCCGCTTTTTCTTGATGCTCATGTGGTCTCTCTCGTGGATCTTGAAGTGAAAGAGCACTCGTTATTATTATCAGTTCAGCAAGGCATCCCATTCGGGAGGACTCCAGCAGCATCCTCGATAGTCTTGGATCCACAGGAAACCTGGCCATTTGCCGGCCAAGCCTGGTAATCTGACGATCTTTGTTAACCGCATGGAGCTCAAATAGTATCTGGAAACCATCACTTATCTGTCGTTGATCGGGACTCTCTATAAAAGAGAATTTGCCAATATCTCCCAGTCGTAACACCAACATCTGAAGAATAACTGCTGCTAAATTTGTACGCATAATCTCTGGAGACGTGAATGCTTGGCGCGATAAAAAATCCTCCTCTGAATACAGTCTAATACAACGACCAGGTGCAACACGTCCGCACCGACCCTTTCTTTGTTCTGCGCTTGCCTGAGATACTCGTTCAACAGGTAACTGTTGAATTTTCGATCTGTAACTATATCTCGAGATACGAGCAAGGCCGGGATCAATGACATAGTGTATTCCCGGGACTGTTAAAGAGGTCTCTGCGACATTGGTAGCTAAAACAATTCGTGGTTTATCATGTGTCTGAAAAACTTGATTCTGCTCTGACACACCTAAGCGAGAGTATAGCGGTAAAATATCGAACGATTTAAATCGCGATTTTCTTATCTCATCTGCAAGCTCCCTGATCTCTCTCTCACCAGAAAGAAAAACAAGAACATCACCAGGATTTGGCTTACTGTTATTCTCTATCTCTATCTCACCCAGAGCCTCAAGCACGCCTTGGTAGATCTGCTGGTCTATATCTTGGCCTTTGACTTCTTCCGTGGGACGATAAATAACGTCAACTGGATAGGTTCTCCCAGAAACCTCTATAATGGGAGCATCGTTGAAGTAGTTAGCAAACCGCTGCACATCAATCGTTGCGGAGGTAACAATAATCTTTAAATCAGGCCTCTTCGGCAGGATTGTCTTAATATACCCAAGCAGAAAGTCTATATTGAGACTACGTTCATGAGCCTCATCAATTATAAGAACCTGATATTGGTCTAAAAAACGATCATTTTTCGTCTCAGCGAGCAAAATACCATCTGTCATAATTTTGATTTGGGTTTGCTGTGACGTCCGTTCATCGAAGCGAACTTGGTATCCGACAAGCCCCCCCATCTGGGAGCTCACTTCCGCAGCTATGCGCTGAGAAACGGTTCGAGTTGCTACGACGCGAGGCTGGGTATGTCCTATTGAACCATAAACTCCCAATCCCATCGCGAGACAGATTTTTGGGATTTGTGTAGTCTTCCCTGATCCCGTTTCACCCGCAACGATGACTACCTGATTCTCGACAACCGCCTTTTCAATATCCAACAAACGCGAAGTGATCGGTAACTCTTCAGGATAATGCAACGGGGGTATCGAGTTTTTGCGGTCCTCCGCAAGACGGCACGACTCGTCTATTTTATCTTTGACCAACGAACTTCTTTTTGCTCGCAGGGCCTTTCTTAAACGGAAACGATCACGAATCATGCAGAAACCGATCTGTGCGTCGAGTTCTTGCGTTGAGGAGTTCACTTGGTCAGAAAATTCATCCCATCTTCGATACCACGAACCGTTAATGGATACATCTGGTCATCCACCAATCTCCTCGCCAAAGCGACCGAAGTCGAATATTCCCAAGTATTCTCAAGAGTTGGGTTGATCCATATAACTCTGTCATAAGTATCCATAACACGCTGCATCCAAATAGCACCTGCTTCCTCGTTCCAATGTTCAACACTTCCTCCAGCATGAGTAATCTCGTAAGGAGCCATAGTCGCGTCCCCTACAAAAATAACTTTATATTCGTGATTGTATCTATTCAGGATATCAAGAGTTTCAATTCTTTCCTGCATACGTCTTCTATGCTCTTTCCAAACACCGTCATAGATAAAGTTATGGAAATAATAGGTCTCTAAATGTTTAAACTCACTGCGAGCGGCCGAAAATAATTCTTCACAAACACGGACATGAGCATCCATGGAACCGCCATTGTCCAAAAATAATAAGACTTTAACGGTGTTTCGTCGTTCTGGACGAAGAATAATATCTAATAACCCACCGCTCTTCGCTGTTTTATCAATTGTACTGTCAATATCAAATTCATTATCCACACCAGTTCGAGCCAGTTTACGTAGTCGGCGCAGAGCAATCTTCATACCGCGAGTGCCGAGTTCTACATTATCATCATAGGCCTTATAATCGCGCTTATCCCAACTACGTCTAGCACCTCCTCCGCGTCGCTTCTTTCCCCTTTCCTTCCCCTTCCCCTCACCATCTTCACCCTCACCATCTTCACCCTCACCTTCTTTCCCCTTTCCATTACCTTCTCTTGCAGCCTCCTCAACTTCTCGCTTAAATGCCTCAATCAATTTTTCAAGACCACCCAGTGATTTAATCTTTTCTAGTTCTTCTTTACTCAGCGATTTTTCAAACTCTCTTCTCAAAAACTCATCTGGGATTAATGACGATATCATTTCCGTGAGATCTTCAAGCCCTTTAAAGTAGATGCCGAAAGCTCGGTCAAACTTATCGTAATGTCGTTCGTCCTTCACTAGAGCCATACGACTAAGATAGTAAAATTCGTCAATATTCGCGTAGACAAGACGCGCCTTCAGACCATCGAGCAAGTGCAGCAATTCGGTAATGGAAACAGGAATACGGGCTTTTTTTAGAGCCAGGAAGAAATTAATCAGCAAAAGAATTTACCCTCAATCTTTTGATTGCCTTAATCACTTTTACGTCGATTCATAAAGGCTAATCTTTCGAGGAGCTGCACATCCTGCTCATTTTTCACTAATGCACCGTACAATGGTGGTATCGCTTTTGAAGTATCTCTACTCGTAAGAATTTCTTCTGGAATATCATCTGCCAACAAAAGTTTGAGCCAATCTATCAACTCTGATGTTGATGGTTTCTTTTTTAAACCAGGGACCTTACGCACATCAAAAAAGATTTCCATTGCTTCTTTCACGAGCTCTTTCTTTATATTGGGATGATGAACATCAATAATATCCTGCATCGTTTCTCGATCAGGGAATTGGATATAGTGGAAAAAGCATCTGCGTAAAAATGCATCGGGCAATTCTTTCTCATTATTACTCGTGATAACAACGATTGGCCGGTTTACAGCTTTCACTGTCTCGCCCGTCTCGTAAACATGAAATTCCATCTTATCAAGCTCAAGCAATAAGTCATTAGGAAACTCGATGTCTGCCTTGTCAATCTCATCAATAAGTAACACGACCTTTTCCTCTGTATCGAAGGCTTCCCACAACTTACCCTTTTCAATATAGTTGTTAATGTCATGCACGCGATCATCACCTAGCTGGGAATCTCGCAAGCGAGATACCGCATCGTATTCATAGAGCCCTTGTTGAGCCTTAGTGGTTGACTTGACATACCAAGTGATGATTTTAAGCCCTAGGGAAGAGGCTATTTCTTCAGCTAACATAGTTTTACCAGTGCCGGGTTCCCCTTTTATTAAAAGAGGCCGTTCTAGGATTACGGCAGCATTAACCGCCATCTGCAATTCTTCTGTGGCAATATAGGTTTCAGTGCTTGCAAATTTCATAAGTGTTTTACGTTGGGGCGAAGGCTGAGAATATAACGACTCGAAGCAAAATATGCCAGTTTTTCAACGTGCTTAAACTATTTCCCAGATTTGGAAAACCAGGCTCTAATAGTTAGCAGAACCAACATGAGAAATGAAGAAAATAATAATGCTATACCCCCTCGCATCCCCGATTTTGCTCCCTCTAGCAATAAATCCATTAACAAAACTATTACCGCAGGCGCGAGAAAATCTGATGTGTCACCGGCATACCAAGGAGTAAAAATAAATATCACAACAAAGCCTCGTCCCAAGTCACGCCAACCTCGATGTGTAATATATGATGTAAGGCGCCACCAAACAAAACAACAGAAGAACCCAGACAGCAAATAAATCGACCAAGCAATATGATATTGGTTTTCAAACATTTAAAGCTCTATCCACTTAATCGTTTGCTCTTCTATCTCCTCTGGGTGAACATGAGCTTCCGAAATAACTTTTCCTCGAACCGAGATGCCTGCTTCATAAACAGTATCCTGACTACCTGAGACAAGAGGATGCCACCACTCTAGGTCTTTACCCTCATCAATAAGCCTGTAAGCACAGCTTGTAGGTAACCATTCAGGGATTGATGAAGACTGAAGATGCACGCATGTTGGAACTAAACTACTTCGGTTTTCGTAATCACTACACCGACAGTTATCTTGATCAAGAAATTTACATACAATAGACGTATATCGCACCTCACCACCATCTTGAAGTTTAACAAGGCAACAGCGCGCACAACCATCGCATAGCGATTCCCACTCATCCCTTGTCATCTCCGAGAACGATTTTTCTTGCCAAAAACTCATTAGATTTTAGTTACGGGTGGAAGTTGCAGATGATACCCCATTTGATGAATGTTTCTCAGCACAACCTCAGGATCCTCTTTCGCCAAAAAATTACCAACCTTAAGCTCAAAATTGAGCACCAAAAGTCGATCCACAAACCTACATAAAAGAGACTGTGGAACGCGCGACAAACCTTCTGCTTCACTAACATAAAGAAAAAGATTCTTATGGCTACTCGTTTTGTACACAGAAACTCTCACCCTCAAAAAGACGCCATCTCAATCAACAATGCATTTCCTACAGCCTCCTTTCTCCATCCATTAAGCTCATCAGGCAATTGATCAAGCTTCAATAGTTCCTCCAAGTGACGACGCTTTACTAAAAACTCTGGGCTTACGCTCAAAGATTCCGCACAGTCCATCACCACTCGCCTTAGTCGTTGTAAATGCTCGCTATTTACCGAGCCTCCGCTTCTTGGAATTATTTCAGGACATAAGTGCTCTTCCTTCTGCCTTGCTTCTTTTGCAACTCCAAAGATGACGTCACCATACTGCCTAAATTGTTTCGGAGTAATACTAGCTTCTGTAACTAGGTCAGTTTTTGAACTAAGCTTGAGCTTTGCTATCGCAAGCAACGATTTCTGTTCGATGACTCGATTTCGAGGTATGTTTTTATTCCGAGCAGTTACTTCTCTCCACGAACACAGATCCCGCAAAACGTTTAACTGAGAACGATCCAGCACAGAAGCCCCTTTGACCTTCTTATAAAACTGACTCGGATCAATCATAGTGGGTATTTGCAAACCAAGACCAGCACATTCTTCCGAAACCCAACCAAGACGATTGGTTTCCAACAACGCTTTTAACTCTTGATTATAAACCTCGTATAAATGTACCACGTCAAGAGCAGCATACTTTAATTGGTTATCTGTCAGCGGGCGCTTTAACCAATCCGAGCGTGTTTCATATTTCAATAGTTCAATACCAAGATAATACTCGACCAGACGCTGGTAGCTTATAGAAAATCCAATACCCAGAAGTGCTGCCGCGATTTGCGTATCGAAAATTGGCCGAGGGATAATTCCCAAAGCATGCTGAAATACCTCAAGATCTTCTGAGCAAGAATGAAAAACCTTCACAATAGATGACGAAAGCATTAAGGCCTTAAGTGACTGAAGATCAGGGAGTGCTATAGGATCAATTAGAAAACATCGCTTTCCATCATAAATTTGAATTAATCCGACCTCTGGGTAATAAGTATTTACTCGGACAAATTCAGTATCGATCGTCAATACTCGTGCTTCAGAACAAACCAACATAGCATCGTGGAGTTGCTCCATTTCCATAACGACCTGATATTCCACTAGAGGGGTTTTCTCCCCGAAAGGGCAAGCGCTAGAGTGTTTCCATCAACATACTCTAGCTCCCCTCCAATCGGAATTCCTCGAGCAATGCGAGTAACCTTTACCGACATTGATTTTAGTAGCTCCGAAATATAATGCGCAGTAGCCTCCCCTTCAACGCTAGCACCAAGCGCTAAGATCACTTCCCCAATATTACTTTCACATCGGTCAGCAAGGCTCTTCATACCAAGTTCCTCTGGACCAATACCATCAATAGGGGAAAGATTGCCCATCAATACGAAGTAACAACCTCGGTAACTAGCTGATTGTTCAATCGCAATCACATCCACAGGAGATTCGACGACACATAACTGACTGTGATCTCTCTGCGCATTATCGCAAATAGCGCAGATATCAGACTCAGAAAGATTGCGACACATTCTGCACTGCCCCACACGCTCCATTGCTTCCAGAATTTTCTGACCCAGATGCATACCACCACGTCTATCCCGTTCAAGCAAATGCAACACCATACGCTGCGCCGTTTTCTGACCTACTCCAGGAAGAACACGGAATGCCTCCTTAAGCTCATCGATAATAGATTCTTGCATACTTTTACTTCAGGTAAACGGAAACTTAAATCCTGGTGGCAGAGGGATACCAGACGTAATGTCAGCCATCTGATCCTTACGATTGTTCTCAACCCTTCGAACTGCATCATTGACTGCAGAAGCGATCAAATCCTCTATGACCTCTTTATTCTCATCCATCACGGCTGGGTCAATCTCAACGGATTTAACGTCATATTGACCTGACATACTAACCTTCACTAAGCCAGCACCAGACTCTCCTTTGACCTCGGTAGCAGCAATCTCTTCTTGAATTTTTTGCACTTGTTGCTGCATTGCTTGCGCTTGTTTCATCATGTCACCAAGACCTTTCATCATAAATCCCCCAATCGATTTGGTTTGATACTATCGCGATCTAACTTTCCATCAAAGTCTTGGATCAGTGTCTGAATGACTTCGTCGTTCTGCATCACTTCTTCTGCCTCAGCATGAATTTCCCGAAGCCGCCTAGCTGACACCTCTGCCGGCGTCTCATCTTTTATTACCCCTATTTTAATATTTACATCGAAAACCCTTCCCGTAAGTTCAGTAAGAGCACGAGAAATTCTGCGCTCGTGGGCTTCATCCAAAAGACTCGCGTGTTTTTCATTTAAAAGCAGATTGATGCTCTCATCTCCATAACCCTCCAAAGAGCAATTAGTAGCCAGTGTCTTCGTAACACCCCCCAGTTGCAATTTCGTCAAAATATCATGCCATGACATACCTGCGATATTCAAAGGACCTGCTGTTTCCTGCAATTTTGGAACATCTTGCTCCAGGGACTTGTAACTAGATGAATCCGCTGGCTCTGGCTCTGGCTCTGGCCCAGCAACAAGGGATTGAGTCTGACTAGGAGAGCCTTTCTTCTCTGATGTGTTCGAGGCGTCTCTTCGAATTCTGTCTTCGACTCCACGAGTGAATTGCTTTTTCGGACCATGTTTTAAATTGTCTAA
Source organism: Gammaproteobacteria bacterium (assembly GCA_002690865.1). Taxonomy (GTDB): domain Bacteria; phylum Pseudomonadota; class Gammaproteobacteria; order Pseudomonadales; family Azotimanducaceae; genus UBA7455. The sequence goes on along the minus strand of NZGG01000020.1, from coordinate 22,796 downwards.
AATATCAGACACTGGACTAGTAGCATTAATACCGTCTCCTTTAGCTAACGGCCCAGAGCCCCCTATATCGAGTGGGGTAAAGGCTATCATCCTCAAAAGTGTCATCTCAAATCCACTACGCTCATTAGGCGCGTAAGGCATATCTCTTCGGCCATTAATTCCTATCTGATAAAGTAATTGGATATCCTCATTAGTTACAAGACCAGATAGAGACTCGAGCACATCCCTATCGCCATAGCTGTTGTCTAGAGCGTTTGGTGCTAGTCCCCTTATTTGCAAGCGATGTAATAAACCCAAAAGATCGTCCAAAAGTGCTGAGAAATCCGGCGCAAACTGCGCCATTTCGTTTATCTGGGACAATACTTGATCCGCATCCCTTGCTACGACACTTTCTAGAAGTCTATACATATCTTGTTGGTCTAGACTCCCCAACATCGACTTGACATTAGATTCCGTAATATCCCCATCGCTATAGGAAATTGCTTGATCCGTAAGACTAAGAGCATCCCGCATACTTCCATCAGCCGCCCACCCCAAATGCCATAGCGCACTTTGCTCACAAGGAATCTTTTCTTTCCCGAGAACGATCGACAGATAATTAACAACCTGTTCGGGACTCATATTTTTCAGGTTAAACTGCAAACATCGGGAAAGGACAGTGATTGGTAGCTTCTTTGGATCCGTTGTGGCAAAGAGGAACTTTACGTGTTCTGGTGGTTCCTCTAGGGTTTTTAACATTGCATTGAAGCTGTTTCGCGAAAGCATATGCACTTCATCGATTAAATACACCTTAAATCGGGCGCTGGTGGGCATATACTGGACATTTTCCAATAACTCACGCATGTCATCGACGCCTGTCCTAGAGGCTGCATCGACCTCAATCAAATCCACGCTTCTCCCTTCAGCAATTTCGCTGCAACTTGCACATTGACCGCAGGGCTTTGAAGTTACACCATTATCACAGTTGAGACATTTTGCTAAAATTCTCGCGATAGTTGTCTTCCCAACACCACGAGTGCCCGAAAAAAGATAAGCATGATGAAGTCGGTTACTTTCAAGGGAATTTACTAAGGCTTTTAATACGTGCTCCTGTCCCTCCAATTCTACAAAATTGGAAGGACGATATTTACGAGCAAGAACCTGATAAGTCATAACTAGATTGTATTAGTTAGTCTTATTGAAGTCGATGTGAGTATGCATTCTTTCTCGGTTAATATAGACAGAGAGGTTAAATAATTGAGGGACTTTTTAGTAATCGGCCATCGGGGAGCCTGCGGCTACGAGCCTGAAAACACATTGCGGTCATTTAAAAAAGCACTTGAGCTTGGATGCGCTTGGATTGAGCTTGATGTGCATATGGCTGACAATCAATTAATAGTCATCCATGATGAAGACCTCTCGCGAACCACGAATGGCATTGGTAGAGTATCAGAAACTGCATTTAGTTACTTGCAGTCGCTCGATGCAGGCCTTGGAGAGCGCATCCCTACACTATCAGAGGTGCTGGATCTCATCGAGCATCGATGCAATATAAATATAGAGTTAAAAGGCCAAGGCACGGCAATAGCTGTAAGCGCACTATTGCAAAAAAGATTATCTAAACATAATCAATTTCTAATTTCCTCCTTCGACCACACCGAATTATTGCAGATGGATACCCGATATCAACGCGGCGCAATTTTTAGTCAAAGGACAGACTCCTTGGTAACAAACACACTTTCTCTTTCGGCTGATACCCTCGTTGTGAAGCACAATCTCATCAGTTCTTCTATTGTGGATGAGGCACATAATGCTAGCCTCAGGGTTCTTGTCTATACAATTAATGACTCTAAAGATATTAAGGATATGTTAGATCTTGGTGTCGACGGCATCTTCACCGACTTTCCGGATCGAGCAACACTTTTAAAAGATAATGCATAGATGAAAGCATCGTTACGAATTGCTAGAGAATATGAAAAAAATATTGTTGATAATCTCCTACAGTTTTATCTCGACGAGATTTCAGTTTTTGTTGCCCCAAAAAAAAGTGCTGAAGGGCGATTGATTTATCCTTATCTGGACCATTACTGGCGAAATCCACAACGCTATCCATTTCTTATTTCTAATGATAAACAGATCGCAGGGTTTGCCTTAGTACGAAGGGAGATAGATCCATCGAATGGTATGGAAGTAGCAGAAATTAGTGATTTTTTTATTTTGAGCACATTACGTAATCACGGAATAGGAGGCCTGACCGCAGTCCAGTTGTGGGATATGTTTCCCGGTAAGTGGAGGCTAGAGGTCCATAAAGCAAATCAAGGCGCCCTTTTATTCTGGAAGGATACTATCAGCAAATATACTGACCATAGATTTAAGCAAAGCATTAATGCTGAGTCTATAAATATAGAATTCCGATTTCAGAATACGATACGGCAAAGCTGAATATGAAATATGGTATCTATTTCCCGCCAGGAAGGCATCTAGATAGACGAACTGAATCAGGACAAAAAAAAGACCTGATGCTTCTGGAATATTTGGACAAATTGGGTTTCGACTATGCATGGTTTGCAGAAAGTCGTTTAGAAGAAAGACAAACAGATCCTACCCACGAAGAATTTATCTCAATCGCCACCAAAAGAACTCACAAAATCAAAATCGGGATCGGAGTGGCTCAACCCAACAGTAAAAATATACAATCGTTAGCCAACCAAGTCATGCACCTGTCTAATATAAACAAGAGTCGCGTTGTTTTTGGTGCTGGGCCAGGGTTTTTGGGGGCAGAAAGTTCAAACATTGGCATTAACAATGACCAGTTCGATTCAATGGTAAAGTCTATTAAAGCAGTCAAATCCCTTTCGAATATCGGTAGCATTAGTGAAAAATCTATTAGATTTTCACTGAGTCCTAATAAACCGGAAAACAACAGTTTCTCTGCGATAGAGTTTGCGGTAGCGAGTCATTCATCTCCTATTGCGGCCGTTCTAGCGGGTACTTTTGGGCTAGGCATGCTATCCCTCGGTGCTTTTACCGCCGGTGGTTTCAGCAACCTATCTTCAATATGGGAAATTTATCAACGGAAAGCGAAAGCGAACGGATATAATGACGATCGTTCCAGATGGTCATTGGCAGTGCCGATGCATCTTGCAAAATCTCAGGGAGATGCACAGCACGATGTTCGCTTTGGCTCAGACCAATGGATAAGGGAGTTACAAACAAATAGAGCTTGCCTGAGCCCAAAATTAGGTAATGGAGCGAAACAAATCATCGAGAATGGACTTGGTGTTATTGGTACTCCCAAAGACGCAATAAACAAGATAAGAGAGCTCGAGCAAAAATCCGGTGGGTTCGGCTGTATTCTTCTTGCAGCCCATCAATGGGCAGATATAGAGGCAACTAAACAGAGTTATAAAATTTTCCGGGACTATGTAATAAACGTAATCTGACCACGTCCTCACAATTGCACTTTAAAAAAGAGGCACCAAATGAAATTGAAAGGAATTAAAGTTCTTGATTTATCCTTATTCTTGCCTGGTCCAATGCTCACACAAATCATGGCTGACCATGGCGCTGATATAATTAAGGTCGAACCACTTAATGGTGGCGAACCAAATCGAAAAATAGGAGCAAAGCGAAATGGCATCTCAGTTTATTTTTCCAACACACATCGTGGTAAACGGAGCATACAATTAAACCTCAAGACAGAAGCGGGACGAGAAATTGCACAAAGACTTTCGGCTGAAGTAGACGTAATCGTAGAGGCTTTTAGGCCTGGCGTCACAAAACGTCTTGGTGTCGATTTCGAGACCGTTAAAAAACTAAATCCAAGAATTGTTTATGCATCAATATCTGCCTTTGGCCAGACAGGCCCGTACGTCAACAAGCCAGCTCACGATTTAGCTATTCAAGCCTACTCTGGTCTAATCAGTACTAATTTGGGTTCCGATGGAAAACCAGCACTTCCGGGTGTCCAGTCAGCCGATATGCTGTCTTCACTGATGGGCTTATCCGGAATACTAATGGCCCTGTTTCGGCGCGAAAAAAGCGGACAAGGCGACTATATAGATATCGCTATGATGGACACGCTAATTTCTTGCGCTCCAAATAATTTGGGCTCTGTAATAGCTGAGAAGAAAGCTCCAAATGTGTCTCATGGACGTGTTTGGGGTGGTCACGCGATGTACAACATTTACGGGACTTCGGATAATAAATATATTGTTCTCGGCGCTTCTGAAATGCACTTTGCAGAAGCAATTCTCTCCAAATTTAATCGCTTGGACTTACTTCCTTTCTGCAAGCTACCACCAGGCCCAAAACAAGATCCGATTAAACATTTCCTTACTAAAAAATTCTTTGAGGAAAACCAGGGTTATTGGATTAGTTGGTTCGAAGATGTCAATGCATCCTTCGCTCCGGTAAACAGTCTAAAGGAAGCTTTTAACGACCCTCAACTCAAGCAAAGGGAGATGATCATATCAGATGGGTCAGACAACACTCATATTGGTATACCTGTTAAATTTAAAGAGGAACCCGGATCTATCAGTTTTTCCACTCCCGGACTTGGGGAACATAATGAACAGGTTGCTAGAGAATTAGGCTTTGACAATAATGAAATCGATGCTTTGAGGCGCAATGGAGCATTCGGATAATAGACACTACGGAATTACTTAATTATGCTGACTCAAAAACTGTAAAGAACAAGAGAGGTTTCTATGGCTCCTATTCCACATGGCGGCACAGTAGCAGTTACAGGCGCGGCAGGGTTCATCGGTAGTTGGGTAGTGCGTTTGCTGCTAGACAAGGGATATCGAGTTAGAGCCTGCGTACGGGATTCAAATGATAAGAACAGAACTGAATTCTTACGCCAAATGCTTGGATACAGCTCGGGGCGTCTCACTCTGCATTCTGCTGACATTGATAATCCAGGATGCTTCGATGAAATCTTTAAAGGCTGTAATGGGGTTGCACACATATCTCATGTTAGCACTTACACGGATCATGATTATGTGAAGATGGTTTGTGACCACATCATAAATAGTATCAATAAGTCAGAAACAGTAACGAGGGCAGTCGTGACCTCAAGCGTTGCTGCTGTCATGTCTGAAATGAATCTCGACGAACTCGTCCGTCGCCCTGTACTTTATGAGGAACGTTATCCAGACGAACTTGATCCCAGAAGGACTGCAGATAGGCAGGGCTATTCTATGGGAAAAATCATTGCAGAGAATGCCTTCTCAGAAGCTGCAGAACAAAACGGTTTTTGGGATGCTATTACATGCTGTCCTGGAGACAATATCGGGCCTATTCTCTCTCCCCATCAAAAAGATCGTGGCCCTTGGCAGAGACACATTCAGGAAATGCTAACGGGGAAATATGAACAAACATGGGTTTATCGCCCATGGAACCCTGTTGATGTCCGCGATGATGCGGCATGCCATGTGGGACTTCTAGAAAGTCTTCAGGTTAAAAATGGTGAACGTTATATCGCCTGGTCCACTGACTTAATCGATGTAGCAGATGTCTGTCGGGGAATTGATCGATTACTACCGGAACTCAACTTTAAGGTTACCGAACCAGTAGAGGTGCATCCTGAAAAACTGCAAGCTCGTGAAGATAAATACCGTGCTATTTGGGCGCAATGCGATTTACGCAATGACAGAATGAAAGCTGTCACCGGAGTGAGCTTCAGATCTTTTGATGAATCCTTGAGGGACTGCGTCGAGTCACTCATTAGTATCGCAAAAATAGAACCTATAAAGAGGTCCTAAAGATCGAAGAAAAGTAGAGTCAGAATTTAATATCAGCTTCTCGAAAGATTAAGCCGATTTGAAATCTAAGCTTTAAAAAAAAACGTAAGAGGTCCAAAGGTTTCGGTAGCTAACCAATGATTACAGTTTACTACGATGGAAAGTGTGGGCTATGCTCTAAGGAAATAGAGCACTACCGTCGGTCCGCTGATGAAGGCAGATTTATCTGGCAAGATATTACGGAATCAGTCGAAGGTCTGAAGGAGTGCAATGTAAGTCTTGCTCAAGGATTAAAATTGCTTCACGCCAAAGACCATGAAGGCAGAATGTATACTGGGGTCGACGCGTTTATCCTCATATGGAGCAATATGCATTATTGGAAGATCTTGGCTAAAATCACTTCCCTACCAATTTTTTACCAGGCGACTTCGACCCTCTATCGAATATTTGCCGAGTGGCGATTCAAACGCCTCGAGCATTGCAAACTAGCAGAAAGAATGGAGACGCTTTGATTCTCGCAATAGGTGCCTTATTAGGATTTATCTCTGTAGCCTTTGGGGCTTTTGCGGAGCATGGCCTGCGCGAGGTAGTGAGTGAGGAGCACTTCCGTTTTGCAATGACGGCTGTTCGCTACAACCAGATTCATTCAGTGGTTGTGGTGTCAGTAGGGCTTGCCCTTTTGAGTGGGGGTAGTTTCCTAACGATGCGTTACTTCAAACTTAGCGGTGTCCTTTTTATCATCGGAATCTCTCTGTTCAGCTTTAGTATATACGTAGGAGTCTCTCTCAATATCCCAGCGCTTTTCAACATTACGCCGATCGGTGGAATGAGCATCATGGCAGCTTGGCTGTTACTCGCACTCTCCGCTTTCTTAACTAGTAGAAGCTAAGCCGCCTAACGAGAGGCCTCATTAATAGCGGTGGTTGTCGGTTTCCCTTAAACTAAGGAAGAAATCAGAAGGTGAACTTTTACCAGTTCGCAGCAGCTAACTGTCTGGAGGCGGTCTTGAAGGAAAAGATAAAACCTGCAATTGGAGGTGGTGCGAAAAAGATTCTTTATACCCTGCAAACGGTCAAGCAGATCGGGCTAAAAGCGTCAGCCAAAGCGCTTACTTCAAAAAACACATGTAAGGCATGCGGCTTAGGTATGGGTGGCCAACATGGCGGCATGACTAATGAAGAAGGAGATTTCCCAGCCATTTGCAACAAGAGTGTGCAAGCACAATCGACTGATATACAACAACCAATACCCGAAGAAATCTTTTCTTATAAGATCTCTGATCTTCAGGAGCTCTCCGCGCATCAACTAGAGCATTTAGGGCGTCTTAACACCCCACTTTATAAAGCCAGTAAAAGCGACCAATTTGTCCCTGTCAAATGGGATTGGGCAATTCGTTATGGAGCGCAACACTTTGCAAAAATACCCTCAGAACGTAGCTTCTTTTACTCGTCTGGCAGATCGTCAAACGAGGCAGGATTTATACTGCAACTATTGGCAAGGCTTTATGGAACGAATAATGTTAATAACTGTTCATTTTACTGTCACCAGGCTACTGGTGTGGGATTGTCTAAAACTATTGGGACAGGGACTTCCACAGTTGAGTTAGCAGACCTAGACGGATGTGATTGCATTTTTGTGCTTGGTGCTAATCCAGCATCTAACCATCCTCGATTCATACATAAACTGCAAGCCTGTCGGGCTAGAGGCGGCTCAGTCATAGTCATCAATCCAGCTAAGGAACCAGGACTCGTGAGGTTTGGCCTACCAAAAAGCCCAAAATCCCTCATCATAGGCGGGGATGAAATAGCCTCGCATTATTTACAACCGCACATTGGTAGCGATGTTGGCGTTCTAAAAGGCATCGCTAAAGCAGTGGTCAACTCCGGTGGGATTGCGAATGAATTTGTCGATCAATACACAGAGGACTATGAACCTTTTTTAGCAGACATAAACAGAACATCATGGCTTGAAATAGAGTCCGTTACAGGTATCCCGAAATCCGACTTTAAATTGATAGGTAAGGTATATCAACAATCTAAAACTACCGTGTTTGCTTGGGGTATGGGGATCACGCATCATCGGCATGGCGTTGAGAATGTTGAATATATATCTAATCTAGCGCTGCTGAGAGGTATGATCGCGAAAAAGTATTCGGGACTCTTACCTCTCCGAGGCCACAGCAATGTTCAGGGTATTGGAACTATCGGTGTGAAGCCAGTTCTCAGCGGAGAAATTATGGCAAATATTGAAAAGGAGCTTGGAATAAATCTACCCGACTTAAAAAGTTCCCCCGGAATGGATACATTAGCGTGTGTTGAAGCCGCAGATCGAGGAGAAATTGATGCTGCTCTTCTTATGGGGGGTAATTTATTTCAAGCAACCCCGAATACGTCTTGGGCTGAAGGAGCCTTCGACAAAATAGCATTAAAACTGCATCTCACGACAACTCTAAATAAGGGTCATATACATGGCATCGGAAATAGCGAAAGTATCATTTTGCCTGTCGCAGCTCGGGATGAGGAATATCAATCTACAACGCAAGAATCGATGTTTAACTATGTTCGACTTAGTGATGGTGGGATACATCGTTTAGACAATGTGCGTTCCGAGGTTGATATCCTGACCCATTTCGCTGAACAACTTTTCGAATATAGAAAATGTTCTGGAAATAAGAACGGATCATTTGATTTCTCAGTCTTCAGAAGTCATAGCACTATAAGGGAAACCATTGCTGCAATCGTACCTGGAATGGAAGATTTGAAAAGCATCGATGTGGCGAAGAAAGAATTCCATATTAGTAACCGTGTCATGCACTACCCAGTATTCAAAACAGCGAGCGGTAAAGCTCATTTTCGAGTTCACCCTCTCCCGGAGAGCACAAGTTGTGAAGCCTATCCCTATCGTCTAATGAGCGTCCGAAGCGAAGGACAATTCAACTCGATCATTTATGAAGAAAAAGATAGTTATAGAAGCATCGATAAACGCTGGGTAGTTATGATGAATAGAGAAGAATTGAATAGATTAGGTCTAAGCGAGAATGATACGGTCGACTTAATTTCGGCATATGGAAAAATGAAGTCCGTCAGCGTTAATGCCTTTGATTTACCTGATGGGAATCTGATGGTCTATTATCCTGAGGCTAACACGCTCATTGGCTTGGATCGGGATAAAAAAAGTAAGACTCCTGCTTTCAAATCTGTAGCAGTGAAAATAGAGGTTCCCACTAAAGACCAAAAAGCTGAGAGCTAGAGTGTTGTATAGCCTATCTTCCGGATATACTTCGCGATCTTGTGATACTGAGCCCTATATTAGTAAGCGTATTTAAGAGTGCAATAATGTTAGACCTGACCGATAAAACTTGTATTGTTACTGCTGCAGGACAAGGTATCGGCCGCGCGAGTGCTGAATTGATGGCCCAGCAAGGTGCAAGAGTAATCGCAACGGATATCAATCCCGATACGCTAGCAACATTAAAAGATCTGGAGACTCATATATTGGATGTCACAGATTCTGATGCCATTTCCAATTTTTCGTTAAAAGTTGGTGCTGTTGATGTGCTTTTTAACTGTGCGGGATTTGTTCATAGCGGCACAATCATGGATTGCACTGAAAAAGAATGGGACTTTGCCTTCTCACTCAATGTTAAAGCCATGTATAAGATGATCTCCACATTCTTACCAGGAATGTTAGAAAAAAAATCAGGGTCGATAATTAACATGTCTTCAGTCGCCTCGAGTATTAAAGGGGTGCCCAATAGATTTGCCTATAGCGCTTCAAAAGCTGCGGTAATTGGCATTACCAAATCGATTGCTGCAGATTACGTAACTAATGGTATTCGTTGTAATACCATTTGTCCTGGGACTGTTGACTCACCTTCTCTACATGAGCGCTTGAAAGCAACTGGTGATTATGAGAAAGCGATGAGTGAGTTTGTTGCTCGACAACCAATGGGACGAATAGCTAAAACAGATGAAATCGCAGCGTTAGTTGCTTACCTCGCTAGCGACGAAGCCCAATTTATAACTGGACAGACACATGTCATTGATGGCGGATGGGCGAGCTAATCAGACACGAGTACTGCCTCCCCCTTGCCGCCTTAGATGCTGACCTGAATCTCATCGGTGGTAAGGGAATGAGTCTTGCCAGTTTATCTGCTGCAGGCTTCCCCGTTCCCAACGGGTTTCATATCAATGCCGATGCCTATCGCGCTTACATCGAGACACACAATCTTCACGACCAGTTGATGCAACTGGCTAAGCCCGTACTCGTGGACAAACGAGTATCTTTTGAAGCCGCATCCCGTAATATTCAGACACTATTCTCTGAGCACAACATGCTCGAGAATATCAAAGAATCGATTATCTCCGCGTACCAGTCGCTCGAAGGTAATGGCGCAGTGGCGGTGCGATCGTCAGCCAATGCTGAAGATCTGCCGGATATGTCGTTTGCCGGCCAGCAAGATACCTACCTCAATGTACGGGGTATTGATGCTGTCATCGCGGCAGTACGAAACTGTTGGGCATCATTGTGGACCGACCGGGCACTTAGCTATCGCCATGAAATGGGTGTCGACAATAATCTGGTAGCAATGTCAGTGGTTGTACAACGCATGGTTGATGCCGAGGCCGCCGGCGTATTGTTCACCGTGAACGCGATAACAGGTGAACGCTCCGAGCTGGTGATCAATGCAAGTTTCGGGTTGGGAGAAGCGGTTGTCAGCGGTCAGGTAACCCCCGACAGTTTCACGCTTGCCCGGGAAGATCTCCGAGTCCGGGAGTTAGCCATCGGTGCCAAGGAGCAGATGATGGTCGCGGATGAGGATGGCACGATACTGAAGGCTAATGACGAACGGGCAAGAGATTCCGCTTCTCTATCCACTGCGCAATTGAAGACACTTGCGGAACTGGCGCTACGTGTGGAAGCGCATTGGGATGGGGTGCCACAGGATATCGAATGGGCGCTTTCCTCTACTCCCAATGAAAGCTCCTTTCACCTACTACAGTCGAGGCCGATCACCCACCTCCCCCCACCCCCACTTGAGGCAAACTGGAAGCTGCCCTCCCCTGGGGTGAAGCTAGTCCGCCGGGGCTGGGTAGAGAATCTGCTGGGTCCCCTGTCACCGTTATTTGAAACTATGTATGTGCAACTTGCTCTAGAGGATGCGTTCCGTAAGCGAGAGGAAGGCTCACGAAAAGGTGGCGGAAAAGTGATGCCGGTCCCGCGACATCTCACCGTCAACGGATGGGTTTATCTGCGAAAGGGCCCATCGAAAATACCTGATCCCGAGCATCACCTAACGAAAATGTTCCGCAATACATGGTTCACACTCGAAATGCTTCTGGGTTTCAAGTTCACCTGGCTGCCGTTATGGCGATACAAAGGCCTGCCCATGTACCTGTCACGAATTCGACGCTGGCAAAAAGTGAATCCGGAGTCGGCATCAGCAGAAAGACTGTACCTAGGAATGTGCGCCCTGGCGGATGCCGATGCAGAATACTGGGTGTACGTCAGCAAAATACAGGGCTTGTCCAAGATAGCAAACGCAAGCCTGACCGAGTTTCTCTCGAACCATGGAGCCGACGCCAGGTTTCTCCGGGGAGAAAGTGGCGGTCTGGGGTCACAGTCCACTGATCTACTGTCGGGTTATCCCTCAAAGAGCAATGATGCCCTCGTCGAACTGGCGCAGATTGCAAAGTCCATTCGCGAAAATGACGAACTCTGTAACCTGGTGCTGACCACGCCGGCCAAACGTCTTATGGCAGCGCTGGAAAGCAATTCGCAGAACACGGCACGTGCCATTGCAGGTTATCTGGACAGGTATGGACAACAGACATTCACCCAGGACTTTGTTGAACCAACCCTGCGCGACGCGCCCGTCGCGATGTTATCCAATCTGCAATTCATGGTTGCGGGTGTCGGTAATATTGATCCGGTTGGCTCTCAGGCCCGCGCCCAGCAGCGCCGTGAGGAAATGGCCGAAGAGGCGCTGACCTATTTCGATGAACCAATACGCAGTCAATTTAAGAAGTGCTATGGAAAAGCTTCGAAGGACTCGCGATACCGCGAGGATGCGATGTTTTACATGGGTGCCGCCTGGGCAGTATTTCGACCTATGGCTCTGGAACTGGGTCGCCGTCTTGTTAACGTTGGCACGCTATCCACTGCCGATGATATTTTCTACCTGACCAACGATGAATTGTTACTCGCCGTGGAACCATCGCTGGTGCCGGAGCCACCCGGGCCGATTGCTCTGTGGGGAATGCGGATAATGGTGGGGGCAATGTTCGGCGCGAAAGCAGCGGAGAACTTTGGTAAGAGAGACGATCAAGAGCAGGATCTATCTATCCCCGGCCTAAAAGAGAAAGCCCAGGAACAGCGACATTTGCGAGAAGCCCGGAAACGCCTGCACCCCCCGGGCACGATCCCGAAATCTCTCTTCAATGAACTCACGGACGCTATGACCCAACACTCCAACGAGGATGAAAACGCAGACATGATCACCGGTTTTTCGACCAGCGGGGGTACTATTTCTGCCCAAGCCTCCATATTATTTTCCCCTGAGGATTTTGACCGAATGATACCGGGATCAATTCTGGTCTGTCCCTTTACCACCCCGGCATGGACTCAGCTATTTGCACAAGCAGCGGGTCTAGTCACAGACATTGGTGGTGTCGGCGGGCATGGCTCCATTATCGCCCGGGAATATGGTATTCCTGCCGTCATGGGAACCGGTGTTGGCACTAACCGTATCAGCCACGGACAGAAGATCACCGTCGACGGAGACGCCGGGACGGTGACCTTGCACGAGTCTTCAGAGGCCTGATGCGACCACTAAAAAAGGAGAATAACTGATGATCGATAGTGCTGCGGCGCTCATTTTTGATATGGATGGCACGCTCCTAGACACGGAGCCCCTTTACACCGAGGCAACACAACGGGTTTTGGACGCCTACGGTTTGACCTTCACTATGGAACTCAAACAACAGACCATGGGAGGAGACACGAGAGCAGCTGCGCAGACCATCATCAATCATTTCGAGTTGCCCTTCACCCCAGAAGAATATGTAAAGGAGCGAGAAACTCACCTACTGCATCTGTTTCCAGATGCAGCAGAGATCGCGGGTGCCGCCAATTTTGTGCGCAGTTATGCCGGCAATATCCCTATAGGCGTAGCAACCAGCTCCCACAAATACCTTTATGACTTAAAGATGCAACACCGTGACTGGAATGTGTTTGACCTGATCATTTGTGGTGACGATGTCCGTTTAGAACAAGGCAAACCCGAACCCGATATTTTTCTGTTGTGCGCAGCAGATCTTGGCGTGGCGCCAGAAGACTGCGTGGTATTCGAGGATTCGCATAACGGCTTACTTGCAGCAAAAGCAGCTGGCATGCGAGTCATTGCCATCGATAACCCGTACGTAAAACCGGGTGCACTCGATGACGCCGATCGCACGATCAGTGACTACAATGAATTGGCTTAGGCGTCCCCGCTGTAAACCGAGCGAATATGTGGCGTTTCCGGTTTTACCTCAGTAACGAGCCTAAGGACTTGGCCGCATAGGAAAAAACCATGAAAGTGAGACTTCGTGCGCCAGGCACAGATCTAATGACGTTTAACTCGACAACAGAACTTATTTTGCATCGCCGATTGAAGTTTGGAACAGCCACTTCGTCACGACCTGCGGCAACATCATCTCGACTGCGACCGGCCCATTAATAAAGCCGCGAATCTATAATATTTGATCGCTGGACATCCGATATAGATGCTACAAATTGAATACGCGCGATGAGTCGTGCCTTGGCGGACTATGTTAAAGAAATAAGGGGCCATGGCTATTAGAAAGTCATACCCGCACTCGGAATCCCAAGCTGACAAGTGGGGGTGCCCCAAGGTCGGGTCAGTCATCTGGGGATTTGGGTCAGGTTTGTCGGGAGAAAAATAACACCCAGACTGATACTGGGAAAAGCTTATAGGGGGTTTATTAGGGTAAAATCAAAGATACTTCTTAACCGTCTGATTTTATTATAAGAGTGGCGGAGAGAGAGGGATTCGAACCCTCGATACGTTGCCGCATACACACTTTCCAGGCGTGCTCCTTCAACCACTCGGACACCTCTCCGTTGAAACTTATTGGACCAATTGATCAGAACTTGCAGTTCGCTCTTCGTATTATGTTATCCATTAATGGATAACATAGTGCTTTAAGACCACCTTAGCCACATCCCGGCACACAAATTCATCGTTACCGTTGCTCCCTTCCGGGCCTGGCGGGGTTCACAACTATTTATTGCGGGAGGACCAAGGTGGAACTGATATTATAACGCATAGTTACCATCGCGCACCATCTAACCATCCCAAACTGCGAAGTATTCATCAACATCAAGTACTGGAACATTTTTACTTCTTCCATCTATTTGACCTAGATAAAGATAGCCAATAATTTTTTCACTAGTCTTTATCTCGAGACCCTCTTTGACTAAATCATTATAAGCCATACCTCCGGTGCGCCACATAGCTCCGACTCCCTGTGCATAAGCAGCCAAAAGCATATTTTGTACTGCTGAGCCACAGGAAAGTATCTGCTCTATCTCAGGGACAACATTGTGTTCAACCACCTTCGCTATACAAACCAGGATAATTGGAGCTCTCAACGGTTTTGATCTCGCCTTCTCTGCCATTTCCGCTGTTTGTTCAGGATTCTCCTCCAGCGCCGCCTGCGCGAACAAGTCTCCCAATTTATTTCTCCCATCTCCCTTGATAATAAGGAATCGCCAAGGTTTTAGCCGACCATGATCTGGGGCACGTAAAGCAGCCTTATAAATATTGCGAAGATGTTCTTCACTAACTTCTCCTGTGAGTCGAGGGGAAGATATCCGGCTGTGAAGGGCCGTTAAAGTATCCATATTAATTAATTCCTTAAAAAATTTACTACTTATTCGCACAAGTTTGAGGTGCAAAATGATAAGCTCTGAACACTATCTGAAAGCAGTTTACTGACGCCAGTTTCTAACAAATGTGGGAGCCTTAATACCGCTCATCCTATAGGCATTGATATCTATCCCTCCCCTCCGGCTAAATTGGAGGCCAACTGATAATGCCTCTAGATTGCAACGCTCTATCAGATCCATGAAAATCCTTTCACAAATTTGCTCGGCGAAATCTGCATGTTCTCGATAAGATACCAAGTAGCATAATAGTCCCCTATGACTAATAAGAGGGCCACTGTAATTAACAAATACAGTAGCGTAATCAGGCTGTCCCGTAATTGGACAAAGAGACATGAACAAATCGCTATAAAGCATCTCGGCACCAGATACCTCTGCTTCCATATCCAAGTATTCCGGACGAATATGATATTCTGAGATATCGATATCTAGATCATCAATACTCTCACCACCCTGAATATTAATACCTTCTCTAAATATCTGGTCAGGATTTTTTAGCGTCACAGAAACAGACCCACCAAAAGCTTCTGAAAGATCCGCCTTCAGAGTCTCGATGACTTTTACTTGATCTTGGAATGACGTATTACTAAAAGAACAGAAATATAGTTTTAGAGATTTTGACTCCACAATATAAGTTGACGTTACTGGTATTTTTAACTGGACGAGAGCGACCTCTGGCTTACCTCTCGAATTCAGCCATGTAAATTCATAAGCATTCCAGACATCATAGCCTTCAAAAGGTAGCTGTTCGCCTTTTAGCCCCAGCTTACATCGTTGATCGGTTCTTTTAACCGATTCTAGCAATGACGGACGATAAGACGTTACATAATCCGTTGTATCTGAACCTAAGCTACTAACCATGCTTGAACACATCCTTTCCACATATCATTCATCCCAGAACCTACAACCACCTATTCTACCAATATTCTCCTTTCGCCATCAGGCAAAACAGATTTTAGATCCAGAAACTTTATTGATCCCGCTCACTGAGTTAGATTAAACGCCTCAACATCTTATTTGGGGGAGAATTGATGAAATCAAGAGCTGCAGTTGCATGGGAACCAGGAAAACCACTTTCTATTGAAGAAATTGATGTCGCTTCTCCCAAACAAAACGAAGTGCTGATTCGTCTTGTCGCAACCGGTGTTTGTCATACCGACGCTTTTACTTTGTCCGGAGATGACCCAGAGGGAATTTTCCCCGCTGTTCTTGGACACGAGGGAGGCGCAGTTGTCGAAGAAGTCGGACCTGGAGTTACTTCAGTTTCACCGGGGGATCACGTAATACCGCTGTATACTGCAGAGTGTCGTAAATGCAAATTCTGTCAATCGGGTAAAACCAACCTATGCTCTTCCGTTCGGACTACACAAGGCCAAGGACTGATGCCGGATGGTACAACCCGATTCAGCAAGGGCAACAAAGAAATCTTCCATTACATGGGCACATCCACTTTTTCCGAGTACTCAATTGTCGCTGATGTCTCCTTAGCGAAAATTAGTAAAGCTGCGCCACTCGAGAAAGTTTGTCTGCTTGGTTGTGGTGTAACTACTGGCATAGGAGCGGTACTCAATACAGCGAAGGTCGAGCCAGGCGCATCGGTTGCTATATTTGGCCTTGGAGGAATTGGCCTAAGTGTTGTTCAAGGAGCAGTCCTTGCAAAGGCGGGGCAAATTATAGCAATTGATGTCAACGATGATAAATTTGAGATGGCGCGACTTCTTGGAGCAACTGACTGTATCAATCCAAAAGAATATGGCGGACCTATTCAAGACGCAGTAATCGATATGACAGATGGTGGCGTAGACTATTCCTTTGAGTGTGTAGGCAATGTTGAACTCATGCGCTCGGCACTGGAATGCTGCCATAAAGGTTGGGGTGAATCTATCATCATTGGTGTGGCGGGTTCGGGGCAAGAGATTAGCACTCGACCGTTTCAACTTGTAACCGGAAGAGTTTGGCGCGGTTCAGCATTTGGGGGAGTTAAAGGCCGTTCTCAGCTGCCCGGAATGGTCGATCAATATATGGGGGGAGAGATTAAGCTTGATGAATTTGTCACATTTTCATTAGGTCTTGAGGAAATTAATGATGCATTCGACCACATGCGTGAGGGGCGCAGTATAAGAACTGTGATAACTTATTAGAGATAGAATAAAGTTAGAAAACTATTCGACTCAAAGATGAAAAGCTCAAAACCAAACACAGCTTGACGAAAAGCTTTTCGCTAAATAGAATTCCGCGCTTCTTGTGCACATTGTCCCCTTCGTCTAGAGGCCTAGGACACCGGGTTTTCATCCCGGCAACAGGGGTTCGACTCCCCTAGGGGACGCCATGCAATAGCTACAGACCAGTAAAATCAAGAATTTGGGGCTTAAAAGCACTTTGGGGATACCAGCTATTTTTCCAATGGTTTTTACTCAACCAGACCACGTTAGTCGTGATCCCTTAACAGAGCTTTAGTGATTAGCTGGGCAGAGACAGCTTTAAAGGACCTTAGCCATTAGAATGTTGCTTCTTCGAGGAATAAAAACCTCTAAACGTTGCTCAACGCTTTTTCAAGGTCTTGTTTTAAATCCTCGACAGCTTCAATTCCAACAGAAAGACGAACCAACCCATCCACAATACCTAGACGCTCTCTTATCTCTTTTGGGATGGATGCGTGAGTCATGATAGCAGGATGCTCTATGAGACTCTCAACCCCGCCTAAGCTCTCCGCCAAGGTAAACAAGCTAGTGTTCTCTAAAAACCTTTTAGCATTTTCTAGGCCTCCCTTAATAACCACGCTTATCATTCCGCCGAAACCATTCATTTGTGAGGCAGCGACTTTATGGTTTATATGTCCAGATAGACCTGGGTAGTAGACTTTTTCAATAGATTCGTGTGATTCTAGGAAATCTGCTATCTCAGCAGCGTTCTCGCAATGTTGTTCCATTCGTAGAGACAGGGTTTTCAGGCTACGAAGGACCAAAAAACTATCAAATGGACCCATAATTGATCCAATTGAATTAGAGAGAAATCCGAGGTGTTCAGCGAGAACATTATTTTGCTCAGAGCATATAGCCATGCCGCCCACAACATCAGAATGCCCATTCAGATACTTAGTCGCAGAGTGAACAACGATATCGAAACCAAGTTCTAGGGGCCTTTGCACAAAGGGCGAGCAAAAGGTGTTATCACAAACACAGATTAAGTTATTTTCCTTTGCAAACTCACCGACTTTTTTTAAATCGACAATCTTAAGCAGCGGGTTCGACGGGCTTTCTACCCAAATCATTTTAGTATTACTCTTTAAGCTCTTCTGAAGAGTATCTGCATTGCTTAAGTCAACAAAAGAAAAGTCGAGATTGGCTGATCTTTTTTTAACATTCTCAAATAGACGGTAGGTGCCCCCATAGAGATCGTCCATACTAATAACGTGATCACCCGAATTAAGGAGTTCTAAGACAGTTGCTGCCGCTGCCATTCCGGACGCAAATGCAAAAGCTTTTCCTCCGCCCTCCAAGTCAGCCATACACTCCTCAAGAGACTGCCTAGTTGGGTTAGCAGTGCGAGAATAGTCATAACCTTTGAACCGCCCAGGGCTATCTTGGGCGTAGGTAGAGGTGGCATAAATAGGACCGATCACAGCACCAGTAGCGGGATCAGGATTTTGCCCTGAATGGATTGCCTTTGTAGCAAATCGATATTTTTTTTCAGATGAATTTGTCATTTTAATTATTCGCCACAAAAGTATTTTTATATCTATTTATTAAGTCAACTTTGGTAATAAATCCTAGAAACCTATCACCCTCAAATATTATCGCAACCTTCCCATTAGCCAGTGTGTCACGAAGTAGCTCTTCGTCGTCACTTATTTGTAGAGTGTCTAATTTGGTTACCATGACGGAACTTACAGGTTGGGAGAAAAGCTGCTCCTTCCTAAAAACATTAAGTAGAATATCCTCCTCATCAACAATACCTACAAGCTGATTTTCGTTCATTACGGGTAATTGGGAAACATCACCCGCTCGCATTCTCTTGAAAGCAGTCAGCAGAGTATCTTGCTCGCTTACTTTAATCATATCGCCCTTGTCGAAACGCACGCTAATCAGATCTGCCAAGTTCCCTTGAGAAGCCTCGGGCAACAAACCGTTATCTTTTAACCAAGCTGAGTTGAAGGCCTTCGAGAGATATTTATTACCGGTATCACAAACAAAAGTCACGACGCGTTTGGGCGTTTGTTGCATCTGACACCA
The DNA here is from genome assembly GCA_002690865.1 of Gammaproteobacteria bacterium. Lineage (GTDB taxonomy): Bacteria > Pseudomonadota > Gammaproteobacteria > Pseudomonadales > Azotimanducaceae > UBA7455. The sequence continues at coordinate 3,892 of NZGG01000020.1, read as the reverse complement.
TTTGATGGCCCCCGCAATTAGGGTTCCACTTGAGGACCCAGCTAATATACCCTCTTTCTCAAGCATCTGACGAACCACTGCAAATGCCGCCGTATCCGAGACGATCACTCCTTCATCGAGCATCGCCAACTCAACATTAGAAGGTATAAAGTCCTCCCCTATGCCCTCCACAAGCCACGAACCACCATCGTACTTAAACTGACCGGTGTTGACTGCATCTGCTACTATTGATCCCTCTGGATCTGCGACAATCATCTTAAAGTCAGAGTTTTGCTGTTTCATATACTCAGAAATACCTGCAACGGTTCCACCGGAACCAACTCCTGCGACCACCGCATCAACATCATGATTCATTTGAGACCAAATTTCTGGAGCCGTAGTCGTTTTATGAGCCAGCGCATTAGCCGGATTGGAAAATTGATTCGCAAGGAAGCTGCCCTCTCTCTCATCAGCAATTTTTTTCGCTAGATCCTGATAGTATTCCGGGTGTCCCTTTGCGACGTCCGAACGAGTGATGACCACCTCTGCACCAAGACCTTGTAAATGTAGTATTTTTTCTCTGCTCATTTTATCGGGAATAACCAGTACTAACTTATAACCCTTAATAGCAGAGACCAAAGCCAAACCAATGCCAGTATTACCCGCAGTAGCCTCAATAATAGTACCACCCGGTTTTAATTTTCCTGACTTCTCTGCTTCCTGAATAATCGACAGTCCTATCCGATCTTTTATCGAACCACCAGGATTCTGGTTTTCTAGCTTCACAAATAATTCACACTTGCCAACATCAAAGCTTTTGAGCTTAACTATCGGAGTATTTCCAATGAGATCGATTACAGAATTACTCACAGACTGCATAACTTATCTTTCCTTCTAATTAGCAGGGCAATTCTTCTAATTTTCTCCAAAACCACCCAATGCGAAATCAGTCTTAACGTCAAGATTGACAACATTAAACCTCGAGCCCTCAAATGAAAAGCAATCGTAACTGGAATACTAGAGTTATACCTAAAATATCGAATTGAAGGAGCTAAACTATTCTGACTACTTCTGTACAAGGACTGCGATGTTTAATGTAAACGTTCTTCGAATTGTATCCACTTAGGGGGGTCACCCCCTCTTTCGCCGTCAATTTTTATGCAATAGGAGGACATCGCTGATCTGCTCGCATCGACCACCTCATTTGCTACCTAGGGGATTCGGTTACAAGCCTGCTGAATAATCAACACAACACCAGGAAACGCAAGGAGATAGGCCGTGATCAATTGCCTTCGCCTTTGCCGATCACCCGACAGAGTTTTACCGACTAGTTAGCAACCCTTGATCACTAACTCAGTAAAAAAAAGATAAAAAAAATACCCAAAGCAATTATGAGAAAACTTTTGAAGCTGAATTTTCTTTTTGACCAATCAATACGATCATCTCGTTCAGTCTGAGCTTTAGATGCCTTGAATTTACCTAAATAAAAATACTGCTAATGAAATCAGGGCTAATCGGCCAAAAAAAAACGTATTTAAATCCATTTAGCCACGTCTTAACTCTACAAGTAATCTCAGTATTTCTAATTAAAGCCAAACTAAAGTAACCATTAGGCTAAATGCTCCAAACCATTCCATATGCTTGGGGAGACCATCCTCGGAACCCTGCTCGATAAAGTCAAAATCTAAAACAAGATTGAGGGCGGCAATACCAACGACGAACAAACTAAATCCTATCCCCATTAATCCATTGGACTGGATAAAGCCGATAGCTTGTATCGCAATACCCGGGTATGCAGCTTCAAACATTACTGTGATTCCGCCCAAGAAGAGGCCTCAAGCTAATGCATATATCGGGGCGGTAGTAGGTGCCACAGTAGGTTTAAAACTAGTAATTAAAGCTATTACAAAGCCCACTCCCAGCCCCGTATACATCAATACGGGATTCGGATTATTCCAACTTACAGCTGCGGTTATAAAACAGAGAAGTAATAAAATACCTATTTTATTAACAGTGCCGTCCAATATCATCTTTTGAGAGGCGGGCAAATCTGATCGGATGATCTCTCAGATGTTTCTGGGTCCGCTTTTTGACTATCTGAATGCAGTCCCGATAATCCTGTTGGTAAATATCGACGAGTGACATGCTTGCTCTCATGAAATGGACTTACCAACAGACCATAGCAAAAAATCATAAACTAGTAATAATGAGCGCCCACATATGGTATTCCTTCATAAGTGGGTAGACAATATTGAAGACCTTATAATGGAAACATCAGCTATGGAAAGCGTAAAACAATCAGAGCTTGTTTATGAGCTTGAGGACAAACCACCTTTCTTCGAGTCGCTTCTTGCAGCCATACAGCATTTGCTGGCATCTTTTGTTGGGATCATTACACCAACGCTAATTATAGGTAGCATTCTTGGCTTAGAAACAGAGATTCCCTATCTCGTTAGTATGTCGTTAATAGCCTCTGGAATAGGAACGTTTATCCAAGCCTACCAACCTTTCGGTATAGGTGCAGGCATGCTTTGTGTACAAGGCACAAGCTTTACCTTTTTAGGAGCAATCTTGAGCGCAGGTTTCCTTGCGAAAAATGCTGGCGGAGGACCGACTGAGATTTTAGGTCTCATAATCACTCTTTGCTTTTTTGGATCCTTTATACAAATGGGGCTCAGTCAGATCCTGCCGCGAATAAAACGTGTAATTACACCTTTAGTTACAGGAATCATAATTACAAGTATTGGTACAAGTTTGATAAAAGTCGGAATGACCGATATTGCCGGAGGTATGGGGGCAGAGAATTTTGGTAGTCCAGATAATTTGATCCTTGGCTTATTTGTCGTAGCCATCATTATTGTAATGAATAATGTAAACAACGATTGGATAAGACTATCTTCTATCGTTATCGGTTTAGTCTTGGGGATTTTAGCTGCTTTATTGATTAGCAAATTAAGCATCCAAGATCTTACGGTAAGCGCGACAATCGCGGTGCCTCAACCATTGAAATACGGCTTTAACTTCGAGTTATTAGTTTTCATACCTCTTGCATTTCTATTCGTTATCAGTTCAATAGAAACTGCAGGTGACATAACCGCCAATTGCATTATCTCTCGACAACCGATCGAAGGAGCCTCCTATATTCAGCGCATCAAAAGAGGGATCCTAGGAGATGGAGTGAGCTCACTGATTGCGGCATTATTGAATTCCTTTCCCAATACAACGTTTAGCCAAAATACAGGTGTAATACAGCTTACTGGTATTGCGAGCCGTCACGTTGGAATATATCTCGCGGTAATTCTTGTTTTTCTCGGACTATTTCAAGGACTAGGCGAAATTTTACAGAACATTCCCAAACCAGTGCTTGGTGGCGCAACACTCGTTATGTTCGGGACAGTAGCTGCCGCAGGTATAAAAATTCTTGCAAGCCTCGATCTTGATCGACGAAAGATAATGATCATCGCGGTATCCCTTGGCTTAGGTCTTGGTGTAAATATGGTCCCTGATGCATTAACGCAAATGCCTGAACTAATAAAAAATATATTTAACTCTGCACCTGCAACTGCTGGACTTTCCGCGATAGTTTTAAGCTTTGCTTTACCCGAACGGTCCAGTCTGGATAGCTGTGTAAATGAATAGTGACGCTACACGGCTATGGATAAAAAATCCTCTGGAGATTTTCACTGCCACGGATGAATGTGCTAAAGGTGGTATTGTTGTCGAAAACAACCTTATTACCGAAGTTCTAGCGTTAGGAAAACAACCCAAACTGCCTGTCCAGAATGTTTTTGATGCTAGCAACCATGTTGTTTTACCGGGCCTGATCAATACTCATCATCATTTCTTTCAAACTCTTACTCGTGCTGTCCCTCAAGCACTAAACAAAGAGCTGTTTGATTGGCTTCGAGCACTT
>NZGG01000019.1 GCA_002690865.1 Gammaproteobacteria bacterium | reverse complement strand
GTTGTTTTGGTAGAGGCTGAGTAATAATTATAAAAAAAGGAAGCTAGTGAAATGGAAGATCTCGATCGATCCAGTCTATTTTATGAAAAAACGCTCGGTTCTTTGATGGGTGGGCTGATTGGCGATGCCATGGGTACCCCCACCGAGGCGATGCATTATACCGATATTGAAAAAAAGCATGGATGGATTGATGACTTTGATTGCGATGGTACTGATGACACCGTAATGAAGATTTTGGTGGCTGAGGCTCTGATCAGGACAAACGGTGAGGCAACATATGATGATTGGGCTAAAGTTTGGATCGATCACTGGGACGATTTTTTCGGTACGAAGATTTCGAAATTCTTTCCTTCGGTCCTTCATACTGCAGCTAAGCTTCGATGGGCGAGAAATCCTAGAATGGCAGCACTGGGAAACATGGCTAGTTCAAGCTCTGCCATGTGTATCTCGCCAGTGGGTATAGTTAATGCGTGCAATCCTTCTCAAGCGGCGGCGCAAGCTTATAATTTGGCGAGCCTTATTCATACTCACGATGTTTCTTTTTGCCAGGACGGTACTGCTGCTATGGCTGCTGCTGTAGCCGAGGCTTACAACCCAGATGCTTCAGTTCAGTCGATAGTAGATTGTGCACGTGAGGCGGTGGTTCCGCTTAGCGGTAGTGAGATGCTGGATCTCATTAATGAGGTGATTGATCTTGCCTTAACAAGCAAGTCCTATAAAGGGTTTCGGGCCGCAGTTTATGAGAGGGAGAAACGTTTTTTTCGAGTTCCTTTTTGCGACGCTCGCGAAACCGTACCCATTGCACTGGCATTGTTCATGTTGGCGGAAGGGAATTTAGAGGATGTGGTTACTTTCGGGGCAAACTTTGGTCGCGATACAGATACGATTGCTACTATGGGGGGTGCTATTGCAGGCGCTTTTAAAGGTGTGGCTAGTATTAGAACGGATTGGGTCCAAAAAGCTAGGAAACTTTCTGATGTAGACCAAGATGATCTAGCCGTGCGGTTAATTCGGACCGCAAAGACAAAGTTTGAGAACCAAAAGTGTGCGAGAAAACTTTTCGAAAAGCTTGTTTAAGTTTTTTTGTCGGTATCTCTTATCGATAGTTCCATGAAGTTATCTTAAAATTTCTGAACTCTATATAGACCAAATTAGGACTAACAGTTTTCGGGAAGTCCACTTTTTTGACTCCACGAGATTGTGCTGCTTGAATCGAGATGGCCAATCGATTTTTGTCATCACGGATGACATGTGCCTTACCTCTTAACAATACACCTTTTAAATCATTCATGGTGGATCCACTCTCAAGACTAACAGAGACTTTTGGGTTGCGTTCTATATTTACAATCTTTTGAGTATTATCCCTGCACCCCATGTAAATTTTATTATTTACCCTGAAATACCCGACAGGCACAGTATGTGGGTAACCATCAGGTCCGATAGTAGACAGCATAGCCCAACCCGGTTTTGTATCTATGTAAGCAATAGCTTCTTTTTCAGACATAGATTTTGGCATTTAGTCCTCCCGATCTTGGGGTCAGCATAACGACAAAAGATTAATTTAAAAAAATGAATGTGAGCGGTGATCATTTAACATATTTGTCGTAAATTTTAACGGAACTTATAAAACACTCAATAGCTTGGTCAAAACCGTTGTTGTTTCATTCCTTTTCATAATATCGTCGCTATCACCATTCGGATTTAGATTACTCGATAGGTAATTGTCTACCAGCAGTTGATCAAATCAGGGTTATCATATTTAAAAAATTTTGGTGAATCCTTAGAGGTTGGTGACAAGATATTTCCCTTTGAGGAGCAGATCTCTTTAAACAGAACTAAGGATATAAACAGTTTTCAATATGAACGGCAGGAGTTAGAGATTATAGCTATAGACTTCTGATATAGATTGATTTTTGTTTCGGGCAAACTATACTCGCGGCCTCACGGATGCCCCTTCTGGTATCTGGTTCTCCGAGGTGGTTATGTCAAAATCCGAAATGGTTCCAAGTTTCCAGTCTTTTGGATTGCCATCATCATTGATTCGAGCCCTTCAAGAGGTTGGTTACGAGACCCCTTCGCCTATTCAGACCAGCGCTATTCCGCCTTTGCTAGAAGGTCATGATCTAATCGGTCATGCACCTACGGGTACAGGTAAAACAGCAGCTTTTGCTTTGCCTCTCCTCGTAAATGTTGACATCAGTAAGACGCATCAGCAGGCGCTTGTACTTACTCCAACACGGGAACTAGCGATTCAAGTGGCGGAAGCGTTCCAGCGATATGCTAAGTTTTTGAAAGGGTTGCATGTCATTCCTGTTTATGGAGGGCAAGAGTATTCAGGACAGATTCGTGCACTGCGACGTGGGGTGCACATAGCGGTTGGTACTCCAGGAAGGGTTATGGATCATATTCGTAAAGGGACTATGAAGCTGGATAATTTAAATACTCTAGTGCTGGATGAAGCGGATGAGATGCTTCGTATGGGATTTATTGAAGATGTTGAGTGGATCATGGAGCGGACTCCCGGTAATCGTCAGATTGCGCTGTTTTCGGCGACGATGCCCAAGGAAATTCAAAAGATTACGAATAGATTTCTTAGAGAGCCACGTAATATCAAGATCAAGGCTAAAACTGCGACAGCAGAGTCTATCAATCAGAGATATTGGCTAGTTAGTAACCTGCATAAGCTAGATGCGTTGACTCGAATTCTAGAAGTAGAAGCATTTGATGCGGTCTTACTTTTTGTAAGGACAAAAATCACCACCACCGAACTTGCCGAACGTTTGAAAGCTAGGGGCTATGCTGCTGAGGCTCTTAATGGAGATATGCCTCAAAAGAATCGAGAACAAATGATTGGCCGACTGAAAAAGCGCTCTATTGACATCTTGGTAGCGACTGATGTTGCAGCGCGAGGTCTCGATGTTGACAGGATTAGTCACGTTATAAATTACGATATCCCTTATGATGCGGAAGCCTATATTCATCGTATTGGCCGTACGGGCCGAGCAGGCAGAGAAGGTGAAGCAATTCTTTTTATTTCTCCAAGAGAAAGGCGAATGTTGGTCGCTATTGAAAGGGCTACACGTAAGAAAATAGAGGCAATGACGTTGCCTAGTGTAGAGCGGGTGAATGAGGAGAGAATTGCTAAGTTTAAACAGGGTATTACTGATGTTCTTGCGGGGGGCTCACTTGAATTCATGCGATGTGTTCTCGAATCATATGAACTCGAGCATGATGTATCAGCGATTGAAATTGCAGCGGCTCTCGCGAAACTCTCTTTAGGAGATAGACCACTTCTTCTAGAACAGGAAAAGAAAAGACGGAAAGAACGAAATATTGAGTCCGATACAGGGTCGGCGTCCTTTGGTCGAAAATCCAGAAATAGAAGAAACAAATTAAAAAAACCAGCAAAGGGTATGGAGCTCTTTCGCATTGAAGTTGGGCATGATGCTGACGTGCAACCTGGTAATATCGTTGGTGCAATTGCGAACGAAGCTGGACTTGATGCAGAAAATATTGGCCACATTGATATTAGGGATAAGTTTAGCCTTATCGAATTACCGGAGGGTATGCCTAAGGCTGTTTTTAATGATCTTAAAAAAGTATGGGTACGTGGCCAAAAGCTCGATATAACCAGGGTCAAGACAAGTCGTGATGATCTCACTGCCTCTACAAAGGTTTTATCGGAATCTGGTGCTAAAACTCAAGAAATGGTCGAGGTGGCGACAGGTAAGAAGAGAAATAAAAAGAGAAATAAAAAAGTGTCGGATGCAAAAGGTAAAGAGGGTAAACGGAAAAGGAAAGTTGCGCTCAATAATTCGCAAAGATCTAAAGATTAACAAAGAACATTGTTTTATCTCTCCTAACCTTTTATCGTGCGATCGAAAAATGCTCAGACCAATACCCAATAATCCAACGTAAAGCGGACATTAGAGTGATTACTACAGCAAATATTACTATTCAGTTTGGCTCCAAGCCTTTGTTCGAAAACATATCTGTTAAATTTACAGAAGGAAACCGCTATGGCCTTATCGGTGCTAATGGCTGTGGTAAGTCAACTTTTATGAAAATTCTAAGTGGAGAGCTTGAGCCGACTTCTGGCAATGTGTCAATTAATTCAAATCTTCGTATTGGTCAACTTAGTCAAGATCAGTTTGCCTATGAAGAATTTAGTGTTGTTGATACAGTCATAATGGGCGATAGAAAATTAGCAGAAATCAAGGTAGAGCGTGACAGGATATATGGCTTGTCGGAGATGACCGAAGAAGACGGGATTAAAGTAGCGGATCTCGAAGTCCAGTTTGCGGAAATGGACGGGTATAGCGCTGAAAGCCGAGCTTGCGAGATTTTGTCCGGAGCAAGTATCGATGAGTCACTCCACTATGGTCCAATGAGTGAAGTGGCACCAGGTTGGAAATTGCGAGTATTGTTAGCGCAAGCTCTTTTCGCAGACCCAGATATCCTGCTCCTTGATGAACCAACCAATAACCTAGATATCCATACGATCCGGTGGCTCGAGGGTATGTTGAATGAGCGAAAAAGTACAATGGTCATTATTTCCCATGACAGGCATTTTTTAAATGCAGTCTGCACGCATATGGCTGATATAGATTATGGAACTATTAAAGTTTATCCGGGAAATTATGATGATTTTATGATGGCTTCTACTCAGGCAAGAGAGAGAGTCCAGTCTGAAAATGCAAAAAAGAAAGCACAGATCTCGGAGTTGAAGCACTTCGTGAGCAGGTTCTCTGCCAATGCGTCCAAGGCACGACAAGCTACTTCGAGAGCAAAGCAAATAGAAAAGATAGAGCTTGCAGATATTAAGCCTTCGAGCAGAGTGAGTCCCTATATTCGGTTTGAGCAAGACTCTAAATTGCATCGAGCTGCCTTAACTATTGAGGGTCTTGGTCATGGTTTTGAGGATGAAACCTTATTTGTGGACGGGAATATAATTCTTGAAGCTGGTGCGAGGTTAGCTATTATTGGCGAGAATGGTGCTGGAAAATCAACACTGCTTAGATGTCTGATGGCTGACCTTCAAGCAGAATCGGGCATCATAAAATGGGCAGAAAATGCTTCTCTTGGCTATTGTCCCCAGGATACTAATGCTGAATTTGAATCGGATCTAAACCTATTCGACTGGATGAGTCAGTGGCGAAATGAAGGGCATGATGAGCAGATTGTTAGGGCTACGCTGGGAAGGTTGTTATTTTCATCTGAAGATTTCAATAAGGTTGTCAATGTTTGTTCTGGGGGAGAGAAGAATCGCCTTTTATTCGGTAAGTTAATAATGTTAGCACCCAACGTCATGCTGTTGGACGAGCCCACGAATCATCTCGATATGGAAGCCATTGAGGCGCTTAATCTGGCATTAGAAAATTATGAGGGCACATTGATCTTTGTAAGTCACGATAGAGAGTTTGTATCATCTCTCGCAACGAGAGTTATCGAGATTAAGGATCAGCGCCTTAATGATTTCCAGGGCACATATGAGGAGTATTTGCTCAAGCAGTCACGCTAGATTCGGAATAAATGTCTAACATTTCTCGTTCACAGCCCGCACGTAAAAATGAAACCTGCTCCGAACTCAAGATATCACGGACCATGATAAAACCATCTTTATAAAAATTCTTTACTGTTTCGTTGATCTGATCTGGCTTAAGGATCTCAAGATCAACAATACCGTTGTTGGTCTCCGAGTATTTTCGAAGAGCTTCTGTCATAGCGGGAATACCGAAGCAAACCTGACTTGATTTCTCACAATCATAATTGAATCAAGAAGGACTCATTAGCTTAATATTTTAAAGCTTGGGATCCGCCATCTGGAATCGGTGGTTAAATGCGTCTTTTAACGATGCTCGTTCTCGCTGGCCATAGCCTGTGATAGGTAGCTTGCTACCATCTATGTTGGGATCAATATAGGTGGCGTACCAATCATCCAGCTCCCGGCGCATTTTACCTATGAGATCTGCAAAGCCGGGTTCGTTAAAGAGGTTAACGCGCTCACCAGGATCATTGCTGACGTTGTAAAGTTCATGTGCCCCTGCTGGATAACGCCAGACAAGTTTCCATTCCTCAGATCGGATCATGCGAACTGGTCCATACTCATCGAATACGAATATGCGATCACGCTCTTCGCACTCATCGTCTCTAAGTATGGGGGCAAATGATTGTCCTGGCAAATTGTTGGGCGTGGACTCTAAATTAGCTACATAGTCCATTATTGTTGGGAGCCAGTCGTACTGACTTAGCAATGCAGTAGAAACTTTATTTTCTGGCACGTGGCCTGGACGGCTAATTAGACAGGGCACCTTGACACTAGTGTCGAATAGGTTCTGCGGCCAAGTGCCATTTCCTTTCCCCCAAATACCATGATGTCCAGTGTTCATCCCGTTATCACCCATAAACACAATGAGGGTGTTATTCCTTAGTTCGTTCCTCTCCAGCCAGTCCAGTAAACGGCCTATGTTAATATCCATTGCTTCTATAGATGCAAAGTACCCGGCAAGGTCTTGTCGCCGCAACTCTGCTGAGTCAATTTTATTTCTTTCTTCAGCATCGCCCGGGGATAAAAAACTGTAACGCTGAAATCCTGAGGCTATTGGTTCTTCAGGCCCCGGCGTTGTTTCAAATGGACAGTTATTGTAGTAATCATCCCACAGTTCCTCCGGGTGATGCTCTCTACCCCATGGTTTGTGCGGAGCCGTGTAGCTAACGTTGAGACAAAATGGCACCTCCTCGCTGACTTGGTCTTCGAGGAAATTGAGAGCATTGTCGGTAAAGAGGTCTGTCGCATAGGTGTTCTCGATACAGGTATGTTCACCGTTCTCTACCATGGGTACGTCGCGATAACTGCATTGCCCATATGGCATGGGGTGCCAATCCTCGTAACCACAGCTAGCTTCTCTAGCGTCACCCAGATGCCACTTTCCCGACAGGCAGCTTCGATATCCCATATCAGCAAGTAACTCTGGGTAAGAGGTGATACCTTCAAGAAACCGGATACTGTTTGCGGGAGAACCGGGTTTTGACCGACCTTGTTTGTCGTGAGGCATTGAAATGAAATCATGAACTCCATGCTGGGAAGGAATTGCTCCCGTTAAAATTGACGCCCTTGCGGGAGAGCAGACCGGGGACGCACAAAAGAAATTATCGAAACGAATACCTTCATGTGCCAACCGATCTAGATTGGGTGTACGTATTTCTTTATTGCCAGCACAACCCATTGCCCAGGCGCCCTGATCATCACTCAGTATGAAGAGAAGGTTTGGCCTGCTTGGATTGCGACTTGCCATCTAGTATTCCTTCAATTGATAATTGATGTTTAAAATACTACCAGATTACGTGGTTTGAATTGCTAAATAGTAGACAACGTAACCGACTAGTTATATTTTAAATCGATTAAAGCAATAACGAGATTTCAGTCAATCCTTGCCCCTTACGAATAAGGTCTAAATATATGGTTTCTTTAAAGCGATGTGAAATTTACTCGAAAAGATATTCCAAAGACTTGCTTAAAAAAGGTTCTCTTGCGGAATTTCTGCTGAATTATAAAAAAGCGGTTTTTCTACTTTTAGCATCTTTTTATGGTTTCACTGCGTCTGCTGAACCAAGTCATATCCCAAAGAAAATGCCGGTTGCGAATGCAGAGCTAGTTGGTATGTCGACTGATGGGCTTAATCGTATCGATGAGTTAATGCAAGAACATATGGATTTGGGCCATATTCAGGGTGGGGTCACCGTTGTGGCTCGTCGCGGTAAGGTTGTCCATTTCTCAACGCATGGCGAGATGGATTCTATTCAAGGGCGAGCGATGGAAACTGATACGATTTTTGCTATTGCATCAATGACAAAGCCTGTTCTCGGGGTCGCTGCAATGATAGCGATCGACGATGGTTTAATAAAAGCCAGTGATGCAGTTTCAAAATACATCCCTGAATTTGCGGATATGAAAGTAGCTGTTCGAGATAAATCTTTTAGCCCGAAAGGTAAAGATGGAACGAAAGCCAAATTAATGGTTAAAAAGAAGGGTCAGAGGCCAGAGCCGACGCTAGTGCCCCTCGAATCCCCGGTGACAATCCACCACCTACTGACGCATACCTCTGGACTTGGAAAGCTCCGGCCATCCGATCAGCCGAAGAAGAGCGATACGCTTGCTACATACATTCCAAAGCTTGCGCAGGTACCTCTAAATTTTCAACCAGGTACACATTGGGAGTACAGCTTAGGCCTTGATATTGTAGCCCGAGTAATTGAAATCGTTTCTAAAACGGCCTTTGACGAGTTTGTGCAGGAAAGAATTTTTGATCCTTTGGAAATGAATAATACTTTCTTCCATGTGCCCAATGACAAGAGATCCAAAGCTTTCGTTTATACAGGTATTGCTGCCAAAAAATCGAAGGACTGGTTGATGCCCACTAGTTATATCTCTGCAAGTGCTGGGTTATCCAGCACGGCGGAGGACTTCTTGTATTTCCAGCAGATGCTCCTTAATGGGGGAGAGCTATTCGGACAGCGTGTGCTCAGTCAGGATAGCGTTGATCTGATGAGTCGTAATCAGGCGGGAGATCTTTTTGAGCAAAATGGCAAAGGTATTAAAGGTATTGGAATGGGGTATACCGTGAGTGTTGTAACAGATTCGAATCTATCGAGGAATTATCGAGGTAAGGGTTCTTTTGGATGGGCTGGCGCAACCCAGACAGATTCGTGGGCTGATCCTGAAAACGAACTAGTCGCGGTTTATTTTCCTGCTAAGCCGAGAGGAGGAAATGTGTACAAAGATTTTCAAAAAGCCATTCTGCAGGCCATAAACAAGAATTGAATATGAAGCCAAACATTGTTGTGATCATGACGGATCAGCAAAGAGCTGATGTTTCGAAACGAGAAGGGTTTAGCTTAGATACTACCCCTTTCTTGGATAGCCTGGCTAAAGAAGGAACTTGGTTTGATCGAGCGTATACTACGATGCCAGCATGCTTGCCTGCTCGTGTAAGCATGTTGACGGGCCGCTATCCTAGTGCGACACGCGCTAGGACCAATCACAATGGGAACGATGCATTCTACCAGTCAGATTTGTATGACATCCTGCGTGACAACGGATTTCAAACAGCGCTATGTGGGAAAAATCATTCCCATGTTAATGCGTCTAAAATGGATTATTACTTCTCTATGGGGCATCACGGTGGTTTGGGCGAAAACCGTACAGTCGATGAAGTAGCGTTTGACAGATACTTAGCTAGCCTGAAAATGCGGGCGGCTTTTGAACCAACGCCTTTTGATTTTAGTCTTCAATGTCCATATAGAGCTGTAACTGCTGCCACTAATTGGATTGATAGCATTCTTAAAAACAGTCAAGCTGACCCTTTCTTCCTATGGTTGTCATTTCCGGAGCCACATAATCCCTATCAGGTTCCCGATCCATACTATTCGATGTTCCCTCCTGAAACATTACCATCAACAATGTCTGATGAATCTGCATTAGCGGTAAAAGGATTTAAGTACCAATGGCTAAGGCATATTGGTGAGATCGGATTCCCTGACTATGCTGAGCAAGTTCCTCGAGCACGATCGAATTACTTCGGCATGCTTAGACTTATCGATGATCAGGTTCGGCGTTTCTGGGATTACTTAGGTGCGCATGATCTCCAGACTAATACGATTTTGATTTTTCTCTCAGACCACGGTGATTATGTTGGTGAGTATGGTTTGATGCGTAAGGGTGCAGAGTTGCCAGAGGTGCTGATTAGGGTGCCCTTCTTTTTTGTCGGTCCAGATATCATTCGATCCTCCGAGCCTCATCCGGCGCATATCTCGACCGCTGACCTTATGCCCACCTTGTGTGAAGCGATAGGATTAGATATTCCTGCGGGGGTGCAGGGCCGCAGCTTATGGCCGCTATTAACCGGAGAAAAATATCCCGAGGCTGAGTTCAGCAGTGCATACACGGAACATGGTTTTGGAGGTTTACACTACACAGATGAGGAGGAATTTGACCCTAATAAGGATTCAATTCATTCAGAAATAGGTTTTGATGAGTTAAATGGTTGGTCACAGAGTGGCACTATGCGGGCGGTACGCAAAGGTGCCTGGAAATTAATCTTCGATATGCAAGAACATGGTCAGCTCTATCATCTAGAAGATGATCCGGTTGAGCTTCATAACTTGTTCGACCATCCGGACTATGCAGAGATTCAATCTGCGCTGCTCGCCGAGTTGCTCGGTTGGACATTGCGCACCGAGGACCCTTTACCTCATCCCCCTCGTAGGTATCAATTTAAATCTGATAGACGAAACTACTGGTCGCCCCATCGTTGATTGTGTGCGTGATAGCTAATGTTTCGATAATAATGGACGAACTAGCGGTTAGAAATAACATTGGTATCTATCCTCGCCGATATTTCTAAACGTGTTTTTCTTCGATCGGTTTTGGTAGGGTACACGTGTTCATCTTTTACCATGAAGCAATCGAATGGAAGCTGAGAGATTCTTTGTAAAGCTGTGCATGTGGAAAGGGTGATATTTTACATACACTATATTAATTTTTTAGTTCTAAATAAGGAAATATATCAATGATTAATACATCTCTGTTCGATCTCACGGGGAAAGTAGCCCTGCTCACCGGTGCTTCAAAAGGCATGGGCAAATCTATGGCTGAGGGTCTTGCAGAACATGGAGCAAAGGTTGTTATTTCCAGCCGTAAGCTTGATCAATGTGAAGAAACAGCTGCTGAAATTAACGAGAAATGTGGAGAGGGTAGTGCGGTTGCTATCGCATCTAATATTGGATACAAGGAGCAATTACAGGCGCTTGTCGATCAAACTCATGAGAAGCTGGGGAAAATTGATATTTTGATTGCTAATGCTGGCGTAAATCCATACTACGGCTCCATGTTAGATATCCCCGATGAGGCTTATAATAAGACTATGGAGTCAAACGTTCGCTCAAATCTGTGGCTTGCGAAAATGGTTGCGCCTGACATGGTAGAGAAGGGTAAAGGTTCGATAGCTATCACAGCTAGCGTGGGGGCATTCAGTGGTTCCGAAAACCTCGGCACCTACAATATATCGAAACTGGCCGATATTGGGCTGGTTCGAAACCTGGCTCTGGAACTTGGTCCAAAAGGCATTCGTGTGAATGCTATATGTCCAGGTCTCGTGAAAACGGATTTCGCTAAGGCTTTATGGGACAATCCCGAGGCAGCAAAGCGTGCGAATGAAGGGACTCCCATGCGTAGATTGGGTGAGCCTGAAGATTTTAAGGGTATTGCGGTTTTTCTGGCTTCAGATGCTTCTGCTTGGATTACTGGCCAGGCCCATACGATCTGTGGTGGAACTAATATGTGGGGATAAGGCTCTGCCTATTTTTTCGCTTTTACATTGCGGTTTGTTACCAGCCAATCTGAGATATTAATGCCAAAAATCAATAATCCAATCAGCTTTCTACGTGGACCCAAGATAAAAAATCGTTTTATGCTCGCGCCTCTAACAAATTGTCAGAGTCATGAAGACGGCATATTGTCTGAAGAGGAATATCATTGGCTGACAATGCGTGCGAAAGGTGGTTTTGGCCTTGTAATGACATGTGCGACGCATGTGCAAGCTGTAGGACAGGGGTTTCCTGGTCAGTTAGGAATTTTTTCTGATGATCACATAGAAGGTCTGACAAAACTTGCACGGGGTATTAATGAAGAGGGCAGTATTTCTATTCTTCAGCTTCACCATGCCGGAAAAAAAACCCTAGCTGATCTGATTGGGGAAATACCAGTTTCTCCGTCGGGTGATAAGAAAACGGGTGCGCGCGCACTATCCCATGAGGAAGTGATACTCCTTATTGAAGATTTTGTGGAGGGTGCGGTTCGTGCTGAAAAAGCCGGCTTTCATGGTGTCGAATTGCATGGAGCGCATGGGTACATGATTTGCCAATTTTTGAGCGCGAAAACCAATTCAAGGGAGGATGAATTTGGCGGAAGCTTTCATAATAGGGCAAGCGTTCTCTTTCGAATTATCGACGGCATTCGTGAACGCTGCGGTGATGACTTTATTGTTGGCGTCCGGTTATCACCTGAAGGGGTTGTCAAGCTTGAGGAATCGATTGCATTAGCTAAACAGCTAATGATGGAAGAGAAAATTGATTTTCTCGATATGTCCTTATGGGACGTATTCAAAGAACCGCTTGAAGAGGCGTTCCAAGGTCAAACATTGATGTCTTATTTTACTAGACTTAATCGTAAGAATGTTAAGTTAGGTGTTGCAGGTAAAATTCGGACCCCTGCCGAAGTAGAAGCAATTATGCAAGAAAATGTTGATTGGATCATGCTAGGGCGTGCGGCGATTTTGCATCATGACTTCCCAAATAGATTCTTTCAAAAAAAAGAATTTAGGCCAGTAGAGAACCCGGTTAGCCGTGAGCATCTTGAGTCTGAAGGCGTTTCAAAAAAATTTATTACTTATTTAGAGAGCTGGCCAGGGTTCGTTGGTCAATAGTTCTTCAGATATTCTAGGACTAGGCCTAACTTGGTAAGAGCGTGCCTTTTAGTTAAGGTATTTGTTTTTGGTAAAGTTTTTTTACGCTCATCATGATTAGGTTCTTCAATTGGAGCCTGAAAGACTCAATCTGAATTTTAACCAAAACTAAAAAGGGGAGAATAAAAAATGACCGCAATTGGACCTAACGATGGGCCCGTAGCAGTAACTGGTGCGGCAGGTTATATCGGCTCGCACATCGTACTAACGCTGGTGAAGCACGGATATCAAGTGCGCGCCTGCGTGCGAGATGCAAGCCGACTATCAAACGTGGCGCATCTAAATCTTATGAACGGTATTGGTCCAGGATCGGTCGCATTGTATTCCTGTGATATGGCTGTCCCTGGAATATACGATGAGGTATTTAAAGGGTGTGTTGGCGTTTTTCATGCAGCTGCGGAAATGGGTAACTTGGCTGGCTCCACTCCTCAGAAGGTCTATGACGGGGGCCTCATTGCCACTCAGATGTTAATTGAATCAATTAAGAAGGCAGGAACCGTGAAACGCCTTGTTTATACAAGTTCCTTTGCGGCCGTCAGCAATCCGCATAACAATGAGCCCTTCACAGAGCAATCCTGGGCAGATATGAACCAGGATCTGCGTCCTCCTGAAAAAGCATGGATCAAGAAGGTGGTTGCTAAAGATCGCGAGATTGCTTATGCGATGACAAAAGTGGATTCCGAACGCTTTGTTTATAAATCGGCCCAAGAAAATAATTTCGAGGCTTTTGGAGTATGTCCATGTCATGTGATTGGACCATTGTTGTCAAAAACACATATGCGTCCCTGGACATGGCAGACGAGAGTCGGTGATATGATGTCTGGTTATGGTCATCCAAGAATGTTCTGGAATATTACTGATGTGCGTGACGTTGCTGAGGCGCAACGACTGATCGCTGAATGCCCAGATAATCATAATGGTGAACGCTATAATCTGTGCGCTAAAGATGAATCTGGTATGCTCACGCAACCAGAGGTTCAAGCACACCTGCAACGATTATATCCGGGTATGGGAATAGCAGGTAACTGGAGAGATGGAAACTTTAGGCGAGGGCCTATAGCCTTCCTGGAGAAAGCCATTACCCAACTGGGCTTAAGGCCACATACAGTGGAGCAAACACTCAAAGATAATGCCGATTCCCTCCTGGCCTGGGACCTTATTGAGACAAGAGAGGGCATAGATAATTGGCAACGTGAAGGTAATGATTTGGGTATTCTATCTAAGTGGAGCCCACATGATTACCCAGCGTTAGATCCTGCGGAGAAACGGCCATGATCAAATGACACGCTTATAAGTGGTTTGTGTGAAAGTGATCGATCTTTGTATTTCCTGAATTGATAGCAAATTACCCCAATTTTTTAAAAAAACTCTTTCTCAATACGGTTAGTTAATGAGAAACTATTGGTTTGAGGGAATAGGAGTGGTGGAGTTTTGGCTTTGATAAAGCCCCTGCCGCGTTAAATAAAATTCGTTATTCAGTGGGGATAAAAAATGTTGAATATGAAGGTTTTCCTGAAGACAGCATTGTTGCTGACTCTGTCAGGGAGTGGAACAGTATATGGTGCAGACGTTATGGTTCTGAAGGCTGATGATTTCGTCGGTATCTCATTTTGGCTAGCAACAGCAATCATGCTTGCGTCAACGGTATTTTTCTTTATAGAACGTGGTGACGTTGCGGTTAAATGGAGAACATCGCTAACAGTTGCTGGCTTAGTGACAGGTGTTGCGTTTTGGCACTACCTCTACATGAGAGGAATATGGGTTGCAACTGACGATTCTCCAACAGTATATCGATACATTGATTGGTTGATCACGGTGCCACTTCAAATTGTTGAATTTTACCTAATTCTAGCTGCCGTAACCGCCGTTCGAACTGGTTTGTTTTGGCAACTCCTGATTGCGTCCATCGTGATGCTCTTAGGCGGTTATGCTGGTGAGACAGGAATGCTTCCGCCAGTAATAGGCTTTGTTATCGGCATGGCAGGATGGCTCTATATCATCTACTTGATCTTCTTTGGTGAAGCGAGCAAGGTCTCTGCGGAGAGCGGTAACGCTGCTAGCCAAATGGCATTTTATTGGCTGCGACTTATCGTAACTGTTGGTTGGGCAATTTATCCGGTTGGGTATGCCCTTGGTTACCTCGCTGGCGGCGTAGATAACGATAGTCTAAATATTTTATACAATATTGCAGATCTCGTTAATAAGACTGCATTCGGTTTAGCTATTTGGTACGCGGCTACGCAAGATACGAAGCAGCAGGCTTAGTAATACAAATTCAAGGGGATTAGAACAAGTTCTGATCCCTTTGAAAGGGTCTTCTCTGTACGGTGTCTAGAACTGAAAAAACCTTTTGGTCCTACCTGTTCTCAAACTGGTTTTCTTTCCTTCATTTTGTGCTGCTGCCTCCAGCATTTTTCTTCCTTGCCACATCGGGTGTTAGCGGATTGGTTGGAGCATTCCACAGTCCAAGAACCTACTTCTTTACCCTGCCTCTGATAACCCTTTTGGTTTTTTTAGGAATGTATATTTCCTATAAAATTTCGCTTCGAAAAAGCCAGTAATATCAATGTTCATGATTCGTTTTAAGATATGGAGATAGTCAGTGAGATTCAGTCAAGACCATATTAGGCAATGGCGAGAGGATGGATTTTGTATTATTGAAAATTTCTTTACGAAGGAAGAGTATCTTCCTCTCTTGTCTGATTTTGAAAAGCTTTATGGTTCAGTCGCTCCTCCTCCCGGTCAAGATGAGGCGCTTGTTGTCTCTCCGGATGATGAAAATCTTCGGAAATTAAAGAGCGATGGATTTAAGATTATGGATACACTTCCCTATGATGGTTCGGCAGAGCTGAATTTGATTTCCTTGCATCCGCAGCTAATAGCTTTTGCCAAGGCTCTTTTAGGTGTTGATGGGGTGCACATGTATCAATCACATACTTGGGCAAAATATACTGGGTTAGCTGATTACGAGCAGACTTTTCATTGTGATTTTAATAATCATACCCTGACCTGTCCTGCTGAAGCAGAGGAACTACGCACTGTTGATTTTATTTTTTATCTGACAGATGTGAGTACTGAACATGGTGCGCTTCGTTACGTAACTAAATCGGATGCAAAGGAGATACTCGGCCACGACTTTCCGGTTAAGGGTATAGAACTCGAAGAACATTATGCGCTTGTCGATCGAGAAAAGACCGTCGCGGTTCCAGCTGGTTCACTTCTTGCGCACGGGATTGACACTATGCACCGAGGTACGAATTTGACTCTTCGGGGTGGGCGAAGATTTTCAATGACGGTTGGTTTTAAGGCGGTGGGTAATGATCAAATTGCTTTCCATACCTGGCAAGCGGCGGCTGGACGTCCATGGCAAAATCTCATACCTCATGCTGCCCCAGAGCAATTGGCTTGTCTCGGCATTCCACTTCCAGGTGATCGGTTCTGGACGCCCCGCACCATTGAGGTTACCGAATCAAGATGGCCGGGTATTGATATGGAGCCCTATAAAAGGAGTCTGATTGGTTTTAAATAGATAAGTGCTAGGATTAAACCTCAACCTATCATAGTTTCGCGAAAAACTCCCAAATCAGTTCGGTGGCATGAAGACCAGAGTCATCCATTATTTTTGTTATTTCATTGGGCCTACCTGGCCACACATGATCATGATTTTCAATTCGGTAATACTGGACTTCAGTTCCCCCAATTTGCGGTGAATAGATTGTTCGTTGGGTGTTTGCATTGACTTGTGTCTTCTCAATAATTAATGAATCGTTGAGATATGCAAAATATTCAACGATATCTTTCGCACTCGGGGATCCCTGGGTGTTGTTTCCCTCAATCGGTACCATAGAGTCTTCAGCGCCATGGAAGTGGATCAGTGGTGTTGTGCGCTGCGTACAATTCTGAAAAGTGGTTTTATCAATCAAGCCGGCTACTACGGCAGCTGCTTTGAAAATAGACTTCTCTTGGCATATTAAAGAATAAGTCATAAAGCCGCCATTTGAAAATCCGGCAACATAAATTTTACTAGGATCTATTTGAAAATTTTCTTGTAGGGTACTACCTAAGGACGTCAGGAATGCGATATCACTTTGACCATCAAAAAGGCTATCCTCATTCGTTTCATTCCACATCACCACTCGGGTGACGCCTATCCCGTTACTTTTACAAGAGAAGTCCATAGCCATAAATGAAAAGAGTTCTCCTTTCTGGCACTCGGCGATTTTTTCAAACATCGGTATCAGGTGCTGGGGCATTCCAGTTTGCTTCGCTAAGGCGCCATCGAGCCTGGCTTCTTTTTTATGGGACTGCGGATAGACAGCTAGGAAACCATATTTTTCGGAGAGCTCATTAAAGCCAGTGATATAAGTCCATCTGTTACTCGAGCCTTGTCCATGCAGTAAAAAAACCATTGGTGCATTACTGGGTAGGTTTTTTGGTCTATAAATTTTATAAGTTCTTTCAATTCCACCATGTAGAAATATTCGATCTTCCCCGTTGATGGAGTTCGTCTTATCATCTTCGTTTTGCGCATGACTTGACAGTACTGAGATTAGCATCATCGCACTTAGAAATATCTTCATGATTCCCCCAATCTGATAACTTTGAGTCGATTACTTTTATTACAGTGCTTCCGTAACTATTAACTTTTTACAGGTTATTGCTTTGCAAAGAAGTCGCATATTATGGTGGTAGAATTAATATCAGATTCTATCCCGTTTATCTTCTTGATTGGTCCTATTTATCACATCCCAGATGAAAATATTGATTTCCTTGAAGATCATGAGTCTACTCAACCATTTCGGCGTAAAAAGCTTTAGTGTAATGCTGTAAGAATAGGATGTACAAGGGGTGGGTTTGGTTGCAGCGTTTAGAGCTCTCTAACATTGTTATAAATAATGAACACAAGCTTCTGAAAATATTGTATCGAGTTAATTAGAAGACTGCTTGCATTACCTCAGGTTGCTGTCTAGACTGCTCTCTGCTGACTTGGTGTCAGCAGCGTCATCGTTAGTTGCATCGTCTAGTCTAAGAATTAGCGAACCTCCTTCGGGTTACCGTTCGAAAGTGTCAATTTCTGTATGCCGCACAGTGCAACTTCGCACTTAAGAGGCAAGCGAGAATAATATTTATTCTTCGTTTGCATAAGCAGGCAAGTTAAAAACGAGCCTACAGGAATAACTATGACATTTGACGATCTTGGTTTAATCAAACCAATCATGCGCGCTATCCGTGAAAAAGGGTATGTGAACCCAACGCCTATTCAGACTGCAGCAATAGAAACAGTTCTCAAACGTGCAGATCTCATGGCTTCTGCGCAGACAGGAACTGGAAAAACGGCGGCCTTCACCCTACCAATTTTACAATTATTAAGTAAGACCACAAAGGTAAGTAAAAATCCCAAAGTGCTTATCATCACTCCAACTCGGGAGTTGGCGGCTCAAATTCATGGAAGTGTAACGAGTTACGGGAAATATTTGTCAGTTAGATCTGCTGTGGTATTTGGTGGTGTAAAAATTGGTCCACAGATCCGAAAGCTTAGTCAGGGCGTTGATATTTTAGTAGCGACACCAGGACGACTCTGTGATCTTTATAACCAGGATGCTGTTGATTTCAGCGATATCGAAATACTGGTGCTAGATGAGGCAGATCGGATGTTAGATATGGGTTTCTTACCCGATATCAAGCGTATCCAGAGATATATACCTAATAACAAACAGTCATTACTTTTTTCTGCGACCTTTGCCAAGGACATAAGAAAATTAGCTAAGACTATGCTGCGTAATCCTGTGCAGGTCGATGTGGCTGTGGAAAATACAGCTGCGGATACGGTTAAGCAATATGTGTATCCTGTTGATAAATCGCAAAAAACGAAGTTACTAAGTCATTTGATAAGAGAAGAAGGTTGGCATCAGGTTCTAGTTTTTAGTAGAACAAAACACGGAGCGAATAGATTAGTAAGGATGCTGGCTAAGGATAATATTCGAGCTTTGGCTATTCATGGAAATAAAAGTCAGTCTCAGCGCACGAAAGCACTAAATGATTTTAAACTTGGCAATGTTGATATCTTAGTCGCGACGGACATTGCTGCAAGAGGTCTTGATATCGCGCAATTACCTCGCGTTGTTAATTTTGATCTTCCTCAGGTCTCAGAAGATTATGTCCACCGTATAGGTCGAACCGGTAGGGCGGGACTTGAAGGAGAAGCAGTTTCCTTAGTATCAGCCGACGAAATAAAACAACTCCGAGATATTGAGGTTCTGATTAAACAACAAATCGTTAGAAAAGAGCTTGAAGGATTTGAGCCTCTGAATATTTTACCAGAATCACGTGCTATTCCGAGTGTGGGACATAAAAGTAGGATTAGAAGACCGGAAGAAAGTGTGAATAGTCGCGGCAGAAATAGTAAGAGAAAAAAGTACTATGGACGATCTCGACCGCCTAAGTCTAATTCAGATAGAGGGAATAATCAGCGAGCGGCTGGCGGGCGCTAGAAGAAAATTGCTATGAAAAATATTGGCGTGTTTGTTGATGTGCAGAATATCTACTACACAACGAAGGATATTTATAATAGACAATTTAACTATAGAGAACTTTGGCGACGTTTGAGTGAAGAGGGAAATATCACGATTGCGAATGCCTACGCGATTGACCGAGGTCATGAAAAACAAATCAGATTCCAAGAGGCATTACGTCAGATAGGTTTTACAGTTAAACTAAAGTCCTACATTCAGAGGAGAGATGGCTCAGCAAAAGGTGATTGGGATGTGGGCATAACAATTGATGTACTCGAGTCCGTAAGAAAAAAACTGGATACCGTTATTCTTTTGTCTGGAGATGGAGATTTCGCATTGTTGCTTGATAAAATTAAACAATCTTACGGTGTGACTGCGGAAGTCTACGGTGTCGCTTCGCTAACTGCACAGAGCCTGATTGATGCTTCAAGCTTTTTCCATCCTATCAAGCAAGAACTTTTGCTGAATTAACGTAGATTTTTATAGAAGCTATGGTATTTATCTAGTATGAAAGTTCTAAGAAGTAGTAGTTGGAAGGAGCGAGAAATTTTTTCTTTTTTGAACTCTATAGAAGTTCCGATGCGGATCGCGGCGAATGCTGATAATTGTCCTCTGATTTGTTCAATATGGTTTAAGTTTGATCAGGGTTCTCAGATTATTATGGGTGCCACCCAGGGCTCTAGTCGTCTCTCACAAATACTACAGAAAACGTCTAAGTGTGCTTTTGAGATATCAACTAATAATACGCCGTATAGAGGGGTTAGGGGACAAGCTCAGGTCACTCTTGGTAAAGATAATGCGAAAGAAACGCTCCAGGTGTTAATTGATCGATATCTCGGTGACACAAATAATGATCTCGCTAATTGGTTGATGAATCGCGCGGATAAGGAAGTCTTGATTGAGCTGAGACCTGATTGGATTTCTAGTTGGGATTATTCGTCACGAATGTAGTCGCACCGTTGCATATCTTCCGTGGTATTCTATTTCTCCTTTCATTTGTTGGCTGGATATCTTGTTCGGGAAGAAATTATTAAGTGAACCTATCGTAATTTTTCTCACACTATTTTTTATTACCTCTTGTGGAGGTGGCTCAACAGAGTCTGGTTCTAGTCCTCAAATTTTGGAAAGGGAAACGCCTAAATTAACTACTACTTCTGAAGAAGATAGCAGAAAAATAATGCTCGAACCTGACTGTGAGGATCTTCCTTCTGAAACCATAATTGTAGATGGCCAAGTAGAGGTTGAAGCAAGCATCAAACGTTGCATTGCGATTAATGATGAACTTGATCGAATTTTTTATATTTTCATACCAAAAACTTATAGTAATACTGTAGATTACCAGCCTCTATTATTCAGCCTCCATGGTTATGGAAGTACCGCGGTCTTTCACATGAGATACACAGGCTTTAAGGAGGTTGCTAGTAAAGAGGGTTTTATAGCAATTTTCCCCCAAGGTTCTATATTAAAATCGGCAGGTACTACACATTGGAATGTGGGTGGATGGACGCGCGGCAGTACTTCCGATGATGTCGGATTTATCAACGATATTATAGATTTTATGACTGTGAATTATCGCATAGATACTGACCGCATTTATTCTACAGGCATGTCAAATGGAGGTTTTATGAGTTATCACCTAGCATGTAATCTGAGTGAAAAAATTGCGGCCGTTGCATCTGTTACCGGATCAATGACTCCAGAAACCTATAACTCTTGCGAACCCGATCGACCTATATCCATTATGCAGATTCATGGTAGTCACGACGAAGTTGTGCCCTATCTGGGGAATCAAACTATGAAATCAATCGACGAGGTTATGGACTACTGGAGGCAAAACAATAGATGTAATGAAGTACCAGAGATCCAAATATTACCTGATTTAACTAACGATAAGTTAGGAGGCTCACAGACATCGTATTTGGATTGTCAAAATGATACGGAGATAATACTCTATCTGCTTGACGGGTTGGCTCATCGGTGGCCGTTAGAGAATGAAGCTGATGTAGATGCGCCGAGTACCATTTGGCAATTCCTTTCACGCTATGATCGTTATGGCAGAATTTTTTCACAGTAAAAATCGAACTAGTAACTATGCCGATTGTTCTTCTTTGGGTATTACATTTTAAGTATATCTGGAGCTAAAATATGTTGAGTGAAGAGCAGAGGTTCCCATTTTTTCATCCTAAGCTTAGGGAGGATATTGAGACTGTGCGACGCGCTGCAGAAGAGCATGGTCGTGATCCCGAAACCATCGGGATAGAATGCCATATGTTTCGGACAGGTCGGAAACGTCAGAGAGAACGAGTAAAGGCTGTTGCAAAAATGGGGGTAATGCATTCGGTGGTGGGCTGTATGGGACTGGGTTTGACGCCAGAAACGCACATTGATGAGCTCAAAAGAATTTGAGGCGATATTGGTGATCTTGCCAATTAATTCTAGGACATTTTTATATGAATATTATTTCCCTCTCTCGAATTCTTGCATTTTGGGCTGCTAAGCAGCCAGATGAGACTGCTATTAAGCATGATCATGAATGCATTACGTGGCATGGTCTTGAGAAGACTACCAATCGATTGGCGAGAGCATACGCTTCGATAGGGGTTAAGAAGAATGATTTTGTGACCGTTGCTCTGCCCAATGGTATCGAGTTTTTTCAAGCGTGTTACGCTATATGGAAACTCGGTGCCACGCCTCAACCCGTCTCTGCAAAATTACCAGTATTTGAGCGTACGCAAATTATTGAACTTGCTAATCCAAGTTTGGTGCTTGGTACTTCTCCGGAAGATCATCCCAAATTTACCACGCTGGAGGCTGGCTTCCTTTCAGATCCTCTTTTTGGAGATGATCCTTTACCAGAAGTGACTGCGAGGTCCTATAAAGCAATGACATCTGGTGGTAGTACGGGTCGCCCAAAGTTAATAGTAACTACTATTCCGTCAGAGTGGGATATTGATGATGATCAGTTCCGCTTCCGGCAACAAGGATCTGTACTTATTCCTGGACCCCTATATCACAATGGCCCTTTTATGTGGGCGATGATAGCCATGTTCAGAGGAAACCAGGTGACGATTACAACAAGATTTGATGCTGAACAGACCCTGAGAATATTCCAAGAAGAGAAGATCGATACTGTTTATTTAGTTCCCACGATGATGCAGCGTATTTGGAATTTGCCTACAGATATGCGTACTTCATATGACGTCTCTTCTTTGCGCACATTATGGCATTTGGCAGCCCCATGCCCGACGTGGCTCAAAGAGGCGTTTATTAATTGGCTTGGTGCTAATGTCATTCTTGAATTATACGGTGGAACAGAAGGTGTTGGCGGCACAAGAATAACTGGTGAAGAATGGCTTGAGCACAAAGGATCGGTAGGAAGGCCAAATGAAACGTGTGAAATTATTATTCTTGATAAAGACGGTAAGCAACTTCCATTTGGTAAAGTCGGTGAAATTTATATCCGACCAAAGGCAGGTCCTGGATCGACCTATCGTTATATCGGTGCTGAAGCGAAGTCTATACAGGGTGGGTTTGAATCGCTTGGTGATCTGGGGTATTTCGACGAGGATGGTTATCTTTATTTGTCAGATCGTCTTACTGATATGATTCTCTCTGGCGGTGCAAATATTTATCCTGCTGAAGTTGAGGCTGCTATCGATTCTCTAAAAGGCGTTCGTTCATCAGCGGTGATTGGTCTTCCTGATGAAGACTTGGGTAATACTGTTCACGCGATTGTCGATATAGCAGACGAGATAGTTACTGAGCAAGAGTTGCTTAGTCACTTGGCTGAGCGTTTGGTACGCTACAAGATACCTCGGTCTATTGAACTCGTTAACGAACCGTTGCGTGATGATGCAGGCAAGGTTCGCAGGAATGCGTTACGCGAAGAGCGTATGTAGTTCCTATTTAAAATTAAAACCCTGCTTGGCGAGAAAGGCTCGCATATGCGGTCTTGATTTAGTCGATAGAAGTCCGGCGATTTGTGCAGTCCAAGGCGTTCCGTGTCCGCCACCACTTCTTTCTCCGTAATATTCCTCTATTTTAGAATCGTAGTCCTCAATAAGTGCGTTATCCTCAAGGTCTTCGTAGACTTCATTTTTTAACACAACCTCGAGAGGAAGCCTTGGCTTTACTTCGGGTGCTTGATCCGGGTAGCCAAGACACAGTCCGAAGACAGGGTAGACGTGTTTGGGTATATTCAGTAGTTCCGTTATCTTTTGTGGATCGTTACGAATTGCCCCAATATAGCAAATCCCAATTCCGCAGCTTTCTGCTGCGGCCACCATGCTTTGCGCCATCAATGCCACATCAACTGTAGCTATGATAAATTGTTCTGTATAGTCTCCATTGAACTCAACTTTGTGCTTGTTACAGCAACTCTTAGATCTTTTTAAATCAGCGCAGAACACAAGAAACTCTGCTGCACTCCCCACGTATGTTTGTCCACCACAAAGGTCAGCGATTTTGCCACGAGTTTCCATGTTTTGAATACGAATGACTGTTGTTCCTTGCAAAAAACTTGATGTGGCAGCACTCTGTCCAGCTTCTATCAGACTGAGTAGAAGAGATTCCTCGATAGGTTGTTTTTTAAATTTGCGAATACTAGTGTGTGATTTAAGCAATTTAATAATGGATTCCATACTTTTTCTCTAAATAAATTAATTTATGATATATCTCGACTCAATGCTTGACGATGGAAAAAAGGTTTAGTTGTAGACTTTTCTGGGGTCAAAAGCATCTCTTATAGATTCACCCATGAATACGAGGAGGCTAAGCATTATTGCGATGACAAAAAATCCCGAGATACCTAACCATGGTGCATGTAGATTCGACTTTCCCTGATTAAGAAGCTCACCTAGAGATGGTGAACCTGGCGGAAGACCAAATCCAAGAAAATCTAGAGATGTTAGAGTTGTAATGGATGCTGATAGCGTAAATGGCATAAACGTTATAGTTGCAACCATAGCATTGGGTAACACATGACGCCAGATTAAGACTCTGTCGCTTGCACCAAGTGCCCGGGCAGCTCGGACAAAGTCCAGATTCCTGGCTCGTAAGAATTCTGCTCGAACAACACCCACAAAACCCATCCAAGAAAATAAGAGCATTAGTCCTAAAAGCCACCAAAAGTTTGGTGTTATGACGCTCGCCACAATAATTAGTAAATAAAGAATTGGCATGCCTGACCAAATTTCTATGAATCGTTGGCCTATTAGGTCTGTCAACCCGCCATAAAAGCCTTGAATGGCTCCTAACGTCACACCGATTAAAGCACTTAATATTGTTAGGATTAGTCCGAATAGAACTGAAATTCGAAAACCGTATATCAATCGAGCTACAACATCTCGACCCTGATCATCGGTGCCCAACCAATTTACCGGATTGGGTGGTGCAGGTGCTGGCGAGGGAAGTTCATAGTTAATTGTATCGTAGCTAAAGTGGACTAATGGCCAAAACATCCAGCCTTTTGCTTCAATAAGTTCCGCTACGAATTCGTCTCGATAATCTGCCTCGGTTTCAAAATCTCCGTCAAACTCGGTTTCAGGATACGAAATAAATGTTGGGAAATAGAGATTTCCCTCGAAGGAGACCAATAGCGGTTTGTCATTCGCCACTAATTCTGCGAATAAACTCACAACGAATAGCACTAGGAATATCCACATTGACCAATAACCCCGACGATTTCGTTTGAAATTATCAATACGACGTTGGGTTACTGAAGATATCTGAAAACCAAAGAACTTTGAATTTTGTCCTATCATCCTTAGGTTTCTCTGCTATCGAAATCAATTCTTGGATCGACGAGATGATACATAACGTCACTGATGATACCCATTAAAAGACCGAGTAGCGTAAATAAGAATAGAGTGCCAAACATTACGGGGTAATCCCTGGTCAGAGCGGCCTCAAACCCTAGCAAACCAATACCGTCAAGAGAAAAAATGACTTCAGTGAGCAGGGATCCTGTAAAAAAGATGCCGATGAAAGCTGATGGAAAACCTGCGATAACTATTAGCATAGCATTCCTAAAAATATGGCCATAGAGCGTCCTTTGCTCGGTCAAGCCTTTGGCCCGAGCGGTAATGACATATTGTTTGTTTATTTCCTCTATAAAAGAATTTTTAGTTAGCATGGTTAATCCGGCAAAACCTCCAATCACCATGCTAAGGATAGGGAGTGCTAGATGCCAAAAGTAGTCTAGAATTTGCTGAAACCAGTTCATGGTATCCCATCCTGAGGAAACGAGTCCTCTTAGAGGGAACCAGTCAAGATAGCGTCCCCCCGCAAATAGAATTATCAACAGGATGGCAAAAAGAAATCCCGGAATAGCATTACCAAATATAACTAGCCCAGATGTCCAAACATCAAAACGCGAACCATCCCGAACTGCTTTCGCTATACCCAAAGGAATGGAGATGAGATAAACCAATAAGGTTGTCCACAGTCCCAGTGAGATTGATACAGGAAGTTTATCTATTAAAAGTTGGGCGACCGACCGATCTTGGAAATAACTATCACCGAAATCAAATCTTACATAATTTCCAATCATTATTAGGAATCGTTCGTGCGCGGGTTTATCTAATCCAAATTGTTCCTCAATTTCTAGTATTAGATCCGGAGGTAAACCTTGCGCGCCACGATAACGTGAGTTCGTTGAGGACCCAAGCTCGATGAACTGAGACGTATCTCTCGTCTCCTGAGGGGATCCTCCACCAAAGCGCGCAGTCGCCTCTACATTATCTCCTGTTAATTGTGCGATCATTTGCTCTACCGGTCCCCCGGGTACAAACTGGATCACCATGAAGTTGATAACCATTATGCCAAGAAGTGTTGGAATTATGAGGAGTAGGCGTCTAAGAATGTAGGGATACATTATATTAACGGCTAAGAGAAGATATCTCTGACTCGAGTTTGTTCGAAAGGTTCGATGCTTTCCCTTCATCAATCCACCAATTCATTAGCTGAACTCCATTTGGTGGTGTGCTTGCTGGCCGTCCAAATTTATCCCAGAATGCAATTCTGTCGTAGGCAATATGCCAATGCGGAATAACCCAATGGCCCCACTGAAGGGCACGATCAAGACTTCGAGTTGCCGTGACCAGTTCTTTTCTATCTTGCGCTTCGACAATATGTTCTACCAAAATATCGATTGCTGGATTTGAAATGCCAATATAATTTCGACCTCCTTCCATTGCAGCGGTATTGGAGCCCCAGAATGATCTTTGTTCATTTCCAGGGGAGAGAGATTGCCCAAAGCTAGAGACGATCATATCGAAGTCGTAGGTGTTTAGTCGCTGTCGATATTGGGAAGTGTCGACCGTTCTGACTGTCGCTTCTATGCCGAGTTTATCGAGATATCGGGTAAATGGCAGGACTATGCGTTCGAAGCCAGGCTGAACTAGTAAAACCTCAAACTCGAAGGATTTGCTTGTTTCTGGGTGGATTCGTTTACCATCGTCGATAATCCAACCAGCCTCATTGAGTAGCTGGTTTGCTTTACGCAGATTCGATCGCATAGCTCTTGGACCACCACCTTTTGGTGGCGAATAACTCGATATAAAAAGGTCCCGAGGTAAGTCTTCTTTCAATGGATCTAGAAGTTCGAGCTCTTCGTTACTCGGAAGGCCCACAGCGGCCAGTTCTGAATTATCAAAATAACTCCTCGATTGAGTGTACTGGCCATAAAACAGATTCTGATTTGACCATTCAAAATCAAAGGCAAGAGCGAGAGCTTGTCGAACGCGAACATCTTTAAAAATCGGACGACGAGTATTATAAATAAACCCTTGCATTCCTGCTGGCCGATTGTGCTCGAACAGCTTTTGTGTGATGAGACCGTTTGCTACTGCAGGTATATCATATCCAGTGGCCCAGTTTTTTGACGAATTCTCTAAACGATAGTCATACTCTCCAGACTTAAATGCCTCTAAAGAAATATCATTATCACGATAATAATCGATTCGAATCTCATTAAAATTGAATTTCCCTTTATGAGAAGGGATATCTGCCCCCCAATAGTCGCGATTTCTTTCCAAAGTGAGGGATCTGCCTGGTTCGAATTTTTTTACTCGATAGGGGCCGGAGCCAAGTGGTGGTTCAAGAGTCGTTTTATTGAAGTCACGTTCTTCCCAATAATGTTTAGGTAAGACTACTAGTTGTCCTAGAATGAGCGGGAGTTCACGATTTTCACTATTTTTGAAGTTGAAGCGGACGATGTTCTCACCCACTTTAATGACATCCTGAACATTTTCATAATAAAAACGGAAAAAGGGCGTACCTTCTGCGACTAGTATGTTAAATGTCCAAATAACATCATCTACTGATACTTTTTCTCCATCGTGCCATCTTGCTTCAGGTCTTAATTTGAATGCGACCCATGACCGATCCTTGGGCATATAGATAGCGTCTGCTAGCTCGCCATATTGGCTGAAGGGTTCATCGGCAGAGCTCGTTGTTAGAGTATTGTAGATAAGGTCGATATTGGCTACGGGATTGCCTTTGACGATAAAGCTATTGAAGCTGTCAAAAGTTCCTATGCTGTGTAGTCGAAGCGTACCCTTCTTAGGTGCTTTTGAATTAACATATTCGAATGATTGGAAGTTCGATCGATATTTCACTTCCCCATGCATCGCGAGACCGTGCTTTCCAACAACACCATCGTACGTGGTGGACAAAACATCCCCACAACAAAAAACCAATAAAGATATTGATAACAGAATTCTCATACACCCTCACCGCTGGTCAATTTATGGTTTTTGAAACCACCTTAGCAAGCTCCGCACTATAACATTAATAATAAGTGGGCACAGTTTTAAGCGCTGAATGCCTACCAGTAAAAATGGTTGCTATTTTAGTGCGTGATCGAACGTTTAAGCGCAACATGGGTGCATTTTATTGGAGATAGAGGGGGGTGTACGCCTTTTTTTTTGGCCCGTTTGTTGCTGGTACTACGATGTGTAAGTGCAGCTTTTAGACGGGGTCTCAGTGGCAGATTACTACTGAGACTGCAACTGCAGTTTCAACCATATTTATAAATCATGCTATTTAAATAGCTTTTTAATTGGAGGATATATGTATAAGACTTTGCAAAGAGTGCTGGTCGCAATTGCCTTAACTTGGAGTACTAGTGTGGTCTGTGCTGCAGAAACCATAAAAGTTGGGGTGCTACATTCACTATCGGGGACCATGGCAATTAGTGAAACTACTTTAAAAGATACCATTTTGATGATGATAGAGGAGCAGAATGCTGCAGGTGGGCTTTTAGGAAAGAAGCTGGAAGCTGTCGTTGTTGATCCGGCCTCTAATTGGCCTTTGTTTGCTGAGAAGGCACGAGAACTGATTGAAAAGGAAAAGGTAGATGTGGTGTTTGGATGTTGGACTTCTGTTTCACGTAAATCTGTTCTACCGGTATTTGAAGAGTTGAATAGTCTATTATTTTATCCTGTCCAGTATGAGGGCGAAGAATCTTCAAAAAATGTTTTTTACACCGGAGCTGCCCCTAATCAACAAGCGATCCCTGCGGTGGACTATTTAATGAATGAAGTTGGTGCTACTCGCTGGGTGCTTGCGGGCACTGATTACGTTTATCCAAGAACCACGAACAAAATTTTAGAGGCTTATTTGAGATCAAAAGGTGTTGCTGCGAAAGATATAATGATTAGCTACACGCCATTTGGGCATGCTGACTGGCAGTCCATAGTTTCGGATATTAAAAAATTTGGGTCTGAGGGGATGAAGACGGCCGTGGTTTCCACAATAAATGGTGATGCAAATGTACCTTTCTATAAGGAGTTGGGTAATCAGGATGTATCAGCAGAAGATATTCCAGTGATTGCTTTCTCTGTAGGTGAAGAAGAACTCTCAGGTTTTGATACGGGCCCGCTTGTTGGTCATCTTGCAGCTTGGAACTATTTCATGAGCGTTGATGCAGAGGTTAATGATGAATTTATCGATAGTTGGCTAGCCTTTATTGATGATGAGGAGCGTGTCACGAATGATCCGATGGAAGCGCATTACATTGGATTTAAGATGTGGGCGGAAGCAGTAGAGAAGGCTGGTACAACAGAATCCGAAGCCGTTCAGGAAGCAATAATTGGGGTTGCTGTCCATAATCTTTCGGGAGGTATCGCTACAATGATGCCGAATCACCATATAACCAAACCAGTATTAATAGGCGAGATTCAGGATGATGGTCAGTTTGATACAGTCTGGGAAACTACGGGAACTGTCCCGGGCGATGCTTGGTCAGATTATTTGCCGGTTTCTGAGGATACGATCGCTTCTTGGCAGAAACCTTTGTCTTGTGGTAATTACAATGTCACGTCTAGCAAGTGCTCAGGTCAAAATTACAAATAAAGAAGAGACTATATAAAAGTGGTATGGAGAGGGGGTGCCCTCTCCATCTGCTTATGGTGTTGGTGCGATCTTGAGTGTGTTCAAAGTATTAGTGGTCATATTGGTTCTGATCATCAATTCTAACTCCCTTGGTTCAGAAACTGAGGATTTTGGGTTGGCAATTGACGCTCTGAAGGTAAAATCTTTTGCTCAAAAAGAACTAGCTGCAACTAAGTTAGCAGGACTAAAAAATGAGCGAATAGATATTATTCTGTCAGCCTTGATTGAAGGTAAGCTCTATACAAAGAAAAATAGCGGCGACGTTGTTATTGTAACCCGACTGAAGGGGGGTGATTTTTACCTCGAGCATGCTGCTACGGGAGAAAATCTCGGTATCGTGGGGCGGCGTGAGGCAAAGAAGATTAGTGTCAATAACAAACTTCGTAGATACCTCAAGAGTCTTCAAGCCGTGAGACAGTTGAATGTCAGGGATTCCGATGGACGTGTCGCAGCGATAGAAGCAATTGTTAAAACTGGCGATGCAAAGTTACGGTCGCTGATAGTCGCACGTCAAGATATAGAGGAGAATGAAAGCGTTCTCAAAGCTTTAGAGAATGCGTTAGTCGTTTTCGATCTTGAGTCATCGGATCCTATTAGAAGACTATCTGCTGTTGAGGCAAGTTCAAACAACCTAGATTCAAATGTTCGTGGCAAACTGAATGAGATGGCAGCTGATGAAGGACTTTCTCTTGAAATAAGGGATGCTGCAATCGCGTCAATTAAAGAGATTGAAAAACGAGTTTCTCGCTTTAGGGCTATCGAGACTATTTTCTTTGGTTTAAGTTTGGGTTCTATTCTAGCTCTAGCAGCGATTGGATTATCAATTACTTTTGGCGTAATGGGTGTCATCAATATGGCGCACGGAGAACTCATTATGTTAGGTGCTTATACGACTTATCTTATACAGCTTCTATTACCTGACTTGATTGAGTACTCATTACTAATCTCAGTTCCAGCGGCATTTTTGGTCACTGGTCTAGTTGGTATTTGTATTGAACGAAGTGTTATTCGTTTTTTGTATGGAAGACCACTTGAAACTTTACTAGCCACTTTCGGGATAAGTCTTATTTTACAGCAAGCGGTACGTACTATTTTTTCTCCTTTAAATCGCTCAGTTGTTACGCCGAATTGGATGAGTGGTTCTTTAGAGATAGTTCAGGGTTTGTCTATTACCTATAATCGTCTCTATATTTTCTTCTTTGCATTAATGGTATTTGCTGTCCTGTTAGTTATCTTGCAGAGGACCCGGTTGGGTTTAGAGGTTAGAGCCGTAACGCAGAACCGAGACATGGCTCAAGTAATGGGAATCAGAAATGCACGAGTAGATATTCTCACCTTTGGTTTAGGATCTGGAATCGCAGGGGTGGCTGGTGTTGCGCTCTCTCAGCTTACGAATGTTGGTCCTAATCTTGGGCAAAGTTACATCGTTGATTCTTTTATGGTTGTGGTCTTTGGAGGAGTTGGCAATCTATGGGGTACGTTAGTAGCTGGTTTATCTCTTGGTGTAGTCAACAAATTGCTAGAGCCTTTTGCCGGTGCAGTTGTCGCAAAGATACTAGTTCTTATATTCATAATTTTATTTATTCAAAAACGTCCGCGCGGATTATTTCCTCAGAAAGGGCGGGCAGCAGATAGCTAATGATGATTCGGAGTCTAGTAAATCATGATAGAGGCGGGCAGATATTTTTGTTGGTGCTTTGTCTTATTGGATTTTTGATACCGATAGCAAATCTGGTCATCCCTTCGGATTCTATGTTTCATGTTCCCACTTACTCCGTTAGCTTGCTCGGTAAGTATGCCTGTTACGCTCTCCTGGCGATATCTCTTGATCTAGTATGGGGTTACTGTGGAATACTAAGTCTTGGTCATGGAGCATTTTTTGCTCTCGGTGGCTATGTGATGGGAATGTATCTCATGCGGCAGATTGGTACTAGAGGGGTTTATGGTCATCCTGAGTTGCCAGATTTCATGGTATTCCTGAACTGGGATAGTCTTCCTTGGTATTGGATGGGTTTAGATCAGTTCTGGTTTGCCGCAATAATGATTATAATAGTACCCGGTATTTTAGCATTCCTTTTTGGTTGGCTGGCGTTTCGATCCAGAGTATCCGGGGTATATCTTTCAATTATGACTCAGGCTCTTACCTATGCGCTGATGCTTGCATTTTTTCGTAATGAGTTGGGGTTTGGTGGTAATAATGGCTTGACTGACTTTAAAGATGTTCTTGGGTTTTCTCTCCAATCAGATGCTACGAAAGTGGCTCTTTTTGTTTCTTCTGTTATCGCTTTAGTACTTGGATACTTGATTTGTCAGTATCTAGTTACTTCAAAACTAGGTCGTGTAATCACGGCTGCACGTGATGCAGAATCAAGAGCAAGATTCTTGGGGTATCATGTTGAGTATTATCAAGTCTGGGTTTTCACCATTTCTGCAGTTATTGCTGGTATAGCTGGAGCACTATATGTTCCTCAGGTAGGTATTATTAATCCAAGCGAATTTCAGCCGCTCAATTCAATAGAGCTAGTTGTTTGGGTGGCTCTCGGCGGGAGAGCCACATTATATGGGGCTGCACTAGGCGCTGGCTTGGTCAATTATATAAAAACGATTTTGACAGGTGCGCTGCCAGAAATTTGGTTATTTTTTTTGGGGCTCCTCTTTGTACTGGTTACCATTCTCCTTCCGAGAGGGCTAATTGGAATCCTACGCAGAACTCGATTGGGTGGTAATAATGGCTGATTTAGATCGTAAAAGTACCATTGCTGAGTCATCGCAAATCACAAATGCGTTGCTTAAACGGTCTGTTTCTCCCAATCAGATTAATACTGATAAAGGTTTAATCCTCTATCTTGAAGGAATTAGTGTCAGTTTTGATGGATTTCGGGCACTAAACGAACTAAATCTCTATATCGAAACCGGTGAGTTACGCTGCATTATTGGACCAAATGGCGCAGGAAAAACTACGCTGATGGATGTGATAACTGGGAAAACTCGTCCCGATAAAGGCACCGCCTACTTTGGACAGAATGTGGATCTTTTGAGCAAATCCGAGCCTGAGATTGCTTCATTAGGGATAGGGAGAAAGTTTCAAAAACCAACAGTATTTGAAACACATTCAGTCTCTGAAAATCTTGAGCTTGCTATGGAGGCAGACAAGCGAGTCTGGGCTACTATGTTTGCCTCATTAAGTAGTGAGGAACGCGAAAGTATGGATGAGGTCCTCCTACTAATCGGTCTTTCCGAGATGCGCAGAACTCAAGCAAGCTTTTTGTCCCACGGGCAGAAACAATGGCTAGAGATTGGTATGTTATTGATGCAGAACCCAGCCGTATTGCTTATAGATGAACCTGTCGCAGGTATGACACAGCAAGAGAGTGAAACGACTGCTGACTTGTTGACTCAGCTGGCGGGTGAGCATTCTGTAATAGTGGTGGAGCATGATATGGAATTCGTTCGGTCAATTGCAAAAACTGTTACCGTTTTGCATGAGGGAAGTGTTTTAGCTGAGGGGCCATTTCAAAAAGTTCAGGGAGATCCCTTGGTTCGACAAGTTTACTTGGGTGCGTAATGCTCGATATCTCAAAACTTAATCAATGCTATGGGCAATCGCATACCTTGAGAGATTTATACTTGTCGATAGCTCCAAGAGCCTGTGTATCCTTGATAGGAAGGAATGGAGTGGGAAAGACTACTCTCTTAAAATGTATCATGGGGTTGCTTAGTTTAGACTCGGGAAAAATCATATACGATGATACAGATCTTGCTGGGGAACCTGCCTATGCACGTGTTCCGATGCGAATAGGCTATGTGCCGCAGGGACGTCTAATTTTTCCGTTGTTGACTGTAGAGGAGAACTTACTGGTAGGCCTAGGCGCGTTATCTGGTGACGAGCAGTATTTACCTGATTTGATTTTTGAGGTATTCCCCGTATTAAAAAATATGCTTAAAAGACGAGGCGGAGACTTATCCGGAGGTCAGCAGCAACAGCTTGCTATTGCACGCGCGCTTGCAATTAGACCTCGTCTCTTATTGCTAGACGAGCCTACTGAAGGCATACAACCTAACCTAGTTCAGGAAATTGCGGAAATTGTGATACATCTAAATAGAGAGATTGGTCTTACTGTCCTTGTTGTAGAACAGAAACTGCCGTTTGTTCGTCGTGTTGCCTCTGACTTTCATATCATGACGAAAGGCACTATTGTTGCTGGTGGTAAAATGGAGGAGCTTTCTGAATCCATTATTGCGGAGCATTTGTCTCTATGAAAAGTCGAGCTTGGCGAGCAAATCTTGATTTACGATTCCGCTATGACGGAGTCAGGACAATTATAGATCGTAGAAAACACTTTGGACCGCTAAGAATTCAAAAACCTTTTTATCCCCCAGACGGTGCGTGCCATGCTTATATTTTGCACCCCCCGGGTGGCCTTGCGGGAGGAGACGAATTAGAGATCAGTGTTGAGGTTGAGAATCAGGCATCTGTTCTTATTACTACCCCAGCTTCTTCAAAGTTTTATCGTAGTAAGGGGCCTTTAACAAGAGTGTCAAATAAGCTTTTTGTTGGCGATGACTGTAGTCTTGAATGGCTACCCCAAGATACTGTGCTATTTGGAGGTAGTCATTTGGCGCAATCTACGGTGATTAACGCGACTCCGCAGTCGCGATTTCTGGTTTGGGAA
This sequence comes from Gammaproteobacteria bacterium, assembly GCA_002690865.1. Taxonomy (GTDB): domain Bacteria; phylum Pseudomonadota; class Gammaproteobacteria; order Pseudomonadales; family Azotimanducaceae; genus UBA7455. The sequence continues at coordinate 89,934 of NZGG01000019.1, read as the reverse complement.
ATCTCCTCTATTGGTCGTCCAGCTAGTGGTGATAACTATGAAAGTGGGGATCTAGATCAGTTTTTTCAGATTTATATTGATGGGAAGCCCCGATTGATAGAGCGACAGAGGTGGAGTGCTGGAGATTCCATTCTTTCCTCAGCGTGGGGACTTAATGGAAAAACTGCCTTCGGTTCTCTATATGGGTTCCCTGCTAACGTAGAGGTTTTGCGTTATTCAAGGGAGATTTTAAATAAAGATGGCTTCACACAGATAGCAGCAACTTTGATTGATGGTATTTTAGTGATTCGTGGAATCACAATGGACGCTGTAGAGTTGAAGAACGCATTTATTAGCATTTGGTGTCAACTGCGGCGACTGATAGCTCAGTTACACCCTAGTCCACCAAGAATTTGGGCGACATGAACATAAGTTAGCGTGGAGAGATCGTTATGGAGTTGACTCCAAGAGAAAAAGATAAGCTCTTGATATTTGTTGCTGCCCAAGTTGCAGAGCAAAGAAGGGCTCGTGGTGTTTTACTTAACTATCCAGAAGCAGTAGCGCTAATTTCTGCTGCCGTATTGGAGGGTGCAAGGGATGGCAAGTCGGTCGCCGAGCTTATGTCTTACGGGACTGAAATCTTAAGTCGTGCTGATGTCATGGATGGTATATCAGAACTTGTAAATGAAGTACAGATAGAAGCTACGTTTCCTGACGGCACAAAACTAGTCACGATACATAACCCAATATCTTAGGAGATTTTTATGATTCCGGGCGAGATGTTTATTGACGGGGGTGGCCTCGTTATTAATGAAGGCCGAGATTCGGTGGAACTTGCTGTTTGTAATACAGGGGATCGTCCGATTCAAGTGGGTTCTCATTATCATTTTTATGAAACTAACGATGCGTTGAACTTCGATCGTGAGGTTGCGAGAGGATTTCGGCTTGATATTCCAGCGGGAAGTGCTGTTCGATTTGAGCCTGGGCAGACCCGAAATATTACTTTAGTGGCTTATGCTGGGAATCGTGCAATTTATGGCTTTAATCAAAAAGTGATGGGTGCGCTGGAGGAAATAGAATGAGTAATATGGGGCGTATTGCCTATGCAGAGATGTTCGGACCGACCACTGGAGATAGAGTTCGACTTGGTGACACGGAATTGATCATTGAGGTTGAAGCAGATCATGCAGTTTACGGGGATGAGGTTAAATTTGGTGGTGGTAAGGTTATTCGAGACGGCATGGGGCAATCTCAATTATCATCAGCTCAATCTGTGGATACGGTTATAACTAATGCACTCATTATTGACCATTGGGGTATTATCAAAGCAGATGTTGGAATAAAAGATGGCCGAATTTTTGGGATTGGGAAAGCAGGCAATCCTGATACTCAGGCAGGTGTAGACATAATTATTGGTCCCTGCACAGAGGCAATTGCTGGTGAGGGGCATGTGCTGACGGCGGGAGGAATTGATGCTCATATCCACTTTATTTGTCCACAGCAGATAGAGGAAGGATTAATGTCAGGGGTGACTACAATGCTTGGTGGGGGTACTGGTCCAGCGACGGGTACCAAGGCGACAACCTGTACGCCCGGCTCTTGGCACATCGCAAGAATGTTAGAAGCTGCTGATAGTTTACCCATGAATCTCGGTTTCATGGGTAAAGGTAATGCAAGTTTGCCTGAAGCTTTGACTGAGCAGATATCGGCCGGCGCTATGGGTCTTAAGTTACATGAGGATTGGGGAACTACGCCGGGAGCTATCGATAATTGTCTTTCAGTAGCTGATTCTATGGATGTGCAGGTTGCGATACATACTGACACATTGAATGAGTCAGGTTTTGTAGAAAGTACATTGGCTGCATTGAAAGGGCGCACTATTCATACTTTTCATACTGAGGGAGCTGGGGGAGGTCACGCTCCGGATATAATAAAAGCTTGTGGATTACCCAATGTCTTACCCTCATCTACTAACCCGACGCGCCCTTACACGGTTAATACGGTGGATGAGCATTTGGATATGCTAATGGTTTGCCATCATCTTGATCCTAGTATCTCAGAGGATGTCGCCTTTGCGGAATCTCGTATTAGGAGAGAGACGATAGCTGCTGAAGATATTCTACATGACCTTGGTGCTTTCTCAATGATCGCATCTGATTCTCAGGCGATGGGCAGAGTAGGAGAGGTTGTGATTCGCACTTGGCAAACCGCCCATAAGATGAAGGTTCAGCGAGGGGCTTTACGGGAAGATTCAAATCGGAATGATAATTTTAGAGTGAAACGTTATATTGCGAAATATACTATCAATCCAGCAATAGCGCATGGGATAGCAGATGAAGTTGGCTCTATTGAGGTCGGGAAGTTAGCAGATTTGGTGCTTTGGAAACCAGCCTTTTTTGGTACTAAGCCCTCAATAATTATAAAAGGGGGCGCTATCGTGGCGGCGGCAATGGGTGACCCTAATGCTTCGATTCCTACGCCTCAGCCGGTTCATTATCGTCCTATGTTCGGAGCTTTTGGCGGTGCAATACAATCTACATCTTTTAGTTTCGTTTCTGGCACTGCGCTCCAGAATAGTTTGGGAGACGCGCTAGGATTAAAAAAAGTCCTATTGCCAGTCTCTAATACACGGACTATCCAAAAAATAGATATGGTTCATAATGATTACTGTCCGAAAATTGATGTCGATCCAGAAACCTATGAGGTTCGCGCAGATGGTGAGTTGCTCGAATGCGAACCTGCCAATGAACTACCGCTAGCTCAAAGATACTTCTTGTTTTAAGTATGGAAGAATTTACAGACTTGATTAGCGGCACTAGTGAAATGGTTGACTTGGGAACTTCTGAAAACCTTTTTTTAGTTTATGCAAAAAGAGAAAAAGCAAGACTTAAAGTAAAACTAGATTCAGGAGAGGAAATTGGAATAAGGCTGAAGCGTGGTCTGGTAATGAGAGGGGGTGACTTTCTTCGCAGTAAATCAGGGCGATTATTAACAGTAGTTTCAGCAAAAGAGAACTTATCTGTAGTAAATTCTGAGAGTTCTATGAATCTAGCACGAGTCGCTTATCATCTTGGGAATAGACACGTTGATGTTCAGATTGTTGTAAATGCTTTGTTTTATCTCAGCGATGATGTTTTGGACGATATGGTTCGTGGATTGGGTTTTGATATTACTTTTAAGCAAGGTCCTTTCGAGCCTGAAAGCGGTGCATATGTGAATCGTAGCCATGGTCACTAAGGGGTTCAATCAGGTCCACTTGTGGCAATTGATTTCCTCAGCACTTCCTGTCGGAACATTCCACTATTCTCAGGGTTTAGAACAAGCGGTCAGCTGCGGTTGGGTCATGAATGATGATACTGCTCTGGACTGGATTAAAGGCGCATTAGAAAGCAGTATTTCTAAGGTCGATCTCCCATTAATAGCTAGAATTTATGAAGCCTGGAAAGATCACGATATTGAAATGGTCGAATACTGGGATCGAATAAGTCGTGCATGTAGAGAAACTTCTGAATTAAGAGAAGAAGATGCCCAGATGGGCCAAGCTCTATCTCGGTTGGCTGTAGATCTGGATGAGCAGTTGCCAAAAAAAGAACTTGGCTTTACTACCGTTTTTGCTGTTATTTCGGCAAACAATGAGATTCCACTAAACGAAGCATTGCTTGGTTATAGTTGGTCATGGTGCGAGAACCAGGTTTTGTCTGCTGTGAAGTTGATTCCCTTGGGGCATCGCGCGGGTCAGAAAATTTTACGAAAGGTTAGTGAGGAATTAAGCGGGTCTGTATCGGATGCACTCCGATGTGAAGAAATCGGCGGGACGGCACCTGGGATTGTCTTGGCTTCTGCGAGGCATGAAACCCAATATACAAGATTATTTCGATCTTAAGTTATTTTTATTAAAAAGGAGTGAGAAAATGAGTGAACCGGTGCGGGTTGGTATTGCGGGACCCGTTGGTGCAGGGAAGACAACACTGGTTGAGCTTCTATGTCGAAAATTGTCCCCTAAGTTCGAGATGGCCGTAGTTACTAATGATATATACACTCAAGAAGATGCAGAGATATTGTGGCGTTCGCAAGTGCTATCAGAAGCAAGAATTGTTGGTGTTGAAACTGGAGGGTGTCCACATACAGCAATTAGAGAAGATGCATCTATGAACTTGGCAGCTATCGATGGTTTAAGTGAGAAATTTCCTAAACTTGATATCATTCTTGTAGAGAGCGGGGGAGATAATCTTAGTGCAACGTTTAGTCCTGAATTGGTTGATCTAACGCTATATATTATTGATGTTGCAGGCGGAGAGAAGATTCCAAGAAAAGGAGGTCCTGGAATTACGCGTAGTGATCTCCTAATAATTAATAAGACAGATCTCGCTCCTTATGTAGGGGCTTCGCTTGAAGTTATGAAAAAGGATGCAGAGCAGATGAGAACCAAGGCTCCTTTTGTTTTTACTAATCTTAAACGTGGTGAAGGTGTTGATTCAGTCGTAGATTTTATAAAGACAGAGGGGCTATGGGAGCCTAGGAAATAATTGGTAGTCGGCTAAAATTCCATTTGCAAGAAATCAACTGGGTAGTGCTCAGGCGGAGTTTCTTTTCTAGAGTGTTGGTTACTCTCTGCTACTTAATGAAACGAATTGTAGAATCCCCTCTTCAAAACTTCGTGGTCGAAGATTTAATACTTTCTGCATATGTAGGGTATCAAAGTTTTTATCCTCAAGGAGTCTCCTTACCTCTGAATCATTTATATTTGGGAGATTGGGAATATATTTAGTAAGTTTTGATATCGTTTTAATTAAAGGATAGGGGAAAGCTATTACGTGACAGGAATAACCTGTCGCCGCTATTATTTTCTCTACAAACTTTCGGTAGCTCATAGGACTAGGACCCGCAATTATTATGCTTTTATTAATTGCTCGAGCGTTATTCATACTGCCCATTATTGCTTTTACAACATCGTCATTGTGGATCGGCTGAATTAGTTGTCTCCCGTTAAGGGGGAGAGGGATCATGGGCCAACTTTTTGCAACCTGAATAATCCTTCGAATATTATTTTGGGTTGTTGCACCGTAGATCATTGTAGGGTGCAGTATGGTTGATGGAACGGTGCTCGTAAGTACGTCATGTTCCATTTCTATCACTTCATTGTACTTAGAATCTGGATATTGAGTGAATTTTCTTGTCGAACCAAGTGCTATTAAATGACTAAGGTTTTTTGATAATAGTCTTTTTACTAGATGTGGTCGGCTACAGTGAATTAGCACATCAGTATCTGACAGAAAGGAATCATCACGTTCCACATCGAGGTTTCTAACCTCTGTAAGGGGAAATTTCTCGCCCAATTGGTTTCTAATTTTGGTGAGTTTTTTTATGTCCCTACCAATTCCTATTACAGAATAATTGCGTTTTGCAAGCTCGAAGAACAGTGCGCGACCAGGCTCAGATGTAACGCCAATAACAGTAATTCTTTTTGACAACGTCTAGCCCGTATTCCGCATGCTTGCAGCGATACCTGCTATTGTTATTAGCAGTGCTTTTTTAACCTTCTCATTTGTATCGTCTTGCCGATATCTAGAAATCAATTCGATTTGAAGGAAGTGCAAAGGATCAGTATACGGATCGCGTAGATTAATGGTCTGTCTTACATTCGGTGAGTTTTCAAGAAGCAACCTCTGGTCTTTGAGTTCATTCACTTTATCAATTAGTGATGTCAGTTCTTCATGGAAATGGTCTCCAAGGTGCCTGAGATGGTCTGGAGCTAAGATCTCATCATAGTGATGAGCAATTTCGACGTCTGCTTTCGTAAGGACCATTTCTAGCAGCTCCATTTGCGTTTGAAAGAAAGGCCATTCTGTCATCATTTCGTTGAGAACGAATTTATCTTTAGCCGAAAAATCCGTTGCTAATGCAGCATTCGTCCCAAGCCAAGCAGGTATCATTAGGCGTTTCTGTGTCCAAGCAAATACCCAAGGGATTGCTCGTAAGTCGCTAATAGAATTGCTATCTACCACTCTCCGTGTAGGTCGACTTCCTAGGGCTAAAAGACTGAGTTCTGGTTCAGGCGTGCTTATTCGAAAATAATCAGAAAAATGACTGCCATCCTTTACTGTACTGCGATATTCCTCTTTTGCTTTGTCGGCCAATCGATCCATCAAGTTTCGCCAGTTTTCTCTGGGTTTTGGCGTAGGCATTAAGTTTGATTCTATAGCCGCACTAAGTACTAGATCCATACTGTTTTGGGCCAGCAAGGGCGAGCCATATTTGAAGCGAATCATCTCTCCTTGTTCCGTAACACGCATGCCTCGCTTTATCGTTTTAGGTGGTTGTGAGAGAACTGCTTGACGAATTGGTGCTCCGCCTCGTCCTGCTGCACCACCACGGCCATGAAACAATGTTAAATCAATATTGTATTTCTCTGTAATCTCTACAAGTTCTTCTTGAGCTTTATATTGAGCCCAGGAGGCTGCCATTTGTCCAGCATCCTTCGCCGAATCGGAATATCCAATCATCACTTGTTGATGCTCGCCAATATATTCTCTATACATTCTATCGCGGAGTAATCTTTCAAGCGTCCAGCCTGCATTCTCCAGATCATCGAGAGTCTCAAAAAGTGGAACGATGGGTAATGATCTATCTAGTCCGGATTTTCTTAGAAGCAGGATTACTGATAAGACATCCGATGGATTTTGTGCCATTGAAACGATATAGCAGGAGACTCCATCTGCATCACTATTTGCAATAAGTCGAATGGTACGAAGTGTCTCACCCGCTTCGCCTTCCGGCTCCCATGTTTCGGGAATGAGCGGTCTTTTATTCGCAAGCTCTTCAATCAGAAAGTCGTGACGTGCTTTTTCCGACCAGGATTTATAGTTTCCAAGACCGAGAAAGGAAATTAATTTTTCCATTAGATCCGTATGTTTTTCCGCACTCTGTCTTATATCCAGATCGATCAATGTTGCGCCAAAGGTAGAGATGCGAATTAGTGTTTGCTTTAATAATCCATCCGCAATGATACCCATACCGCAGTCGTGTAGAGAATGATAACAAGTATCTAATGGAACGAATAAGTCTTCTTTCTTAAGGATGACATCAGCACTTGGTGGCTGCTTTGTCTCGGCCCAGTCTCGGGTAGCGTTTAGTCGATCTCTTACCTTTCTTAGCACTGATCGATAAGGCTCATGTGATGACTGATCACATAGCTCAGTTACTGCTTCGTTGCATTGAGACATTGATAGCTGTGAAAGTAATTCATCTAAATCTCTTAGGTATAAGTCCGCCGCCATCCACCGTGCTAATCGAAGGACGTCTTCTGTTACTTCTGTTGTAACGTTTGGATTGCCATCTCTATCTCCACCCATCCATGAGGAAATCGTGATAGGTGAAAACTCAATTGGTAGGGATTCATCGGTATACTTCTTAAGTATACTGTTTAAACCATCCCATAACTTAGGAATTGCATGCCAAAACGAATGTTCAATTACCGCGTAACCCCATATGGCCTCATCCCGAGGATTGGGTCGTTCTGTCCTAATCTCATCTGTATGCCAGACTTCTGCGACTAGTCTTTTTAGCTCCATTTTACTTTTTTCGTCGAGCTCTTCATCTTCACGCACGCGCTCTAATTCTCGTGAAATTCTATTATATTTCTGAATAAGGGTTCTTCTCGTTATTTCTGTAGGGTGCGCTGTCAGCACGAGATCACATTGTAGTTTCTTTACAACATTGGCTATGCGAGTGGGGTCGATATTATTGTCGGTAAATTTTTTGAAGGCTTTTTCTAGGTTCGAGTTTTGAGGGAATTGCAGATCTTCGGTGCCAGCGGTTTGTTCCGCAATATTGGTTAGGTTGAGAAACTGATTGAATGCTCGAGCGACCGAAATGAGCTGATCTTCATTTAATTCCTTCAAAACTTCGCGTAGCTCGGTAAAGTCACCAATACCTTTTTGTCGGCGTGTCTTCGCCAAGAGACGAATTTTTTCAACTTTCTCAAGGAATTTGTGCCCAAGCTGGTCTGTCATGGTTTCCCCCAAAAGAGTACCAAGCACCCTTACTCGGTGGCGCAGCCTTCGTGAAACTAATTCTTCCATTAATCACCAGATATAAAGTTGGAACGATATTCTATCCCTTGAATGTCAGAGATGCTAAGCGAGTTTGCTGAAACAGTCGGAGAAGCTATGGAAGTATTCATATTGTTACCTTAGAGCTGTACTCCAATAACATGCAGTCGGTGAAACATCATCCGGTATATTGGGACGCACTATAGCCAGCTATTTTTCCAAAAACTGCTCCAGAGGTTAACCCCGTCCCGCCCGGATAATTAAAGTAAAATAGACCACCTACAAGCTCGCCCGCGGCGAATAGTCCGGGTATTTCGTGTTCATCTTCATCTATTACGCAGGCACGTGAATTAATTTTAAGTCCGCCAAAAGTAAACGTAATACCACAGGTAGTTTGATATGCCACGTAAGGGGGTTAATCCAACGGATTTGCCCAGTTTGTTTTTTCTGCTTTAAAACTATGTGTACGCCGACCATCTTTGATCGCTGGATTAAACTGTTTGCCCGTATCGACTGAGGCATTGAAAGTACTTATCGTTTTCTTAATTTTAGTAGCGTTAATCCCCTCTAGTTTTTGCGCGAGAGTTTCTATCGAGTCAGCCTGTACTCGGGTTACTTCACGAGTTCTATATTCATCTCATAATAAATGAGTTACTTTATTATCGAATATTTGCCATGCGAATTGTTCTGGTTGATTTAAGATCTCTCTTCCATAACATGCATATGTAAAATTGCGAAAATAGAATTCTTCATCAATGAATCTCTCACCGTGAGCATTAATCAATAGTCCCAGTGGGTAGGAGTGTTTCTGGAACCTATCACCAACATTCAGATCTCCATAATCGGACGCATTACCGTTCCAGCCTACGGCATGACAACCAGACCAGTTCCCATAAGGAGCTCCACCTAGTGCTAAAGCAGTGCGAATTCCATCTCCTAGATTAAAGTGAGTACCTCCGACTTTCGCGAGTTCCCAGCCAGGCCCTAAATAACGAGCACGCCATTCATTATTGGCTTCAAAGCCACCGCAGGTCAATATTACTGCCTTACTTGGAATATCTCATGCGCTCTCTTGACCTCGATCCTACAGACTTTTCCGCTTGTGATATTCACGTCGATCATACGTGTTCCAAATTGAATTGGTATCTTGAGATCCGATGCTCTTTTGTGAAGACTGTCAACTAAGCTAGGACCACCACCTAAGGTCTCAACCGTTAAGCCGCCCCAGAATTTGAATTTACCATTTATCTTAAATGCCTGACGGTCGTACATCGGAAGGAAACGAACACCTTTTAGAATTCATCCACTGAAGTGTAGGAAGAGAGTTGTCAATTAGTATTTCTGTTAGATCCGGATCTGAACGATATTGTGTGACAAGGCCCATATCATCAAAGAATTGATCGCGAGTATATGTGTCGAAGTCAGCTTGATTTATTTCTTCATCACTGAGTTCTGGCATTAGAGTGGGGAGGTAGTTAGTACCGTCGTAAGTTGCTCTCATTGCTCCAGCAGTATAACGAGAGTTAACACCTTTTTGGGATTCAAGTGCACGCTCTATGATGAGGACTGGGGCTCCGCTCTCTTGAGCTGATAGGACTGCACAAAGAACTACATTGCCGGTTCCAATAACGATAATGTCAAATTGATCTGGCATGCTTGAACTCAACACTAATAGTAATTGAACAGATTTTGATATTACTCTAATTTATTGTTCTGGTGGTGTTATTATCTTAGTAGCGCTCACTTTCAACTCCCGTTATGATGATGTGCCATCTTGGACTAAGTGTTTAATTAATGAGTAAAATCGTGGAGCAAATCTCCGAATCTGATTCTGAACCGGTTCTAATAGTTGATAATTTGTCCGTGAGCTTTCGAGGTGAACCGGCTGTCAAAAATATAAGTTTCGATATTAACAAGGGTGAAACTTTAGCTCTCGTTGGTGAATCTGGCTCAGGCAAGTCGGTTACGGCACTTTCCGTGCTGCAGCTGTTACCTTACCCGATAGCTACTCATCCCTCTGGTTCAGTCAGAGTCGATGGTTTCGAAACTATGGGTGCGAGCAATCATGTAATGCGAAATATCCGTGGTAGCAAGGTTACTATGATTTTTCAGGAGCCGATGACGTCCCTGAATCCGCTTCATAGAATCGAAAAGCAGATTGGAGAGATTCTGTTTGTTCATCGTGGTTTGAAGTTAGTAGATGCGCGTGTTCGAATTTTAGATCTTTTGAAGCTTGTCGGACTGCAGAATGCTGAAGAAAAGATGCGTTCTTTCCCTCATGAACTTTCTGGAGGGCAGCGGCAGCGAGTGATGATCGCAATGGCTCTCGCGAATGAACCGGATCTTTTAATTGCGGATGAACCAACGACGGCATTGGATGTTACCATTCAGGCACAAATACTAGAGTTACTGAAAGAATTGCAGCAAAGTCTTGGTATGGCGATGCTATTAATTACCCATGACCTTGGCGTCGTCCGACGAATGGCCGATCGAGTGTGCGTAATGACCCAAGGGGAGATTGTTGAAAGAGGAAATTGTGAAGCCATCTTTGAAAGTCCACAGCACGAGTACACTCGTCACTTGTTAGATGCTGAGCCGAGCGGCCATCCCATAGGAACTAAAGATTCCGATATTCTGCTCAAATGCGATCTGCTTAATGTACGATTCCCCCTAGCAAAGGGTTTTTTCCATACTAGTAAATACCTTCAAGCTGTCAATAATGTTTCGTTGACTGTGTCTCGCGGGCAGACCCTTGGGATTGTTGGTGAATCTGGTTCAGGTAAGACAACACTTGGTATGGCCATCCTCCGCCTGGTGAAATCCGAAGGGGATATTTTTCTCAAGGACACTAATTTGAGGGGTATGAAGTCTAGGCAGCTCCGGCCCTTTCGGCGAGATATGCAGATTGTTTTTCAGGATCCGTTTGGAAGTTTGTCGCCTCGGCTTTCGATTCATCAGATTATCGAAGAAGGCTTACTAGTTCATGAAAAGGATCTTTCTGAGAATGAGCGTCGGAGTAAGGTTGCTGCAGCGCTAAAAGAGGTAGGTCTGGATGAGAGTGCTCAGGATCGTTATCCCCATGAGTTTTCGGGGGGACAACGTCAACGAATTGCTATCGCACGAGCGCTTATTCTTAAACCAAAGCTGGTGGTTCTCGACGAACCGACATCAGCTCTCGATATGTCAGTGCAGGCGCAGATAGTCGATTTATTGAGAGATTTACAGAGTCGTTATGACCTTACTTATTTATTTATTAGTCATGATTTGAAGGTTGTCAGAGCACTTAGTAATCAGGTTATAGTGATGAAGGATGGAGTTATTGTAGAAAGTGGAACTTCAGATCAGATTTTTGATGAGCCAAAAACAGAGTATACACGAGCTTTGATCGCAGCCGCTTTTGATCTATCCGTAGTCGGGAGCGGCTCTTAGGACTAATCTACGCATAGGGCGCTGATTTCGGCGGAAACTGAAGGTGCGCCCCAAATCTACATAGCCGAAAATTAGGGGTCTGTGACTCTAGATTATTTGATTCCAAGTTTTTCACGCACCGCTATTAATCTTTCGGTAGATGCTAAAGCCTTTTCTGTATTCCAGTGTAAGTTCCGCACGATAATATCAGTATAACCAAGTTCATCAAAGTTACTGAATACGTTAGCTACAGCGGATGCATCTCCGATTATAAGTGCATCAGAGTCAAAGCCCCGATAACCGTTTTCTTTAACTAATCTTCGGACTTGTTCCGCGTCCTTATCTGATTCAGCCACGTATATGTCTCGTCGAATTGCTATGGTTTTTGGAAGTTCTTTGTTCAAATTATAGACTGCTTCTTTATACGTATTTAGCTTTTCACCTGCGCTATTTATCGTGAGTCCTGGTTCGGCTAACCAAGCATCACCCAGCCTGGCTGCCCTTTCTATTGCAACGGGCGCCGAGGCTCCAATCCAGACTTCAATTTTTTGCGGAGGTAAAGGACATACTTGAGCATTCTCAAATTTCCATATACCGTTGAGTGAAACTGTTTCACCTTGCCATAAAGCTCGAAGGGCCCCGAGAGATTGTTCAAACGCTGAGGGGCGCCGTTTTATATTAGCCCCCATTGCTTTGAATTGGTGTTCGTTTGCCCCTAAGGCGCATTGCAGTATAAAAGGTCCATTTGTGAGGCACGCTAGTGTTGCAACTTGCTCGGCGAGAAGTACGGGATTCCAAAGGGGGAGCAGGAACAGAGCGCCAGCAGGCCGCTCATCCCATTCGGCTAATAGTCTGCCAAGCATTGGCGTATTTTGATAATAAGAAGTGGGTGCCACATGGTGATCACCAACAAAAAGAGAGTCTAAGCCTGCTTCTGCTGCAACTCGTGCCCTCGCTACCATTCTTGCTGCACCTTCTCGGCTGGAGCCGGTCGGGTACGCGCTTGTGATTGAAATGCCTACTTTCATAATTTATGGTATCACAAAAATACTCTTTGAATAGCTCTCGTAATATGCGTTAATTACCGGTGAGGAAATTTCGTATTTTTAAAAAAATTCATTAATATCAATTAGTTATGGTTGGCTTGGGAATAGACTTTGGGACTTCAAACTCCGCCGTAGCCTGGTTCAATGGCAAAGAGGTTGTGTTGCTAGAGCTGGACGGCTCGGATCCTGTGATGCCGACGGCTTTGCATCTTGATCGAGAGTTAATTACTACAATAGGTCAGGTAGCAGTCGAGAAGTATATTGATGGAAACCGTGATCGGATAGTCGAACTTACGCCAGAATTGATTGCTAAAAGTTCGATGGTTACTAATGTTACTGATAATTCTAACGCAGTTTCGCAGGCTGAAATTTCAAGCACCGACGTCTATGGTCAGCCATGGGTAGACCGAGGTATGCCTGGACGTTTATTTCGGGGTATAAAGAGATTGCTGGGAAATTCATCGATCAGAAGATTATTGGTATTCGACCATCCTTTCAGATTAGTTGCCCTTGTAACACCCATTTTAGTGCGCCTTCGGGAAAAGATAGAGGCGAAATTGGGAACTAGAGATAGCCTTAACGTTCATTTTGGAAGACCTGTAGTATTCGAAGGTCATGACAGCCATAGGAATGCACTGGCGCTTTCTCGGCTTTCTGAGGCATGTAAGTATGCGGGTATTCAGCAATTTAGTTTCTACCCGGAGCCTGTAGCCGCTACTCTGAGCTACTTGCATGAGGAAAGAACATTAAGACGCGGTCGTGTAATGACCCTGGATTTTGGGGGAGGTACGCTCGATTTAAGTGTTGTAGAATTTAATGACCTTGATTTTAACGTTCTTTCTACCGCTGGTCTGCCGCTTGGCGGAGATCATATCGACCAGCTAATTTTCGAGACTTTGTTATTTCCTTTGCTTGGTAAAGGAGAGCTTTGGAAACGAAATGTAGACGGAAGACTAATTGAAAATGAGTTTCCTTTTGAGGAATTTGCGGACGCACTACTTAATTGGACGATTACATATACTTTAAATCAGAACCAATTCCGATCCAAGGTGGCTGCTTGTATCAAACAGGGTGGTGATGCAGCAGTGAAATTTGAACGTCTGGATGACTTGATTACTCATAATTATAGTTATTTGGTTTTCCAAGCAATTAGAGACGCTAAGGCAAAGCTGTCAATTGTTGATGAGACCATATTGGATATTCCAGATTTGGATATATCTATCAAATTTACGAGAGGCCATCTAGATGAGATTATGGAGGGTATGTTGAGGAGTATCGAATTAAGCATTGACGAGGTCATTCTCGGTGCTGGTTGTGGAAACTCCGATATTGATATTGTTATTCGTACGGGAGGATCCTCTCAGATAGTTGCCATTCGAAGATTACTAGAGAATAGGTTTCCTAATCGCGTTACGGAGCATGATCCATTTAGCAGCGTGGCAGCGGGTTTAGCGATAGCGAGTTATCATGGATATGAATCTAAAGTCTAGTCCGGGCGATCAATAATAGTTAAAGTATCGGAGATGCCAAGAGGTCTTCAGTTTGCATCTCGAAATAACCAAATTCTTCCATTAGATTGTTTGGTGGCTAGGTATTGATATGAAAGTTCCAAATTTTTTTTATCGTATTTACGAGCATATTCTTTGGTCACAAATAAGGTCTGGTCCTCAGCCTCACCATATTGGGCTTATCGTGGATGGTAATCGTCGTTTTGCTAAGGTCGAAGGCATTGCTTCAAATGAGGGTCATAATGCAGGCTCTAAGAGGCTTGAAGATTTTTTGCAATGGTGTTGGCGATTAGAGGTTCGTATCGTTACTTTGTATGGTTTCTCAATAGAAAATTACAATAGATCTAATGATGAGGTTGATTATTTAATGGACCTTATTATTCGCAAATTACGTTATTTTCAGGATGATCCGACTATCAAGAAAGAACGAGTTAAGGTAAAAGTTATCGGTCGCCGAGAAGATTTTTCAGCTGAGATGTTAAATGAAGTGCTGAAAATAGAAAAGCTAACGGAAAAACATGATCGGTTTTTACTCAACATTGCGATCAGTTACGGTGGGCGCGCAGAAATCGTTGATGCAGTCAAGAAAGTGGCGGCAGAAGTCGTGGAAACGTCCCTGTCTTTGGACGATATCGATGAAAAAATTTTCGAGCAGTATCTCTATACAAAGGGGATTCGTGATCCTGACTTGATTATTAGAACCTCTGGGGAGGAGCGACTATCCGGATTTTTACTATGGCAAAGCGCATATTCAGAGCTTTACTTCACAGAGGTATACTGGCCAGCTTTCAGAATGATCGATTTTTGGCGTGCGATTCGTGTTTATCAGCAGCGGGAAAGACGTTTTGGTAAGTGAGTTAAGTATATTGTATATAACTGAACTCTTTTCAAAGCAACATTTACAAATGGGTGAAGTACTATGCTCTGGACTTTTTTGACTACGACTAAATGAAATAAGAAAAACTAAGTTAGAATTTCTAGTAACGACTGATATGATTATCATCATTGATCACGACGGTGATGTTAATATCAGCAATTGATTCAGGGTAAGTGGGATGAAAAAAGTTACCCTATTGACCAGCATCTTAAAGAAAGTTTTAATTTAATCCCAGTGAAGTCATAAGTTCACTTATTACTTCTACGCAGTCTCGTTTAATTGTCAGAGTAAAGAGTTCATTGCCGCGTGTTTCCCCTGGGTTTATAGAGACAATGGGTTTGTTGATTTGAGCGGCGCGTTTACAGAAACGAAATCCTGAGTATACCCTGAGTGATGAACCTATGATCAATAGCCCGTTTGAGTTAGACAAAGCTTGATAGATATGCTGAACGATATCCTTATTTACTGTATCTCCAAAAAAAACAACATTTGGTTTAAGGATTCCCTCGCACTCAAGACATGTTGGAACATTAAATTTAGAAATATCCGTGAATATATCCGCATCTCCATCAGGTGGAAGATTGATTATTTCCGGAATTTTTGGATTGAGCAATTTTAAGCGTGTTTGGAGATCATGTCTTGCACTCCTGTGCCCGCATTCTAGACAAACTACTTCATCTAAGCGACCGTGCAGATCGATTACGTTTTTATGGCCTGCGCGCTGGTGAAGCGCATCAATATTTTGGGTCACCAATAGGCTGATTTTTCCTTCTTGCTCAAGCGTTTTGAGAGAATGATGTACTTCGTTGGGTTTAGCCTTCGCTATGATTGGCCAACCGGCCAAGCTGCGTGCCCAGTAACGTTGGCGACTCGCATGTCTGTTAATAAAATCCCTGTGAAAAATCGGTTTATTACGCTGCCAAATCCCTTGAGTATCTCGGTATGTCGGAATACCCGAGGTTAAACTGCATCCTGCACCTGTCAGAACAGTAAGGTGGCCCACATTGTCTACAAAAGTTTTGAGATCATTGATCATAACCTTTCTTCTTAATTTCCATAGTTCTTTAGTCGATAAGTTATGCAGTTACAACTTCAATATTACCAGGATAGGTTGCGTTGATTTATTCTAACTTTAGGGCATGTATATTTTGTATTCTTAGCTAATTCTCCGCTCGTTGCTCAGGTAAAGAAGAATGTAACCTAATTAGATTCCACTTGTTCTCCAGATGTTATCATGCACGGTTATAATATTTCACGGTTTAGATATGAAGCGGAAAGAATTGATTAGCTGATTCCAATCTGGGGTAATACTATTGGTCTTAATACCTCTGAGATTGGCCTGATAACTGCTTTTGCAGCAGGTTTCGATATGATGATGTTTCTTATGGCTGATTATATTATGGATAATTACGGTCGAAAATATTCTGCCGTCTTGCGTATGGTCACAATAAGTCTTGCAGTTACTTTTATTCCATGGGCGAGCGATCTTTTTAGTCCGTGTGTGGTAGCAATCCTATCTGGTATTGGTAACGGTCTAGGGTCTGGTATCAATGTTGTGTTGGGATCCGACTTTGCTCCATCGAATGAACGTGTTGAGTTTCTTGGGGTTTGGCGTTTGTAAGGGATACGGGTTCTTTCATTGGACCTATTTTTATTGGCTCTGTAGCCAAGATTGCTTCTTTAATTTTCGCTTTCCCATTAGTAGCAGCTTTTGGTTTGATTGGAATTGTGCTCCTAATAATCCTGGTTAGAGAACCTCTTTCGGAAAGGGTAGATATACGGCACTAATCGTTTATACGCGACTTAATTTTATCTAAGGTCTAAAGACCTCTTTCATAAAGTGATATCCTTTTAGTTTTAGAACTATAATGATGAATGGAGTATCGAATGTCTGAAGTCGAACATGCGAAATTTGTATTGCGCCTCTCACCAAACTTGCATAAAAAAATTAAACGGCGAGCAAAAGTAAACAATACCTCTATGAATAAGGAAATCACAAACATACTTAGTGACTCTTTCAGTAACACCACGACGGATAAAAAATTGACAGATTTAATCGCCCGCTTGGAAAAAAAACGTATTATCTAGTTTCTACTTACTGAAATGCGGAAAATTAATTAGCAGTGAGCAAGGTGCTCACTTTAATTATCTTTATAGTATTCGCCTTCTATTATGGTTGTTTTATCTCCTTGATTTCTCGTCTTGAGATTATGGGTGGTAACTTTTCTGACGAGCCAAACGGCAATTGGCTTTCGGTACCGAGGTAATAAACAACTAAACCCTATGGTGTCTGTAATAAAGCCCGGCGTCAGAAGTAATGCACCGCCTACCATTAGCATGATGCCCTCTATTAACTCCGTATCTGGAATTTCACCGAGACTCAGTTTTTGCTGAAGGCGAGAAAAGGTCGCTAACCCTTCACGTTTGAGTAGTGAGATGCCTATAACAGCCGTTAGAATTACGAGAAATATGGTAGGGATAGCACCAATAAAACTACCCACTTTAATTAGGATGAACATTTCAAGAAGTGGAACTAAGATAAAAACTGTTAGAGCGTGACGCATTTGTATGATGCCATCCAATTAAGTTTTATTGTTATGTATTTTTTTTTATTAAGTCAAAGTATAACCTCATGATAACCTTTGCTCTAGTAAGCTGAGGGGCTGAAAAATATGAAACTAGAAAAACAATACGAATCAGATGTTGCACCATACTATTTACCTCTTGGTAATGAAGTAGCGTTATTCTTAGCAGCGTATGAAGAGCGTCTGCCAGTATTACTGAAAGGTCCTACAGGGTGTGGCAAGACCCGTTTTGTCGAGCATATGGCTCATGTCCTTTATCGTGGTGATTTATCAACGATCGATAGAAGAAATATTGATAACCCCATGTATACCGTGGCCTGTCACGAGGATTTATCAGCAACGGATTTGGTTGGTCGGTATCTGCTATCTGGTAACGAAACTATTTGGCAGGATGGACCGCTCACTCAAGCCGTAAAGGGGGGTTCAATTTGTTACCTCGACGAAATTGTTGAAGCGCGGAAAGACTCGACGGTTTTGATACACTCGCTCACTGATCATCGACGAATTTTATCTATTGAAAAAAAAGGTGAGATTCTTGAAGCCAATGAAAACTTTCTTCTTGTGATTTCCTATAATCCTGGGTATCAAAATGTACTCAAGGATTTAAAGCCAAGTACTAGACAGCGGTTTGTCGCGATAGACTTTGATTATCCAAATGAAGAGAAAGAGACTGAAATTCTTGTTCATGAAAGTGGTTTAGATCTTCCTTTAGCAAAGGAGCTAGCTTTGTTAGGTGCCCGTATTAGAAATTTAAGGCATCATGGCTTCGATGAAGGTGTGAGTACTAGGTTGTTGGTTTATACCGCGCAGCTGATAGGTCGAGGTGTAAATCCAATCGATGCTTGTGGTGCGGGAATTTGTCGCGCTGTTACAGATGATCATGAAGTACAGGACTCGATTGCAGAGCTTGTCTCCACAGTTTTTCCAGAATCCTAACGATCATATTTTTGCGAATAAAGTTATGTCTATGAGGGATGTGGGCGACAGACTATCAAAGATTAATATTGATACAGGACGATATTTTGAATTTGTAGGTAAGTCTATTGCCGACAAGTTAGATCCTGATGAGATTGCTTGCTGGGAACAAGTATGTCTCGATATTGCCGATTGCGGTTGGCATGGCTACGAAGCTGCAGACGCGTATCTAAAGCTGAGTCCACTTGTGCTGGAGAAGGTAGGGAAAGCTAGGCTCTTGAATTCTGGTATTTTAGGAAGATCTCTGAGTGAAAATGGGTTTGAGCCGGCGAAGATTTTTTTCGAGGTTTCTCTTGCCTTTATAGAGAGCGACAAACAAGTTTCCTTAGCGGTCGTCGAGAAAACGGGGTGTCTTCTATTTGCTAAATATAAGCACGCCGCGAGTCTCATCACCGATTACTATAAGACAGCTTTCGATATTGCTTTATATTCTGATGAAGCTGAATTAGAAGCCTGGAGCTTGGCAGCAGAGACTATAATGGGAGACAGGGCTAGACTGATTAAATTTCTCGGTCTAAGTGTTTCTTCGAAAACAGTATCATGGCCATTCGTATCTCATTTAGGCTCTATCAAACCTCCATGTGCTATTACTTACCTGGAATATTATTCCACTTTAGAAGATATTTATGGGCGAGGATTCCTGGATAATTTGCAGGATATTATTATTAATTATGCTAGTAGCCTAAATCCTATGGCTCCATTTTATAAGTCGATGATTGATAATAAAGTTTCAAAGGTGACCTTAATACCTCCGTTCCTCGCGCTGCTTACTGATGTGCGATTAGCTACCTGTTTGATTAAGAGCAGTGGCGATTTGCCGTTGGAGGAGACGTCGCTGATGCAGCTTTGGATAGAAGAGGGTATAAATATTTCTAATAAGAGTATGGAAGCGGGACTCGCATTTTTCTCACTCGAGTCAGCGCGATCCGTGAAGTTTCTTGAAGATCTGCTAGGACAGGTTAATTTAAGTGACTATAAACGAATTTTTGAACTTTATGCCAAGTGTTTCTCCTCTAAAATATTGGCGATAGACTCCCTATCTAAGGATCAAGAGAGCGGCACAAATCACTGGAGCTTAGCGAGCTCAGACGGGCAGAGAATATTTTTACCGAGCCAGATCTCTATTTTTAGAAGTAGCAGAGAAAACTTTGCTTATTTTAAAGTAATTTTACTTCATCAATTAGGGTTTTTTGAGTTCGGCACGTTCGAATCTATGCTCAGAACTGCTGCCTTTATTCAGGTGCAACAAAATCCCACGCTAGCGAGTTATGTTTTCAATCTTTTAGAGGATGCTCGAGTTGATTGGCGGCTAGAGCAAAAGTTTCGAGGCATCATTAAACCCCTTGGATTAAGTAAGCAGCATGCTTTGAAGCAGCGAAGTCTTAAAAACGCGGATAAGCGCAAACAACTATTTGAGACCATTATTCAGGTTGGCTTGGATGGAGATATACCCATCGGCATTGAGAACGAGTGTTATAACGCCGCCCTGCGGTTATCTCATTTAGTGCTTAGTCTAAGGCGTACAAATGCTAGCATATATGATGTTCATGCCATTTTAGAAGAATGTTGCATCATTCTAGGTAATGTAGAGCTTGGAGAAAAGCAAACATTAGAATTTCCTGAACGAGTATTCTTTAGAGGAAAAACTGATTCAACGGCGGTGTTGTTAAATCTCAGTCCTTTACAATTCGATGAAGAACTCGATACTTTGAGCCATGAAGAGGTGATGTCCTTAGCTGCGATATTAGGCCCAAAAAAGGCCAAGATTGAAGAAGTTTATGAGGACGATCTTCAAGGCATGATGGGTATGTCGGTGGCTGATTTAGAAGCTGAATTCTCTACGGAAGAGACTTTAAAGGAAATCAAAGGAAATCTAATTGCTGGCTTCCAGGGAGGTCGAGTCAGTGCGAGACAATATGCTGACCGAGAACAGCTCTATCGCTATGACGAGTGGGATTATACCATCGGGGATTATCGGAGAGAGTGGTGTTTTCTTCACCAGATAAGAGCGATGGAATCCAATCCAGAGTTTGTGGAGAGAACCTTAACGGATTATCGCAATATCTCTCGTATTGTTCGCAAGCGATTTAATATGTTAAGGCCGCAATTATTAAAGAAGGTTAAGGGTATGCTCGATGGTGAAGACCTTGATATAGAGCGAGCAATAGAATCTATTATTGATGGAAAGTTAGGGGTGACGCGGGAAGAAAGGGTATACATGCAACGTCAGCGGAAGGATCGTGATGTGGCTGCACTATTCCTTGTTGATATGAGTGCTTCAACTGATGATGTTATTTCTGATCCTGAAGATGAGGATTCGAGTCGAAGCAAAGTATTTGAGAATATTATGGGTAAACGTATTATCGATCTCGAAAAGGAAACTGTCATTCTTATGGCAGATGCTTTGGAAGAGTTAGGTGATAGCTATAGTATATGTGGTTTCTCTGGCTATGGACGAGAGCGGGTTGAGTATTTTCTTTGTAAAGATTTTAGTGAGACATTTGATTACACGGTAAAAGGACGGATTGGTGGCATAAAACCACGTCGTAGCACGCGCATGGGGCCAGCGATAAGGCATGCGACTAAAAGTTTGAAAAGGGTAGGGTCTGCTATCCAAGTGTTGATAATTATAAGCGACGGCTATCCTCAGGATTTTGATTACGGTAAAAATCGTAATTCAAGAAAGTACGGTATCGAGGATACAGCTAAATCAATAAGTGAGGCACGCCAGCATGGGATAAAGACATTTTGCCTTACCGTTGACCCTGCTGGACATGACTATATGCACTCCATGTTCAGAGATTCCGAGTATATGGTGATTCGTGAGATGAATCACCTACCAAACGAGCTATTTAAGATTTATAGAAGTTTAACCAGTTAGTTTCGTTTTGCATTATTTTGGATCTCAGAACTATTCCAGTCATAATTAATGATAAAAAATACTACCGACTTTCTGTGAGGTTAGAGTGATTTCTGAGAGATATTTAACTGTGAATAATACCAAGCTTTGCTATTTTGAATATGGATCTGTACTTTCAGGAGAACCAACGTATCTGCTCGTCCATGCTTCAGGCTTTCATGCGAGATGTTGGGATAAAACAATTAGTCATATGGAAGGCTGTCATGTCTTAGCTATCGATCTTCGTGGTCACGGTCGAAGCCAAAATCACGGGCCATTTTCTTGGGATGTTTTTGGAGCAGATCTTACCGCTCTTGTTAAAGAACTAGATCTTCAGAATGTTGTAGCTGTAGGGCATTCCATTGGTGGGCATATTGTTTGTCAATCAGCGGGAGATGACCCGCATCGATTCTCGCGGTTGCTTCTCATTGACCCAGTCATCTGTCCTCCTGAAGATTATGAAGGACTAGAAAGGGGAAGTTCAAGGAGCAAGAGTGCTGAATCACACCCTGTCAGTCGCCGCAGAAATAATTTTGAATCCACCGAGATAATGTTTGCAAATTATTATGGCAGGGGCCCCTTTGAGTATTGGGAGTCAGACGTCCTGAGGGATTTTTGTGAGTTCGGTGTTATTGCAGGTGAGCGTGATCTAAATCTAGCGTGTCCTCCAGTTGTGGAAGCTGAACTCTATTTGGGTAGTAAAGATATAAATATTTATCCCTACGTTGATAAGATTGAAATTCCAGTTACGATACTGCGAGCCCAGAGTCGAAAGAAGACTCCGGATTCTTTAGATTTTACTGGGTCGCCCACCTGGAAGCACCTTTCTTCCTATTTCCCTAAAGGGAGAGATGTTTCGCTACCTCATTTAACTCACTTTATTCCTATGCAAGATTCTGAACTTACTGCTAAGTATATACTTGATATGCTCTGATAATCCTTGTCATGAAGCTTGTCAGTGGATTTAATACCCTTATCTATAGCTATGACGAGTACTAACATGACGAAACCTTTACTAGCCGTAACGATGGGGGACCCAGCTGGGATTGGTGCCGAAATAGTAGTTAAGACATTTGCAAATCCAGAAGTTTTTGAACTTACACAACCTTTTGTTATTGGATCCTCTGAGTGCCTGGAACGCGCTGCGAAACAAACTGGGATTCATATGTCTATCAACCGGGTAGGGTCGATTGGCGATTTGAAATCTGAGCATGGTATTCAGGTTCTGGAACCTATCAATTTTGATGGTTTTAGTTTTCAGATTGGTGAGGTATCCCCAGTATGTGGTCATGCAGCGGTGCAATTTTTTGAGACGGCAGTAAAATTATGCCAATCAGAAGCTATTCAAGGTGTGGTGACTTGTCCGATAAATAAAGAAGCGGTGCATGCGGCGGGCTATCATGGAGATATAGGTCATCAGGAAATCCTTGCCAGAATGACCCAATCAAAATTGACAGCTACTATGCTTATGACTGAAGGTTTGAAAGTAGCACATTTGTCCACTCATAAATCGCTTGCTGAGGCAGTGGAGTATGTCAGGAAACCAATATTGATAGAAAAATTAAAGCTCACTGTAGACAGCTTGAAGTGTTGGGGCATTGCAAACCCTCGTATTGCTGTCGCCGCGCTAAATCCCCATGGTGGTGAAGGAGGAATGCTTGGGAGAGAGGAAATTGAAGAAATAGCTCCAGCGGTAAAGATCGCCTGTGAGATGGGAATGGATGTGGTTGGTCCTTATCCTGCTGATTCAGTATTCTATAGAGCGACTTCCGGTGAATTCGATGCTGTTTTAGCCCTCTACCACGACCAGGGCCATATCGCTATCAAAATGCACAATTTTTCCGAAAGTATTACGGCAACAATGGGGATCCCGTTTGTTAGAACTTCTGTCGACCACGGTACTGCTTTTGATATTGCAGGAAAAAATATCGCTGATGCTAATGGTTTAAAAAAGGCGTTAGAGGTTGCGATTGCGATGATAAATGGATTGCTCAAGTGAATTAGTTGTGGGTATTTATTTAGGTCATGGTTTAGGTAGTTAGTGTTCTTCTGTTTGGCGGTCGCAAATAGTTTGGCTCAGAATAGTTCATCGTTTTTTCTGGGGTTTGCGTATATTATGTTTAACCTAAATTTTTCGCTATATTGCTTTTCCCGATCAGTGCGTGAGACGGAAGGTTCATTGTTAGATAAAGGATAAAGGATATGAGTTTTTCTCGCCGTCAACTCGCAAAAAGTTGTGTTGGTATTGCTTTAGCAGCTCTTGCGCCTATTGCTCACTCTGGACTGAAAAAACGGCTGATTGATTTTAAAGCGTTACCTTCATCTCTTGGTAAAGGCAAAATGCCAGCGATATCGAAAGATTACGAGTACCAGGTTTTAGTCCCTTGGGGTGATCCTTTGCAACCTCAAGGTCCAAATTATTCTTGGCCTGCAAATTGGAAAGATCAGCAAGAACAGATAGGTGTTGGTCATGACGGGATTGCTTATTTCTCACTAGGGAAAGATAACGGATTGCTTGCGATCAATCATGAGTATGGCCGGAATCTGCACGTCCTTGGGTTAGAAGACCCAGTGACTAGGGAGCATGTGCTTGCTTCTCAGTCGGCACATGGTGTTTCAATCGTAGAAATTACAAACGAAAACGGTCAGTGGGCGAAAAAGCAAAGCAAGTATTCAAGAAGAATTCATGTGAATTCACCTGTGGAATTTAGTGGTCCTGCAGCGGAAAGTGAATTGCTTATAAATCCAGCGAATAACCCTTGCTTAGGTACTCTCTCCAATTGCGCCAATGGAAGAACTCCATGGGGAACATACCTAACATGCGAGGAAAATTTTAATCTTTTTTTTGGATCAGATAAGGCTTTTACTCCGACGTATGCCCAAAAGAGATATGGTTATAGTCAGAAGGGCGGGGGCTATGGTTGGTATCAATTTGATGAGCGCTTTGATTTAGTTAATGAGGCATTTAAAAACGAAGGAAATCGATTTGGTTGGGTGGTTGAGATCGATCCTATGAATCCTAGATCTTTACCGATAAAACGTACCGGCCTCGGCAGATTTAAACATGAGGGGGCATCAGTTGTGGAGTCAAAAGATGGACGAATAAGTGTCTATATGGGAGATGACTCCCGGTTTGAATTCATTTACAAATATGTCTCTTCGAGGCCTTGGCGTGAAATGTATAACCTCGGTAAAAATCCTTTAGATTCGGGTGATTTGTTTGTGGCTCAGTTTTCAGCTTCTGGTCATGGAAATTGGTTGAAGCTTGATGTGCGGCAACCTTTGTTAAGTAGGCACTTTGCAAGTCAGGCAGATGTGCTCGTGAACACTCGACTGGCAGCAACTCTTCTTGGCGCTACTCCAATGGATCGCCCTGAGTGGATGACCGAGGGATCAAATGGGTTTATTTACTGTTCTTTAACAAACAATAGCCGGAGAAAAACTCCGGATGCCGCGAATCCCCAGGCACCAAATTTGCACGGTCATATAATCCGCTTCCGAGAGGAAGAAAATGGGAAGAAGTTCGTATGGGAAATATTTATTTCGGGGATTGATCATTACGAAAGCGAAAGCTCGTTCAGCAGTCCTGACGGTTTATGGGCAGACTCAGACGGACGATTGTTTATACAAACTGATGGGGATCAGCGAGATGGCCTCAATAATCAATTAATCGTTGCTGATACTAATACTGGTGAGACAAGACGATTGTTGACCGGTGTTCCAGGATGTGAGATTACTGGAATTGCCGTGACTCCCGATCAGAGAACAATGTTTGTGAATATTCAGCACCCAGGTCGAGGAGATCCCGCAATTACAAACTTTCCCCATAGGTTAGATGGTGTAACAGTCCCTCGGGATTGTACGTTGGCTATCCGACGCAAAAATGGAGGAATAGTTGGCTCATGATCAAGATTCCTTTCAGGAATGAATAGAGACTTTTTTTAGGATGGTTTGCTATGGTACTTTTGAGCGTTCAGTTACGGTTCTTAGCCTGTGCGCATTCCAAAATCATCTTCGATCAGGACCAAGGCAGGTACTAGGAATAATATAATTACACTGGCGAAGACTATTCCTGAAGCTAAACTGACAGCCATGGGAATCAGAAATTGTGCCTGAATGCTTGTTTCAAATAACATCGGAGTCAGACCTAAAGCAGTCGTTGCTGTGGTTAGAATTATTGGTCTAAAACGTCTTTTTGCTGCGGCTAAGATAGCTTCTGCAGCATTCATATCAGTTTCACGACGATATCGATTATATCGATCGATTAGAATAAGCGAGTCATTGACGACTACCCCACTTAAAGCAATGATTCCGAACATTGAGATAAACGATAAATTATGACCCAGAAGAAAGTGACCAATCAAAGCGCCAGCGGCCCCAAAAGGAACAGCAGTCATGATAACCAGTGGTTGTGCATAGCTTCTCAGCAAAGATGCAATCATGACATAAATTATGAGCATTGCGATTAAACCAAGTCCGTAAAGAGTGCCTAAATCATTATTTTGATCAACTCCTTTGCCCGACTTGCCATAGGTTAAACCACGATAGTTTTTTTTGAGCGATGGTAAGAGTTCATTTTCTATAATTTTAAATACTTCTCCCGGCGTATTAATGGCCTCATCGAGTTCTGCTGTAACTCTTACTATTCTTTTGCCATCCACGCTTTCAATAGTAGAGTAACTTCGAGTCTCTGTTAAATTAGCCACGGTCCTCAAGGAGGTCTCTGTGCCATCGAGCAGCCTAATTCTTGTGTTATAAAGGTCTTCTCTACTGCGGCGTTCTGTACTTGGATATCTAACCATAACTCTAATTTCGTCGCGTCCTCTTTGAATACGTTGAACTTCTTCCCCGTAGAAATTCATTCGCAACTGTCTTGCGACCATAGAGGAATTTAACCCGGCCGCTTTACCGACGTCAGTAAGTTCAACATCGTATTGTCTCTTGCCCAATTTGAATGAATCCTGCACATCATAAACTGCTGGAAGCTTAGCGAGTGACTGCTTGAATATTTCAATAGCAGCTAAGAGAGTTTCGTCGTCTATGTGACTGAACTCGTAAACAATATCCTGCCCTTGATTAAAAATATCTGATACATAGGAGATATTTTCTGCCCCCGAAATATCTCCAACTTCGGCTCTCCAGCGCCTTTCAAGTTCCTTTGCAGAAAGCGTTCGAAGCGGCTCTTTTTGAAGTTGTACGATAATAGATGCTAGATGCCCTGCCACGTTAACATTACTCCCGCCACCAGGCCCGCCCCCCGTCGTAGTATTCCCTCCGATAGTTACACTAATTGACTCGAAAGCTGCACCATCTAAATCGTTGTTAAGACGATAGGCCGCTTCTACAATCTTTTCAGCAGTTTTTTCTGTTTTCTGAAATGGTGTGCCTATCGGGTACGCGATACTAACCTGAATATTATCGCCCTCTAATGAAGGAAAAAAAACAAAACGCACGGTTCCAAATGCTATTAGAGAGATGCTTAAGATGAAGAAAATAATTGAGATAGTGAGAGTACGGTAACGATATGTTATCGCTGACTCAATTAGGGGGAGTACGATGTTATCTCTCACATGCTCAAGTCCTTTGCTTACTCTTTGTTGTAATTTATCCAGTGGCGGACGGCTCCAAGATCCACCGTGGGCTAGATGCGCCGGAAGAATAAAGAAGGCCTCTACTAATGACATGATTAAGACACTTATGACGATTACTGACACAACCCCTAAAATTTGTCCGAATGGGCCAGTGACGAAAAGTAGCGGTGCGAATGCTGCCATAGTGGTCAATACACCAATAGTCACCGGACTCTTCACACCCTCGACTCCGAGTTTCGCTGCATGAACACCTTTGTGTCCTCGTTCTTGTTCAGCGACAATGTTCTCTCCAACAACAATGGCATCATCAACGACGATTCCTAAGACAATAATCAATCCAAATAGAGATATCATTGTGATATCAACATTGAGGAAGGGAAAGAACAAGAATGCGCCAAAAAAAGATATAGGCACTCCCATTGCGACCCAAATCGCGAGACGCAAATCAAGCATTACTACTAGAAACAGAAACACCAGTGCAAATCCGAGGAACCCATTTCGTATTAATAAACTGAGACGTCCCTCAAGAATTTCTGACTCATCACTCCAAATATTTACATTAACACCGGGCATGGGTTCGTAATTATCGAGGAAGTTCTTGATGTCGCTTGCAATCTGGAGAAGATCCTCACTCGGCGCTGCGTTTACTCGAAGCAATATGGAAGTACGTTTTTCGAACTCATTTCTTAGATCTGTATCAGTGAAGCCATCATGCACAATAGCGACATCGCTTAATCGAAGTAAAGATCCATCAGCCCCTGATCTGAGAACAATATCTTCAAATTCTTCTCCCGTTTGGCGCTTCGTATCAGTACGTAGGAGAAGGTCCCCACTATCAGTTTTAATCTCCCCAGCCCCGATATTAACGGATGAAGCACGTATTGCATTTGCTACGTCATCGATTGTCATTCCGTACTGCCGGAGTGCCGATTCCGAGACCTCAATCGATATTTCATAGTCCCTCGCGCCCAGCGTAGAGACGAGAGTCACGCTGGGTAATGCGAGCAGGGCATTTTCCAAATCGGCAGCCCCTTCTTTTAAGTACCGCTCTGAGCTATCTGACGACACCACTAGTGTCATGACCTGATTTGTAGTTACCAATTTTTGGATATCGGGTTCCTCAGCGTACCGGGGAGGAAAATCTGATATCTGGTTGATTGCTGCTTCAATGTCATCTTTCACCTTGTCATCGTCAACAAAATCCTGCAGTTCTATAGTAAGCGATCCATAGTTTTCAGAGGCTCGTGAGGACACCTTCTTAACTCCTTCGATGCCTAAGACTGCTTGCTCTGCTCTCTTAACAATTGCCTCACTAGTCTCGGCAGGTGTCGCACCGGGGTAGGGTACTGAGACAGTGATCGCTCCTGGTTCAATATTGGGGAAAAGCTGAGTATTAAGGGAGACAACCGAGATGGCCCCGCCAATTAGCATGAGCGCCATCATTAGGTTCGCAGCGACTATATTCCCTGCGAAATAATTAACTATTCCGCCTCTCTTGTTTACGTCTGCCAAAATCTCGGTCATTGTTGGGTGCGGAGGATGGATACGGCTAGTCCATTCCTCGCCCATGGAGTATCGCTTTGAACTATGCCGTCTTGAAAATCGAAGGCCTTGACAATTATCACATCAGGATGCGTACTAACAACGTCCAATTTAACTTGTTGCAAAGATCCATTTGACACGATCCATGCGTCATCATTTTCCTTACGAGCAGACAAGGGCAGCGACATCGTGTCTTTCTGAGGAGCGCCTTCAATCTCAACACTGACAAATGTGCCCGGAGGAACTTTTTCTTCCGCTTTCAGAAAAATCCTAGCAAAACGAGTTTTGCTATCAAGTTCAGCCGAAACTCTATCTAAGGTCGCCTTATATATTTGATTATTGGTAATAAGTTTTGCAGAACGTCCCTTTACTGGTGAGATAATCGCTAATTCCTCAGTGGTAATAGTTACATTTGCCTCGACAGCAGAGTCTGCAAATGCTCGACCAAATGTCTGTCCCTGAGCCAGTAATTGTCCTAAGCTCGCTGAAGACTCCGTGACGTAGCCAGCGAATGGCATTGAGAATTCTGTTCTTGATAGGGCAAGAGCCGCGATTTTTTCTCGGGCAATAGCCGAATCTAGTTGAGCCTTCGCCTGACTCTTTTGTGGTTCTTTTGCTACAAGCTCAGGTACTGGTTTACCAACGTGCAACAAAGCGTAGTTTTCTCGTGCGGCATTACTTTCGGCAACACGGAGTTTCAGCGTTGCTTCTGCTGAGGCGACATCTGCTATTGCTTGTTCCAACCGTAATTCGAAGTCATTGGGATCTATCCTCAACAGAACCTCACCCGCGCTGAATTTACCTCCAACCCTCAGCGCATCAGATACTTGAATTACTCGCCCGCTAACTTCACTAGACATAGTTACGTAGGATTGTACTTCCATGCTACCGCTTGCTTTTATTATAGGCGTATGGGCAGCAACAGTAGGCTTACTCACCAAAACTGTTCTCTTTTCATCGGAAATAGCTTCTCCTCGCACAGCCGAACTAACTGCTTGTTCAGATGGTGCTCTCGTTATAATAAAAGTTACGAGAAGTGCGATTGCAATCACGCTGATCTGAATAGTTCCTGCAAATCGTTTAAAAAAAGCCCTCATAACCTACGCCTCAAAAAAAGATTTCAGTCTTGCCATGCCCTCATGAATGTCTGCAACATCTATTCCTGAATAGGCAAACCGAATGTAATGATCGGTCTCACCGTCCAGTGGTCGACCGAAATGATTTCGAGTACAGAACGAAACATCAGAATGTACTAAGGCTTCTTCCATTAAGCGATCCACATCATTTATCTGCTTCCGCTCCATAATAGAGGTGACATTGGGGAACAGATAGAAAGTAGATTCTGGCGTGGCTATGGAGATCCCATCTATTTCATTGAGACCGAAGACTGCAGCGTCTCTGCGCTGTTTTAATGTTTCTAAAATTATATCTGGTCCTGATGTCTCGCCTTCAACGGCTTCAACAAGTGCGTGCTGAATGAAATGGGTCGTACAAGATTCAGCGTTGGTGTTCAACTTACTAATGACTTCAATAATTTTCTCTGGTCCTATTGCTGCACCTAACCGCCAACCTGTCATGGCGAATCTTTTTGAGCAAGTGTAAAGAATTACGGTTCTTTCCTTCATGCCTGGAATATTTGCTATTGAATTAGGCGAGCCCTTATATTGAATCTCATAATAGGCATCATCTGACAAAACCCATAGGTCATTTTTTAACACTAGCTCTGCTACTCTCTCCATCTCTTGAAGAGAGGACTGAGCGCCATTTGGATTTTGATAATTATTGTAGATAAGCGCCTTCGTCTTCTTGCTGATTCCCCTTTCTATAGCCTCAAAGTCAAGTGAGAAACCATCCGATGTTTCGTGGTAACCATACGGTATGGCCACGCCGCCCTGATATTCGATTTGCGATTCGTATATTGGATATCCAGGGTTTGGATATAGGACCTCTTCCCCTGGGTTCATAACTGCGCTGATAAACTTTCCGATAACTGGTTTTCCGCCAGGCTGAATTGAGACATTCTCTGCAGAATAATTGAGCCCTCTTTTAGATCCCACATCTCTTGCTATAGCAGCCCTTAGCTCAGGAATTCCTGCGCCAGGGCAGTAACCAGTGTATCCATCACCGATCGCTTTTTTTGCGGCCTCCACAATGTTCTCGGGCGTAGGTAAATTGATATCACCCAAATGAAAAGGATATATCTTGTGACCCTGATTTGCCCAGTCTGACGCCCTCTGTGATACAGCGAAAGCTGTCTCCGTACCTAATTTAGTAAGTTGTTTTGCTAATTCCATACTTGTTCCTGAACGTCGCGCGGAGAGAGCTTAACATACGCAGTAAAATCCGACGATTAGTCTTACAAGATGCTTACAAAAGCCCCGAGTTGGTGCGATTAAGAGTGGCTCACTTACGATTGCTTATAGCACATCCAGAAACTAGGCTTGAGACCACCAAGCGATACCATCCTTGTCTTCTTCGAACGTGAGCATTCGTCGATCGAGAGCACAGTGCAGATGCGCTATGGCCTCTCCAGTCGCAGGAAAGTAGCTTGTCTCGGTGATCTCACTTTTGAACAGAGCTGGGAAAACATCGACTGCTCGGACTGGTGTTTTACAAAGTTGGTAGAGTTTTTCCAGTGCAACTTCGTGCCAGTCGATTAATTCGGTTAATCTCTCATGAACACCTTCATAAAGATTTTCGTGCGCAGGGAGAACAAGTAAGTTAGGTGGTAGGACTTCTCGAAAGCGAGCGCATGAATTTATCCACTCCCGTAATGGATTGGCATTTGGTTCGCTCGGGAATACACTAATATTCGGAGTAATTTTCGGTAATATCTGGTCTCCAGCGATAATGATTTTTAGTTCGGGACAATAGAGGCAGACGTGTTCAGGAGCGTGTCCGTGGCCAATAACGGCTCTCCATTCTCGACCTCCTATGTCGATATACTGGTTGTCTCTGATCCTCTGGTACCCTGCGGGTAGTGGGGAAATACTAGCACCAAACTGGCCAAACCGTTGTTTATATCTTTCTAGTCTCTTTTCTGTAAAGCCGGCGCGCCGATAGAAGCGAATCGCATCATCCGGAACGTCAGATGGACCGTCGTTTGCCATAACCTTACACATATAAAAGTCTGCTTGGCTCATCCAAAGATCACAGCCCCATTCTTGGCAGATCCATCCAGCATTACCGGTATGGTCGGTGTGCAAATGGGTTGCGATTACGCGAGTGATCGGCTTGCCATTTAGGTGATTGGAAAAGATTGCTTTCCAATGTTTTTGCACGTCCTCGGTAAAAATTCCTGTATCCACGATTGTCCAGCCGTCGTTATCCTCGAGCAGCCAAACATTAATATGTTTTAGGCGTCCCCACAGAGGCATTCTTATCCAAAATATGCCGTCCGCTACTTTAGACATTGTTCCGGGATCTGGGCCCCTATCTTCGAAGCGGTAGGTTATTGGATCAAAACCGCGTTTAGAGATTGTTTCTAGCACATCCATTCCTTTTTCATACGACTTAGATTATTCACTATTAATTGTACGCCCTATATTAACTGTTTCGGCCGACAAATGACGTAGTGGAGTATTAAAAATCCTATATAACCATGTTGATAAAAATTGAATATGAAAGCTGCATGCCGCTAACTTTCCTAATGCAATTTCGGTTTAGATATCATTACTAAGGGTATAAATATCTTCTGCTGTCAGTGTGCCCGTTTACTAACCCTGTTTTATTGCTCTGCTCGTGAGTATTTGGATAGCTTTATTTACGGGGGTAGGGATTCCGTGCATCCTTCCCAGTCGGCAGATTTCTTCGTTTAAGTAATCTGTTTCGATATCAGCGGAGCCTCTGTGCAGACTTTGCCATGAAGATCCGCACCGCGCATAGTGGCTGGAAGTTTCGCGGTATTTCTATACTCTATTCCTTTAAGGTCTAAGTCAATTAGTTTTAGATTAGCAACCTTGAGACAAAGTAATTCTTCATTTCTGGCTTGTTCGATTAGTTCGCTGATGTTGCCCCCGCAAAGAGCTTGGAGCGCGTTACCGAGATTCATCACTAGTTTGGTGTACTTAAATCCCATCGCATTGCCGTTCAGCCTTGAGATAAATCCGGCTTTGGTAAGATCGGTAGAGATTGTCTTTATTATCTCATCGATCCCTTTAGGATATCTGCCGCAGTTAAGCACCCCACCGGGTCTAGCACTGTGATGAATAACTTCCCCAGGATATAAATGAGTCCCACCAACCATGACTAACATGCAATATACGTTATCAAAGAAGCGAAGTGCAATTTCTTCATTTACTACGCCATTTTGGCAGTAAACAATCGGTATGTTTGGTTTGGCATATGTGCCCGAATCTAGCACTACTTGAGTAGTATGCTGAGACTTTACTGTTAGAAAGATGATGTCGTCCTCTTCGAAAGATAACTCTGCAGGATGGTCAACTACTGGTATTTGAAGAGTAATATTCTTTTCTGGATTGATATAGCGAAGTCCTTCTTGGGCGATGCGTTGGTTGTGAGTGCCTCTCGCTTTAAGGGTTACATCTTGACCTTGTTGGAATAGTTGGGCTCCAATCGCACCCCCAATCGCTCCAGCTTCATATATTATATAGCGGACGCGCATCCCCCTTTATATATTTCAAAAATTATCGAATCAAATTATAGAGATAAAACTACCCAAACATTCTTTACTCGGTTAGTTTTTTGTCCTCCTATTTTTGTAATGTTAAATATAAAATCACTGATTTCAAAAAGCACTTATGATGATATAATACCTATGTTAAAACCTGATTGTTTGCACCGTCTCAAAGGAGTAAAAACAGATGCCACTGGTATTGAATGACGAGCAGAACATGCTCAAGGATGCCGCGAAAGATTTTTGTACTAATAATGCCCCTATCTTGCAGTTGCGCAAGCTTCGCGATGAGAAAAATGAGCTGGGTTTTGATAAGGATACTTGGCAACAGATGGTCGAGCTAGGTTGGGCAGGTATTACTATACCGGAAGAATACGGGGGTCTTGAGTTTGGGTATATGGGCATGGGTGTGGTCATGGAGGAGTGTGGCCGCACTCTTACAGCATCGCCGCTTTTGTCTACAGCAGCCCTTGGAGCAAGTGCGCTAATAGAGGGCGGCACGATAGATCAAAAACTGGAATTACTTCCAAGAGTGGCAGCAGGCGAGCTTTTTTTAGCCCTATGTCTTGAAGAATCTGCTCATCATGACCCTTATCAAGTGGCAACCAAGGTAGAAGTTTCCGGATCGAATTGTAGCGTAACAGGTACAAAGAAATTCGTTCTGGATGGACATATCGCAGATAAGTTAATAGTCGTAGCTCGGTCGGCCGGAGAGTCGAATAGCCGAGATGGTCTGACATTAGTGCTTGTGGATCGAGAAGCTGACGGCGTAACAGTAACCAGAACAATTATGGCAGACAGTCGAAATGCGGCAAATATAGAATTTGATGGTGCTCAGGGTATGCTGTTAGGTGAGATTGGCAATGGAGCAGATTTATTAGATAAGGTTTTGGATGTGGGCCGCATCTTATTATCAGCTGAAATGCTCGGTGGTCTCCAGGAATGCTTTGAGCGCACAGTGGAGTACCTCAAGGTGCGTGAACAATTCGGTGTTCCGATAGGTTCGTTTCAGGCCCTCAAGCATCGGGCTGCAGAAATGTTTTGTGAAGTTGAATTATCTAAATCTGCGGTGCTTGACGCCCTATCTGCTTTAGATGAAGGTCGTGATGATCTTGCATCAATATCTAGTCTTACCAAGGCTAGGCTAAGTGATACCTATAACTTGGTAAGTAGTGAGGGTGTTCAGATGCATGGTGGTATTGGTATGACTGATGAATACGAGATCGGATTCTTTCTCAAACGCTCAAGGGTATGCGAGCATTCTTTTGGGAATAGTGCGTTTCATCGAGATAGGTACGGGACGTTAGCTGGTTATTAGTATTAGCCAGGAAGCGCAAACTAGTCTGTACCATTTTTAATGGTGGCTAGGTTCCCTTCTTATTGAGGGCCCTAAATAGAGTGAAGTTGGCCTGGCTGATTCATTGTGCAATTGAAGAAGTCGCAGATAAGTGGCCGAAATTGGTCCATATCGACAAGGAAGGCATCATGTCCTTGTAGAGAACTGAGTCTATGAAAATGAACTTCTCTGCCTGCAGTAGAGAGTCCCTCTACTAGTTCTTCCTGCTGATGAAGGGGGAATAGTAAATCCGTTTCCACCCCAATTATCATAACCCTTTGAGCTCCCACTTTAGATAGCGCCTTTACCACTGAGCCTCCATGATCCGCAATATCAAAGAGGTCCATGGCGCGAGATAAGTATAGGTAACAGTTTGCATCAAAGGTTCCCGTAAATTTTTTTGCGTGGGCATCTAGGTACGATTCGACCTCAAAATCAATATCGAAAGAGTCCCCTGTTTGCCTTTCTTCCGGCACTCGCTCACGGCCAAAACGTTGTTTGAATTCGGTAGCGCTTCTATAACTCAGCATCCCGAGCTTGCGTGCCAGGCGCATTCCCATGACTGGGGAAGTATTATAAAGCCCATTTTTCCACTCGGGATCGCTGCGAATAATTTCTCTTTGTAATGAGCGTATTGCTATTGAAAATGGCTCTGACCTGCCATTGCCTGAGATTGAGACCAGACCTTTTGCGACATGGGGATATAAGACGGTATGTGCCAGTGCAGTCATCGCACCCATGGATGAGCCAATCACCGCATAGAGATGTTTGATACCAAATGCTTCGATAACAGCTTGACCACTGGCTGCGATATCCTCAATAGTAACAACGGGAAAATCAATTCCGTATCGAATACCCGTAGCTGGGTTCGTGCTAGTGGGCCCGGTTGAGCCAAAGCAACTCCCAAGCGAATTGATGCAAATCACGAAGTATGTATCGGTATCAATTGGTTTACCTTTCCCCAACATTTGTTCCCACCAACCGTTGGACTGATCAAGGGTAGATGAAGCTGCGTGCGCGGAGGGCGAGAGGCCAGTAAAGAGCAAAACTGCGTTATCTTTAAGAAAGTTCAAGTTTCCCCATGTTTCATAGGCAATAACGGGATCCATAATAGATCCGTTTTGCATCATGAATTCACCCTCTATTCGGTGAAGTTTTCGGGCTGTCGTCATAATCGATGCTCTACATCCTAATACTTGTCTATAACTTACCCGAGTGATATGTCTACGGAAGGTCGCATTTCGCCTACTACGCTAAGAACTTCATGTATTGGATGTGCTTTAAAGTCTTCTACTAATTTCCAATCTAAAGATTGGTTCCCGTCAAGAGCGGTGAAAGCTTGTTGCTTTATAATATAATCAAATCGGGAAGCCCATTTCCTAGCGCCTAATCTCGCTGTATTAGAGCAATTGTCGATCATGTAGGAGATACCATTGAAGTGCATGTATGGATTTAGTGAGTCTACGCATTCAATGACTGATTCATTAACAATTTCAGAGTAGGGATGTCCTGCTTCAAGAAGAACGTCGATCTGAGCCATCATGGTAGCGCAATAGATACCTGCCGTAGTTGGATTTAAGGGTATATTTTCCTCAATTCTTTTATGTCGAACCCCTTCACCAACAACCCACATTTCGGTTCCATCAATTTGACCCATAGGAAAACGATCATATCGTCTGGATGCATTAACAACACTGCGAATTTCATTACCACAAGCAACGTCGTCATAGATTTCTTGCAATATCTCCTTCCCCGGCATGTAAGTGGCGATATATGCTGCTTCGAATTTTGGTTTGTCACTTTTATCCAGATGATTATAGACCGCTAAAATACCTTCCTTAGAAATAATTCGAGAAATAGGGCCCGTAACGGATTCAGCTGTATTTTCAAATGCTTCTTCTGCAGACATTCCTTCAGTTTTGTAGCGCTGATAAAGTGCTTCTACGATGCCATGCACGGCACCCAAGAGGATGCCTCTTTCTCCAAATATATCAGACTTGTATTCTGATTCCAGAGTTGTTTGGAAACAGTAGGGTGATCCTAAGGCAATAGCCCATGCGATTGCATGGTCAGTAGCTTTTCCATCAATATCTTGATGGATAGCAAAACTTGAATTTATACCTGCACCGTTTACCTTTTCGCCCTGCACATACAGGCGCCTCACGGACGGACCCATACCTTTTGGGCAAACAGCTATGACATTAATATAATCTGGAAAGTCATCACCAACGCTTGTGAGGTGTCCAAGGAGAAATCCATGAGATAGTCCTAAGGTTGATCCAGGTTTCATCGCTGAAAAAATTTCGGGGTATAATTCTGTTTGTGCTGCATCTGAGATTAATAGCAGGACAATATCGGATTCTGAAATGACTTCCATCATTTCACCCAAAGTGCCTTCCTCCTCATTGAAGCCGGCTTCTACTGCTTCCTTTACAGATGAAGATCCTTTCCTTAGTCCAACCTTAACTCTTATCGCCGTGCCTTTGAGAGTATCTCGAAGATTTTGTGCTTGTGCAGGCCCTTGAGAGCCCCAGCCAATCACCCCGATTTGGGAAGTATCTCGGAATACACTGTGCACTAGAGAGAAGAGGTCTCTACCACCCTTTACAACAGCCTCTGTGCCGTCAGCGACATTTATCACATCCTTCCTAAAAACTCCACTTTCGAAGTCAAGCGACATAACCATGGACATTTTTCTCCTCTTAAATTCCAGGTGCGGTGTTATACCGATTCAAGCAGGTGGCGTAAAGGGAATTATACGTTACTATTTCCACTACTCTATTAAATGAATCATTATGTTAATAACAAATAGCATTAATATTGAACTCTAAAATATTAATTTCCATTATATTTATTTTTGATTATAGCACTTCCTATGGTAGTCCTATCCTCGAGTTGGAACAAATGTTTCTTTCGCAATTTAATTTAATCTTTACTATTAAATCGACCGGCGATGTCGTATCAAACTTCTCAGGTGAATTACGGTTTTGTAAAGGTGAGATTAAGCTCAATGTACGTGGAGACATATTTGGTAAATCAGTTCTATAGGGGCTTTATGCTAATGACCAGCATCTTATTTTAAATTCTACTGCGCCTACCAGACCAATATATCTTTTAGAAGCAATCATTATTGGATTTGTGAGAATGGGCTTGTTTCATAATGTGGTCCGACTTTCAGGTGATCATAATCCTGCTCGTGCTGATGCTGGAATTGAGGATTTGGGCAAACATTCTCGTAGCGGCCCAAAGTGGAGATGAGTTGATTTATGATTTGTTTCTTTGTGGGAGGAAGCATCACGTACCAAATTGTTGTTGGATTCTCGAAACTTGTCGATAAAAAGAACACAAGTGATATATTTCGCCGACGAAGAAATAGAAGTTATTGAAAGTTACGAAATAGATATGATTTGCGAGCTCTAGGAAAATGGATTGGCGAGGTCCTCAGTAAATGTTTCTTCTCTTTGGTGAGGTTGTGCGAATAAATCGTCGGCTGGAAGGTATGCGGGCCTGTGATTCGTGTGGTCGCAGTAAGCAATTTTTTCACGTTACCGAAGTTAATTACTTTAGCTTTTTTGCTATACCATTGTTTCCAATATCCAAAGTAGCTGATTATTTTTTATGTGGAGGTTGTGATACCTCATACGCATCGGAAGGTCAGCAGCTTCCTTCCCATATTGCTTCGGTGAAAAACGTAATCACTTATATCCTCGTCGGATACGGAATGGCGGGTGAGGTTGGGCGCATGGATCAAATAGCCAGTGCTATTATCGGTGAAAGTTTTTCGGTGGAGGAAATAAAAAATATTTCCTATCTAATTAGTAAAGAAGATATATTTGAACTGCTCGGTAGAGCCGCGTCAACTATGAATCCAAAAGCCAAGTCTGGGGTTATCGAGGCCGCTTTTCTCAGCACCTATCTCTGCTGTGAAATGCAATATGAGGACCGCCTTCGTATTAATCTTATGGGGAATGTTTTAGGACTTCCGTTACCTTTCGTGGAGGCGGCGATCGAAAATGTCCGTTCTAATAACTACTATGGCGTGCAGCGACTCATTGTTACAATATAGGAGTTTTATCCAAATTCTCCGATTACCCCAGAGATTGACTCTTTCGCATCGCCAAACAGCATTCTTGTATTTTCGCCAAAGAAAAGTGGATTATCAACGCCTGCAAAACCTGACGCCATAGAGCGCTTGAGGACGAAGACCGTCCTAGCTTGATCTACGTTTATAATGGGCATGCCGTACATTGGGCTATCTTCTTCTCGAGCACTTGGATTCACAACATCATTAGCACCGATAACTATGGCAACGTCAACATTCTCTATACGAGGGTTGATTTCTTCCATTTCAACTAACTGCTCATAAGGCACATCTGCCTCGGCCAGCAACACATTCATATGTCCGGGCATGCGACCAGCTACGGGATGGATCGCATAGCTTACCTCTGCTCCATTTGCTTCGAGAATTTGACCTAGCTCCTTCACTACGTGCTGAGCCTGAGCTGCCGCCATGCCATACCCTGGGACAAAACACACATTAGTTGCGGCTTCTAGAATATAGTAAGCGTCCTCCACGCTAATAGGTTTAACGTCCCCTTCGATTGTTTTCCCCTGCTTAGCAGCACCAAACCCGCTAAACAAGACATTGAGGAGGGACCGATTCATAGCTTTACACATAATATTAGTAAGTATTATCCCTGCTGCACCTACTAATGAACCCGCTACGATTAGGATATTATTATTGATCGCGAAGCCAGCTGCACATGCGGCAATACCTGAGTAGCTGTTCAGCAACGAGATTACTACTGGCATATCTGCCCCACCAATCGGTATTACAGCCATTATGCCTAGTACTAGCGCAAGACCTAGGACGGCGAATAACCAGTAAGATTCCGAAGAGGGTTCTATACAGAATTGGATGCACGAGAAAACCATAGCTAACAAAAGGAGGCTGTTAACAATTCGTTGGCCTGGAAACTGTTTTGCACCACTTGGAAAGGGTAAAGGCCCGAGAGACTCACTTAATTTAGCATAGGCAATAATACTTCCAGTGCATGTGATTCCACCGATCAGGATGGCGAGCACTACCGTGAACGCGGTAAACGTATTGATTTCGCTTCCATATAAAGTACCCCATCCAACAAAAAGGCTTGCGGTACCACCAGACCCGTTAAATAGTGCCACCATTTCTGGCATCGAGGTCATCGCAACTAAACGGGATGCGAGTGCACCAAAGACAGCCCCTAGAACAACTCCTAAGGCTATATACTCGAAAGACACAATGCTCTCCGCTGTTAGTCCAGCAACGACAGCAATAAACATCCCTAGTGCTGATAAGGCGTTACCTTGCCGCGCCGTATTAGGATGTCCAAGCATTTTTAATCCGAATATGAATAGCACTGCCGCAAGGATATAAGACAAGTTCGCAATCAATTCAATGCTCATTTACCTGCCTCATTTTTGCTTTTGAACATTGATAGCATCCTGTCGGTTACGAGGTATCCTCCAACCACATTAACCGTAGCGAAAGTAACGGCCGCAGTTCCTAGCATAGTAGCAATATGTGCTTCCTGCGACCCTGCAGCAAGAAAAGCCCCAGCGAGAGTAATTCCTGATATTGCATTAGCACCAGACATGAGAGGCGTATGCAGAGTTGCAGGTACTTTTGAAATTAGCTCGAATCCTAAAAATATTGATAAGACGAGGATGAAAGTTAGAAAAACAATTTCCACAGGATTCTCCTAATTCCTTAAGTTTTTAATGGCTTCGTTTACTAAATCACCACCATGAGTGACTATGCACCCGGCGAGAATGTCATCTTCCAGACTTAGATTTAACATTTTCTCTTCAGCTGACCAGTATTCCGATATTAGGTTGTAAACATTGGATGAGTACATTTGACTGGCATCTTTAGCCACCACCGCAGGTAAATTGCTAACACCAATAATGGAGACACCGCTAATTTCTGTGGTTTTACCTGGGATACTGCCTTCAACATTACCACCTGATTCGACTGCCATATCAACGATGACCCCTCCGGGCTTCATTGCTTCTACCATATCCTTTGTAACGATTCTCGGCGCTGGTCTGCCGAATACTTGCGCGGTAGTAATAACAATATCGGATTGACTGATTATTTCTTTCATTCCTTGTCTTTGTTTATCGAGCTGCTCAGGGGAAAGTTCCTTTGCATATCCGTCTTTAGTTTGTCCTGTTTCTCCAAGATCAATTTCGAGGAATTTACCACCAACAGAACGGACTTGCTCAGCAACGATAGGGCGCGTATCAAAAGCGTCGACTCTTGCGCCCAATCTTTTTGCCGTTGCAATGGCTTGTAAGCCAGCAACACCAGCACCGATGACAAAAACTCTTGCTGGACTAATTGTTCCTGCCGGAGTCATCATCATAGGCAGAATTCGATCAATTTTCTCTGCAGCCAGGATCACCATAACGTAACCCGCTAGGTTTGCTTGTGAGCTCAGCGCATCCATTTTTTGGGCCCGAGTAGTACGCGGAATCATCTCCATACTAATTGCTGTGACGCCTTGCTGTGACATTTTGTCTACAATATCTATTTCATTATATGGGTCCAGGTAGCTTATGTGCAAAGATCCTGCTTTGAGTTTACTTATCTCTTCTATGTCAGGTTTCTTTACTCGAGCGATTATATCTCCCTCCTTGAGAAGGGTATCTCTTTCCATGCTAATGATGCCACCCGCTTTCGAATATTCCTCATTAGAGTATCCAGCCTTCGCACCGATACCATCTTCGACTTTAACGCTAAATCCCAGGTGAATGAGTTTCTTAACTGATTCCGGTGTGAGTGCGACACGCCTCTCATTTTCCTCAGTCTCAGCTGGCACTACAATTTGCATATCAACCTCTCTGCCGATGGGGATATTGGATACCCGAATAAGTTGCTTTCCTTCGAGCCCCGCCAAATTACCACGTTCATGATACTAATTCTAATTATATTCAATACTCTGGCGTTTCGGTCTTTCTGAGGGCACAATTTGCTTATAAAAATATAGGAACATCGCCCATGAGTTGGCATAAAGAATCTCTTGAGATTGAACTCCGTCGTGAATTATCAAAGCAGCAGGGCGGTCCAGAGGCTATCGAAATTCATCATGCGAAGGGAAGATTAACCGTTCGAGAACGGATCGATGGGTTGCTAGGAAGTAGTAAGTTTGAGGAACATGGTTTAGGAGCAGGGTTTGCAGAAAAAGATGATGATGGCTCCATTAAAGACTTTACTCCTGCTAACTATGTCGTTGGCTTTGGGGAGATAAATGGTCGAAGGACAGTTGTAGGCGGTGAAGATTTTACCTTGAAAGGAGGATCGCCAAACGGCGCTGGTCTTCGTAAAAGTATCTATTCGGAAGAATTAGCAATTCAATTTAAGGTGCCGCTTGTCAGAATGTTAGAAGGTGGGGGTGGCAGTGTGGCTGGAGGAGGTGACAGACCTAAAACAGTCGGTTCTCCGGTCTTAAGTGAACCGAGGTTTAAGGTCATTGCCGAAGCTATGAATGTTGTTCCTGTAGTGTCGGGTGCAATGGGACCAGTCGCAGGGTTTCCAGCTGGTCGTTTAGTCGCGTCTCATTTTTCTGTGATGGTCAAAGAGACATCGCAAGTTATGGTTGCAGGACCAGCCCTTGTTGAAAGAGCTCTTGGTTTATCTCTTACTAAGGAGCAATTGGGAGGCTGGAGGATTCAAACTCGAAGTGGGATTGTTGATAATGCTGTAGATTCTGAAGAGGATGCTTTCGAAGAGATACGTCGTTTCTTGACGTATATGCCACAGAATGTATGGCAGTTATCCGAGCGGATAGAATGCGATGATGACCCCAATCGAGCAGATGAGGAATTAATCTCAATCGTTCCACGAGATAGCCGAATACCATTTGACATGAGAGCTCTGATTCGCCATGTGGTTGATGTTCAATCATTTTTTGAAATAGCACCGGATTACGGCCACGGTCAGATAATTGGATTAGCCCGTCTCAATGGTTCTGTTGTGGGAGTCATAGCGAATGATTGCGCGCATTTTGCGGGAGCAATGACCGCGCAGGGGTCACAAAAGGCAAAACGAATGATGGAACTCTGTGATACGTTCCATATACCAATCGTGAATTTCCTTGATGAGCCCGGATTCATGATTGGGCCTGAAGCGGAGACGAGTGCTGCAATTAAATATGGAATGAGTGCTGTATGTGCCGCTGTTCAGTCCACTGTGCCATGGGCTACTGTCGCGGTTCACAAATCCTTTGGGGTAGCCTCTGCTGCTCATTATGCTCCTAATACC
This sequence comes from Gammaproteobacteria bacterium, assembly GCA_002690865.1. Lineage (GTDB taxonomy): Bacteria > Pseudomonadota > Gammaproteobacteria > Pseudomonadales > Azotimanducaceae > UBA7455. The sequence goes on along the minus strand of NZGG01000019.1, from coordinate 47,196 downwards.
TATAAGTTAGCCTGGCCATCCCATGAGATGGGTGCTCTTCCAGTGCAAGGCGGAGTGGCCGTTGCTTTTCATCGTGAGATCAAGGAAGCGGAAAACCCGGAGGCCAAGCGTCGTGAGCTGGAGGAAAGATTGATGGCAAATCGATCTCCGTTCCCTCTTATGGAAAGTTTTGCGGTGCATGATTTAATCGATCCCCGTCAAACGAGATCGAGTTTGTGTCGTTGGATTGAATGGATAGAGCCATCATTGGAAGAGCTTAAGGGTCCAGTTAGCTGGGGCATGAGGCCATAAAGGAGTACCCTATGAGATTCTGGAATTGGTTCTGTTTGCTCTTTGTTAGCTGCTTATTACAACATGATCTTTTCGCTAATGAGATACAGGCTGAGGTTCACACATCAGTATCAAACAAAGTCCACACATCACTTATCTCGGAAGTTAAATCTATCGAGGCAGGACAGTCTTTTTGGATCGCAGTTAAACAAATTATAGAGCCCGGATGGCATACATACTGGAAGAATGCTGGAGATGTAGGTGCTCCAATCAATATTTACTGGGACCTTCCTGAGGGGTTTGAGGCCTCGAATATTCAATGGCCTTATCCAGAACGTATTCCGTACGGTGACTTTACAAACTTTGGGTATCACGATGAGGTAATACTGCTGACTGAGGTCACCCCAAGAGAAACCATTGAGAAAGCTGAAGTAGAAATTAAGGCCAGAGTTGAATGGCTGGTTTGTAAAGACGTTTGTATTCCTGAGCAGGCGAATTTGGAAATAGTATTGCCAGTAACTTCTGAAAAAGATATTGATGAGCGGCAGGCTCCAATTTTCGCAAAAGCACGGCTTAAATTACCCCAGCATGCCCCAATCAAAGCGTACCTCAGTAGGGAAAGGGAAAAGCTCCAAATATCCATTGCATTGCCTGGTTTGGCGAAAAATAGGATTAAAACGATAACGTATTTTCCTTTTACCCCCAATACCATTAATAACTCCGCTGCCCAGACTTTTAGTGTGAACGATTCTGAGATCCGTTTAAGACTATTAGCGCATGAGGAGCTAGATAATACGCCTTCATCTTTTGAGGGCATTATCGTGGTTGGTGACGATGTTGGTCAGGGCCTGAATACTTCATTTGTGATTAAACCGATGTACTCAGGTGGTATTGCATTCGATTTGACCCTCTGGGCAGCAATAATACTAGCGTTCTTAGGTGGAATAATACTCAATTTTATGCCTTGTGTGTTTCCCGTCTTATCGATAAAGATACTTTCGCTTATAGAAACGGCTAGAGGAGGTTCGATCAAACTTCATGCTTTGGTGTACTTTTTCGGTGTTGTCTTTAGCTTTCTTGGGATAGCAATTGCTCTTTTGTTTCTGAGAGCAGCAGGGGAGCAAGTTGGTTGGGGTTTCCAGTTACAGTCTCCTATTGTGATTGGTTCGCTTGCCTATTTGTTTGTGATTTTGGGCTTAAATCTGTCTGGGCTTTTTGAAATTAGACTCAGTTGGTTAGGTCTAGGAGATATGAATGCTTCCAAAGCTGGTTATGCAGCTTCTTTTTTTACAGGAGTACTTGCTAGTGTCGTAGCAGCTCCATGTACAGCGCCCTTTATGGGCGCGGCACTAGGTTATGCTATCACCCAAAGTAATGTTGTTGCGCTAGCAGTATTTGGGTCTCTGGGCGCGGGCATGGCCACCCCTTTTTGTCTAATATCTTTTTTACCTGGATTACTTAAGCGCTTACCCCGGCCCGGGAGTTGGATGGAAACTCTAAGACAATTATTGGCTTTTCCGCTATACGCTTCGGCAATTTGGTTGCTCTGGGTACTGGGTATTCAAACGGGCCCTACCAATATGCTCTATATATTATCCGGTCTGTTGATCGTAATTTTTGCGATCTGGTTGTCTAAGCAGTTTGTAAACCTATTGGTACGCAATATTATTGTGGGAAGTTTACTTCTCATCCCAGTAATATTGCTAGGCTCGCTTCACTCAGAACCAAAAGAATCAGCGGCTGTTGGGGATAATAGTGTTATTCCGTACAGTGAAGATGCTCTTCAAAGGGCTCGTAATGAAGGAGCAGTATTTGTTAATTTTACCGCAGCGTGGTGCATTACATGCAAAGTCAATGAGATTACGGTGTTAAAGACTAATCGTGTTAGAGAGGCATTTGCGGGTAAAAATATCAAATATATGGAAGGCGACTGGACGAGGGAAGACCCAGTGATTACCGAAGCGCTCGAAAGGTTTGCCCGGACAGGAGTACCTCTTTATTTGTTGTATCCAGCGGATGGTGGTAACGCGCGGATATTACCGCAGATATTGACTGAAGGCATTTTGCTTAGAGCGATTGATGATCTGTGAGAATTAATATTGACACTAGTTGATAAAGACGGCGCACCATTATTTACCAATCTTCTGTCTGAGGAGGACTCCCCCTACCTGAGACAGCATGCGCACAATCCAGTCAATTGGTTGCCATGGGGAGAAGATGCTTTTAGCAGAGCCAGTGAAGAGGACAAGCCCATTTTTCTTTCGATCGGATACTCTACTTGCCATTGGTGCCATGTTATGGAGAGAGAAACCTTTGATAATCTAGAGATTGCTGCTTTCCTAAATAAGCATTTTGTGTCGATAAAGCTAGATCGAGAGCAGCGGCCCGATATTGATGAGATATATATGATTGGCACTCAGTTGATGAGTGGTCAGGGGGGATGGCCGATGTCAAACTTCCTTACGTTCGGGGGTAAACCTTTTTTTTCGGGCACTTATTTTCCCCCTGAAAATTTCAAGAGTTTGATAAAGAAGCTGAATGAGATCTGGAGGACACGCCGATTAGACATAGAACGAGAGGCAGATAAAATCGCTGCCGCTATTACACGACATACGAACGCTAAAAGCGATGCTGGTAACCTGGATTATATTTTGCACGCGGCCGCAAAAGCGCTTAAGGACCAGTTTGATGAGAGCTATGGTGGATTTGGATCATCGCCTAAATTTCCAAATGAATCGTATCTGATGCTCCTGTTGGAAAGCTGGAGACGCGAAGGGGACAAGGATGCATGTAATGCTGTTCGAGTTACGCTAAACCAGATGTATCAAGGCGGGATTTATGATCAAGTTGCAGGAGGCTTCCATCGCTATGCTGTTGATAGGGAATGGCAAGTACCGCATTTTGAGAAAATGCTTTATAACCAGGCCCAACTGCTCGAGCTTTATGCTTTAGCTTTTTCTTCACTGAATTTGCCAGCCTACAAGCGCGTCGCGACTGAAATAGCTGAATATGTCTTAAGGGATATGATTTGTCCTGAGGGAGCATTTTATTCAGCAACAGATGCTGATTCTGAGGGCGAGGAGGGAATGTTTTTCACATGGACTTTCGAAGAGTTAGAGTCTGAGCTTTCAAAAGTTGATTTTGATTTTGTTAGGGAGGTGTGCGGGGCAAGTAGAGGAGGAAATTTTGAGGGCAAAAATATTCTGAACCTGAAAAGCTTTGTTGAGCTAAGTCAAAAAGAAGACTCTAAGTCCTGGCTGACGCAATTGAGTTATATAAAGGCAAAGTTATATGCTTTGAGAGAGAAACGCGCGCATCCCCTACGTGACGAAAAGATTATTACTGGTTGGAATTCCATGATGATTTCGGCATTGGCTAAAGCTGGATATTGTTTAGGTTCCCAAAGATTTCTTAAAGCGGCAACGCGTGCAGCAGAATACCTATGGAAAGAACATTGGCAAGAAGGGTTGCTGTGGCGCATATCTTTGAATGGGCATACTTCAATCAAGGGAAATTTAGAGGATTATGGTGGTTTTGCAGCGGCATCGATGACCTTATTTAAGTACACACAGGACGCGATATGGTTAGAGCGTGCCAAGCAGATAATTAGTGCAATGAATATTTCATTTTGGGATCATGATGAGGCTGGTTATTTTATGAGTAATAGCGACGAGGCCGAGCGTTTGATTACTCGACCTAAAAGTCCAATGGATGGAGCAACGCCTTCTGCTAATTCCTACGCTTTGAGTGCTCTGGTGCAATATTGGTTGGTTACAAGAGATATCGGGGTAGAGGATAAAATCAATCAAACTATTAAGCAATATAGCGGCCTAATTGAAGCTGCGCCATCGGCTTTTTCATACATGATTTGTGTCCTTCAAGACTACTTATTAGGTCAGCGCGATTCTATTCAATATGCGGCAGGGGGTCAGGTGCGGGTTTGCCTAAGACAGATGGATTCTGGTCGAGCTTTAGACATAGATATTCAGAAGGATTTTTATATTAGTGCGAATGAAACGGTAGGTGTTGTTAAGCCAACGTTGATTACGGGAGAAAATATTCGCTGTCGGTATCCTGCGGGAGCCACCCGGACGTTAGAATTCGTTGACGAGCCGTCTAAGTTTTATGAAGGTAAAATAACAATTGATATTACTGGTGAGGGACCATTTAGTCTTGATTTACAGGCGTGTGACGGAACTAAATGTTTTTCGCCAGAGATGCTAATCTTTGACTAGTCAGAATATTAAAAGCTAACGATTTAGGGGGTCTCAGGGATCAAGCCTTGCAGACGCTTTCCCATTGATAACCTCCACGCCGTTATCATCAACGGTACTTACATCCATATCGACTATTCCCTCGCTATTTTCCTGACGAATATTAGTTACTGTTGCGGTTGCAGTTAAAGTGGCGCCAGGAAAAACCTGAGCGGTGAATCGCACACCAAAATTTGTCAAGCGGCCGTCGCCAACATAGTTTGTTAACATCTTCCCAGTCATGCCCATGGTCAGCATCCCATGAGCGAAAACAGAAGGGTAGCCTGCTATATGTTCTGTATAAGGTTGATCATGATGTACTGGATTGAAGTCTCCTGATGCTCCTGCGTACTGCACTATTTGGGTTCGCGAGAGATTGCTGCAAACTTTTTCAGAGTACGTGTCTCCTATTTTAATGGTACTAATCTTCAGGGTCATATAATTATTACTCCTTGACGGTAGCTGCACGCTCTGTACTAACGCCCACCATGGTGGCGGTGATCACAAGCTCACCATTTTGGTTTCGATATTCTGTTACAGCCTCTGAGAAATTTAATTTGCCACCACGCCTTCCTTGTTTTACCCAAGTTTTGCCAAGTTTTTTCGTCGCAGATAGGACGTCACCTACTTCAACGCTTTTGTGATAGACATATCTTTGTTCTGCGTGAAGACCACCGCCACTTGTTCGGCTGGCTTTCTCTTTTTTTTCTGAAGGCTTTCTACTTGTAGGTGTCTCGCCAGAGCCAAACCAATCTTCTCCGATTTTGGGTCGTAAAAAGTAATCTGGATCGAAGTGTGAACTAGCTTCAACGAAAGTAGGGGGGGCTATAATAGCACCGGCTTCACTTTCGCTAGAGTAGGTGTCAGCATAGTATGCCGGATTGCTGTCGCCAATTGCTCTCGCAAAGGCCATAACGTGCCCAGCTTCTATTGGAAATTGTTTAACAGCCACTATCATTTTCCTCAGTTTTTGCACGGCTAAAGTAAATTAGAAAATACCCACACCTTACACCATTCGTCAAGAGGTAAATAATGGTTCTAGGGGTTGTTCGATATATTCAGCAGGGGTATCATTTTTATTCGGCCCTATAACTATCTTCGAAAGACAATAGGCAAGGACCGTTCAACTGCACAATATTCTTAAAGGAAATTGAGAGCACATATGTCCAGACCTGTTCGGATAGAGTTTCCAGGTGCCACTTATCATATTACGAGTAGGGGTAATTCCGGACGGACAATATTTCCAAGTAGTGAAGATAGAGCAGTATTTCTTAATATCTTAGATAATGTTGTTCAAAGATTTTCTTGGCTTGTGCATAGTTATGTCCTCATGGACGAGCACTTTCATCTCGTGGTGGAAATTCCTCAAGAGAACTTATCTAAAGGAATGCGTCAGCTGAATGGTGTTTATACTCAGCATTTCAATCGTTGTCATGGTTCAGAGGGCCCCATATTTCAGGGACGATTCAAAAGTGTTTTGTTTGAGAAGGAAGTGTATTTATTATCGGTCTGTAGACACGTTGTTCTGAACCCGGTTCGGCTCGGCAGTCGATTTAACCTTAAACGATATCGTTGGAGTAGTTATAGAGCGACAAGTGGTGATGTAGAAAATCCCTCTTTCTTGTATACTGATGATGTTCTTGCTGCACTTGGAAAACGAGAAAAAGCCAGTAGAAGAAAGTTTCGAGAATATGTGGAAGCTGGCATAGATAAGATGTCCCCCTTATTGGATAGAAGCAATCAGGTGTTGTTAGGATCCCCCAAATTTCTCCGTGAGATGCAACCGATTCTTCAAGGGGAGAAGCTGGCAAAGCGGGGACCGAAGCAATCTAGGAGGAGAAGTCTCAGAGCTATTTTTCGTACTGTTAAGTCTCGAAGTAGGGCTGAGAGAAATGATTTGATCAGGAAGGCTCATTTGAACTATGGTTATACTTTATCGGAAGTTGGAGATCATCTCGGACTTCATTACACAACGGTAAGTAAAGTGGTAAACGCTGTCATGCCTGGAAAGAATAATTGAGGAATATAATTTGCGTTGCTCCTTGGAGAGACTGCATATACCTTTTTAAAAGCCGTTAGAGAGAGGACTGAAACCTGTGCGTAGGCTGATTACACAACGAAATCAAGATAATGAAGAAATTGATCTTACACCAATGTTAGATGTAGTTTTCATTATGCTCATTTTTTTTATCGTAACTGCTACTTTTGTCAAGGAAATTGGTCTGGATGTTAATAGCCCTGACAAAAATCAGAATATTAAGGATGCGGATAAGAAAAGTATTGTTGTTCGTATCACGAATCGTGACAGAATTATGATTCGCGGACGAGATATAGATTTTAGGGCAGTGCGTGCGAATATCGAGCGGCTACATGCTGAGAACCCTGATGCGCCTGTGGTGGTGCAACCGCATCCTGACAGCACAACTGAGGTCATGATTCACGTGATGGACTCTGCGCGACAAGCGGGAGTGTATAATGTGTCAATAGCAGCCACTTGACTCTAGGCCAGTATGTCTCTTTTATGGCGAAATAATTTTTATTTGTTTTGTAAAAATTAGGATGAATCCTTAAATCTTGTTTCTGCTATTCCACGGGCCCCTAGGTTTTTTATTCGGAACAGGGATCCAGCTAAATATTCGCTACTTACTCTGTTCCCTGAGTTCTTGATAGATGTGACGAAGAGTTCATCTAGATTTGGGCCTCCGAATATGACGGAGCTGGGGAGTTTTACGGGCATGCTAATGCGAGTAGTTAAGTTTCCAGATGGCGAAATACATCCGATTTCTTGTGACCCTGTCAGCGCCGTCCAAACGTTACCATCCGCATCTACAGTTGCTCCATCAGAGCTTGTACCATATGCTCTGCCATCAAAAAAAATTCGTTTATTTGTTAGCGCACCTTTGGGATCATAGTCATAAGCGAGGATCCTTCTTCTCCCATCATTGAAGTAGAATACCGTCCCATCGGGACTGAAGCATGGCCCGTTTGCTACAATTACATCTTTTTCAATCACCTCGATTTTTAATTCTCGGTTTATCCTATAAAGCGCGGCTCTGGGATTTTTACGATACTTCATGCACATGGTGCCAACAATAAAATTGCCTTGTCGATCAGTTTTCCCATCATTAAAGCGTGTATCGAACTGGTCCTTCTCCAGATCACATATTTTTTTTAGTGATTGGTTAGAGAATGAAAAGAAATGAAGACCTTTTCGCAATGCTATGATTGCAGTATTGTTGTCCTTAATAGCAAGACTACCTATCATCTCTCGCATATTATATCGATCAATCCTCCCATTTGTTTCTAGCCGTAAAATTTCCCCTTTCAGTGAGTCTACCCAGAAAAGGCATTGTAGCTGTTCATCCCATAGAGGACCCTCGCCTAACTGGTTTCTTAAATTTGAAATTTGCTCAATTTTGATCATGATAGTTTTTGTACGGATTAGGTTTGCTTTTATTTTTTGGAAAGTACGCAAGTAAACTGTAAAGTCATGTGGCAAGAGGCTAATTAAGCTACAATCGCCTCTATATCGGTTCCGGTTTGAATGTACAGTGAAAAAGTTATTTTGTCTGTTTTTTTTACTCCTGGCTTTAGGTGGATGCGCGTCGTTGCTATCGGGGGTCTCTTCACGAATGGCTAACGATCTAGCGGATACGATACTTAATAGTACTGACGTCGATACCGTTAAGGAGGGGATCCCAGCCTACTTGCTGTTAATAGATAGTCTGCTGCGGAGCAGTCCGGACAATATAGATCTGCTTTTTGCAGCGGCACGATTGAATAGTTCGTACAGTGTTTATACTACCCCTGCGAGATCGAAGCTCCTCAATCAGAAGTCGTTCGACCTTGCTATGCGAGCTGCGTGTATTACCCGCTCCGGTTTGTGTAATGCACATTTAATCGAGTTCGGTAGGTATAGAGAAAAGGTGGATCAGCTCAAGTTTTTGGATTTGGAAGTTGCATATGCTTTGGGTGTATCTTGGATTAGCTGGATTCAAGCTAATAGTGATGACTGGAATGCTATTGGTCAGCTTGGACGAGTAAAGTTGTTGATGACAAAAATCATAGAATTGGATGAGAGCTGGGACTTTGGGGGCCCTCATCTTTATATGGGGGCTCTTGAAACACTTTTACCTGCTGCGATGGGAGGAAGGCCAGAGAAGGGAAAATATCATTTGGAACGGGCTATAGCACTTTCTGAGGGGAAATATTTGATGACCCAGGTGATCTATGCCGAACAGTATGCAAGACTAGTCTTTGATAAGGAGCTACATGATCGATTGCTTCGAGAAGTTATAGAAGCTAATCCTGTTGTTGAGGGTATGACATTGACAAATCTTATAGCGCAAGACCGTGCTAGAGAATTATTGAAGGAATCTAATGAATACTTCTGATATCCGGAATAGATTAGTCATCATTTTAACATTTGGGCTCCTTTTAGTTAGCGCCCCGTTGCATGCAAAGACTTTTAAGTTGGCCACCATTTCGCCAGAGTTTCTTGGATGGATGCAGCAATTAAAGTTGGCTACTCGAGAAATAGAAATTGCAACTGAAAGCCGTGTTAAGTTTCGTATTTACCCTGGGGGATCTATGGGTGATGATGAAACCGTATTACGAAAAATGCGTATAGGTCAGTTACAGGGAGGTGTTGTTGCAGCAGGGGCATTGACAAGATTCTTCCCTGATCTGCAAGTATACAATCTACCCCTTACCTTTAAGTCTCACAATGAAGTTGATTACATTCGAGATCGAATGGACTCGCAAATTATCGAAGGCTTACGTGATAGTGGAATTGTTAGTTTCCATCTTACTGAGACTGGATTTGCCTATCTTATGTCAAGAAAACCGGTGAGAAGTGTAGAAGACATAAAAACACTCAAAGCTTGGATCCCTGAGGGTGATCCTATTGCCGCAGAATTAATAAAAAGTTTCGGTATTAGTCCAATTCCTCTAACCATACCGGATGTTCTTCCTGGTTTACAAACCGGTATCATAGATGCCGTGGCTGTCCCACCAGTCGTGGCTCTCGCCCTGCAATGGCATAATCATATTGACTATATGCTTGATCTCCCTTTGATCTACGTATACTCCATGCTGGCGTTGGATAGTAAGTCGTTGCGAGAAATCAGTACTTCGGACCTTGATCTCGTTAAGGTTTATTTAGACAAAGTATTTATGCGGATTGATGAGGATAACCGTCATGATAATAAGAAAGCCATAGAAGCTCTAACTGCGCAAGGTGTTATTTTAACAAAACCAAGGGAGGAAGATTTGCCAGAGTGGGAATCTGTCGCAGAGAAATCGATAAAGGATCTGGTTCAATCGGGTGAGATTTCCGCTGATATAGTCTCAATTTTTAACGAAAATCTCAGAAGTTATAGGCAGCTAGACCGCCAAAATAAAGCTATTCGTAATTAAGGTGCTGGCGTGCTAAAGATGGCTAAGATTTTTCGTATCCTGCACTATATTGAAGATCTAACACTCGTTCTTGCAGTTCTGGGTATTCTTTGTCTTGCAGTTGGCCAAATAGTTATGCGAAATTTTTTCGACACAGGTTTCCCTTGGTCTGAGTCATTCGCGCGAGTTTTAGTATTGTGGATAGCAATGCTTGGAGCTTTGATTGCTGCGCGTAGGAACGATCATATTAACATCGATGCTATAAATCGTTTCCTTCCTGTTAGAGGGCGGCAAACTATTTTTGTGTTAACTAATTTTGCTTCTGCAGGAATTTGTCTCATTGTCGCGTATTACGGTGTCGAGTTTGTCAGTTACGAATTTGAGGATAATACAATTGCTTTTGCAAATGTGCCTACTTGGGTCTGCCAGGCAATCCTTCCAATTGGATTTTTCTTAATGGGCACAAGATTCTTTTTGCATGGAATGCGGGGCTGTATTGGTTGACTGCCGTGATTTCATCAATTTGTGTGCTAATTCTTGCTGTAGCAGGGGCTCCTTTGTTTGTCGTTATTTTAGCTGCGGCGATGATCGGGTTTTATTTCACTGAAATTCCCTTAACCGTAATTACCATAGAAGTATATCGTTTAGTAGATACACCGCTCCTTTTGGCATTGCCACTGTTCACTTTTGCTGGCTATGTCTTGGCTGAAAGTAAGTTGTCAACAAGATTGGTCAGGTTAACTCAGGTTTTGTTGGGCTGGATGCCAGGTGGACTGGCAGTGGTCGCATTTGTAACGTGCGCTTTTTTTACCGCATTTACAGGGGCCTCTGGTGTTACCATTGTTGCAGTTGGTGCGCTTCTATTCCCTGCACTTGTGAAAGCAGGTTATCCTGAAAAATTTTCGCTCGGTTTGGTTACCACTTCTGGTAGTTTAGGATTGCTTCTAGCCCCGTCTTTACCATTAATTATTTACGGTGTAATCGTGCAACAAATGGATTTACCAAAGCCATTTACTATGCAGGATTTGTTTTTAGCGGGATTGCTCCCTGCTTTTTTAATGATCTTCATGTTGACGATATATAGTGTCTGGTCGAATAGCAGGCTACACATTGTCCGTCCAGGACGTTCGAGAAAGGAGGTTTGGGCTGCTCTGAAAGATATGAAATGGGAATTGCCTCTGCCTCTTCTTGTCCTTGGTGGTATCTACTCTGGTTTTTTCGCCGTTTCTGAGGCAGCTGCCGTTGCGGCCCTGTATGTATTAGTGGTCGAGACGATAATTCTAAGAGAGGTAACGTTCAGAAAATTATTTAGTATTACTATCGATGCGATGGTTATGGTGGGAGGAATATTATTAATCTTAGGTGTTTCTTTAGCGTTCACTAACTATCTAATTGATGCTCAGATACCGCAGAATTTATTCACGTTGATTCAATCGTTTATTACTAATAAGTATATGTTTTTAATTCTTCTGAACCTATTACTTCTGCTGCTTGGTGCTATTCTTGATATATTTTCAGCCTTAGTCATTATGGTACCACTGATCGTGCCTTTAGCTTTAGGCTTTGGTATTGATCCTGTCCACTTAGGAATTATTTTTCTTGCTAACATGCAGATAGGGTACTTCACGCCCCCAATAGGTATGAATCTTTTTATCGCGAGTTATCGCTTTAAAAGACCTATTACGGAGTTGTATCGCGCTACGCTACCATTCATGCTCGTTTTATTGAGCGCTTTGTTGCTGATTACTTATATTCCGGAATTGAGTCTTATCTTATTAGACAGATAATAAATTTTTCCAGCTATAAATTGGGTGATCGCGCATCGGGAGTTATAGCGAGGTAACTATTTCAATGTGAACTGAGTATGAATTGATGGATTTTCCTCGCATAGTACACGACCAGTATCGACCAATCTAATCATGGAAGAAAGCACTGAGCGGGCTGCGGCAGAGTATAAAGCTTCGTCTGTGTCCTTATATATCTTAGGCACCATTGACCTAATATCCGTATATCCTCGTTGCAAACAGTCAACGATTTGTTGTTCTCTCTTTAAACGATGCTCAATAAAGCCTCTGACATAGCGCTTTACATCCGTAATAAAAGTTCCATGTGTTGGCCAATATATATCTTCACTCCGATCCAGCAGTAATTCGAGACTTTCTATATATTGAGTCATATTTCCATCTGGGGGTGCAATGACACTTGTGGACCAGCCCATGACATGGTCCCCAGTAAATAGTGCATTCTCTTCATGGAGCGCATAGCATATATGGTTAGATGTGTGTCCAGGTGTATGTAATGCTTCTATTGTCCAGTCATCGCCCTTAATAAGATCTCCATGATGAAGTTTTATGTCGGGGAAGAAATTGAAATCGCTTCCTTCTTCAAGCTGACTATTTTTCCTCATTACATCTGAGCCATGCGGGCCATACCCATAAGTTTTCGCTCCCCAGTAAGATTTAAGGGGCTCCGCGGCCGGAGAATGGTCCATGTGGGTATGCGTCACCAATATGTGAGTGACTGTTTCTTTGTTCAGAGCGAATTTGAGGGCCTCAATATGTTCTGATACCAGAGGGCCAGGGTCTATTACCGCGACTGAGCCGTGACCTAGTATATAGGTTCCTGTGCCCTTAAAAGTAAAGGGGCTTGGGTTCCTAGCAATAACTCGCCTGATTAGGGGAGTTAGACGCTGCGCTTTCTGATACTCAAAATCAAACTCGAGAGTAAATGGGATTTTTGATGACATAGTCTAACCGAAGATTTGTTAAGTGCTCTGAAAAACCCTTCCCTTGTTTGCTACTGTTGTTTTTCTAAAAATTCTACGACCTCTAGTTGAAAACCTGAAATCGCATTGAATTTTGTTGGAGAGCTTAGCAAACGCATCTTCCCGACTCCAATATCACGTAAAATTTGGCTACCTGTACCTATGAGACGATATACGCCAATACCATCAGTTTGACGCTGTACAGGTGGGACATCTGGGAAATAGCTGACTTGAGTAAGTGATTCCTCCTGTGATGGCTCTTGACCAACAATGACTACCACCCCCATGCCGGCCTCTGCTATTTTTTCCATTGAGTCGAGTAGCGACCAGCTAGGTTTTTTATTAGGGCGTTCGGCTAAAAAGATATCTCGCAGGGTATTTAGAACCTGTACTCGAACCAGACATGGGTTGAACTCATCTATTTCGCCTTTCACAAGCGCGAAATGGACACATTCAGAAACATTGTCTGTGTAAGTATGTAAATTAAATTCCCCAGCAGCTGTTAGTATTGTTCGAACATCCTTTAATTCTATTGTTTTGTCGTAGAGAGTCCTGTAATGGATCAGGTCAGCAATTGTTCCAATCTTTATGCCATGATGATTTGCGAACGCTTCTAATTCGGCACGTTGTGCCATAGTGCCATCTTCGTTCATTACCTCAACAATAGCGGCTGAAGGTGTGTAGCCAGCGATGCGCGCAAGGTCACAGCCCGCTTCCGTATGACCTGCTCGGGTGAGAACTCCTCCCTCTTTTGCGATAAGAGGGAATATATGGCCGGGCATAACAAGGTCTGCGGGTTTAGCTGTTTTAGATACTGCTGCCCGAATCGTAGTGGCCCGATCTGCTGCTGAAATACCTGTAGTTATGCCATCTGCTGCTTCAATGGAGACTGTGAAATTTGTTTCATGGAGCGAATTATTATGTTCAACCATGAGAGGAAGATTGAGTTGACGTGCTATGTCTTCGGTTACGGTAAGACAGATTAGACCACAAGCGTAGCGCGCGAAAAACGTGATGTGTTCCTGAGTTACGACATCTGCAGCCACAACAAGGTCTCCCTCGTTTTCGCGGTCCTCGTCATCCATGATCAGGACCATTTTGCCTTGCCGGAAATCTTCGAGGATCTCTTCGATCGAGTTAAGTCCCAATTCTTCGTCTCGCATATTTACATTTATTGATTATAGGTCAAACTTCTGCTTGGAAAAATCAGGAAATTATTCCTGCTTCCTTATAAATCCACCACAAAAGTCCCTTTTGTGCATGCAGACGGTTTTCTGCTTGTTGGAATATGATGGATCGTGGGTCTCGCACCATTTCAGATGTGATTTCGTAACCGGCATGAATTGGCATATCGTGCATGATCTTACATGATATGCCTTTAAGTAGATCAGCATTAATCTGGTAGGGCATCATTAAATCAAGCTTTACCTTTTTTTCTTCGGCGTGTGCTGGATCATTGAAATATTGCATGTCAATCCAAGTATCGGTGTAAACGAAGTCTGCCGTTCGGACAGCTTTTTTAGCATCAGTAGTGTGGGTAATGTAAGAAGAGTTTTTTATAATTTTTTGCACTTCTGGCTCTAAGCTCTCGTCTTCTTGATCCACAACTGGGGTAGCCAATGTTAAATTAACACCTAATTTATCGCATAAGATAGCTAAGGAGTTAGACACATTATTTTGGACTCCTACAAAGACGATATGTATTGAGCTTAAATCTCCATGTTCCGTTATAGTTAGAATATCTGTTAGGGCCTGACAGGGATGGTATCTTTCGCAACATCCGTTTATGACGGGGACCTGGCTGCCTGATATAATTTTGTCTAAATCAGAGTGGTGAAGCAAACGCGCCATAATACAGCTGACATTCCGTGACAGATATTCTGTTTCGTATGCAACTCCCGAAAGCACAAAGTTAGAGGTATTCCAGTCAATGTAGATGCCGTGACCTCCCAGTTCTGTCATTGCAACCTCAAAAGAGACTCGGGTTCTAGTCGAGGTTTTCTGAAACACCATCGCCATCGACTCATCTCTTAATAAATCTCTAAATTCTCCCGGGTTAGCTTTAATTTCTACAGCTTTTTGAAGAATTAATTTGATTTCCTCGGGATGGAAATTTTTTAAATTTGGTAAATGTTTCATTCTAATCAATCATTTCGCTGGATGCGCCTCAAAAAAAAAGGCCAGCTGGGCTGGCTCTTCGCTAACTACGATTTGTATTTTATTCGCTTTTCTTATAACTGTGCTAATAGCGGAAATTAACTTATAAAAGGTACTTTGTACACCCCGAGGTTTTCATTTGCTCGATAGAGAGATGGTCTCCACAACATCCAAATTCGCGGATTTTAGAAATTGGTGGATAATCAGATACCGACATAATATTTGTGGTGACTATTTTTTTCAGATGAGATGGTGCCAATACCCATATCGCTGTGCCTGATGCTTATGTCTCATGAGCAGATAGTGGGATCATTCATAATTATGAGGATTCGTCGATTAGTTATCTGACACACGAAAGCGGTGACTCAAGGATTTAGTTTCTCTGGTCTGTTTAGCCTTATGATTGCAAGCTTTCCCGCAGTTTTATACGTTTACTTATTGTATTCTATGTATTGGGACGTCTTGGCTAATTAAGGTGGATATTGCTCGAGGTATCATGCTTGGCCTAGTCAAGATAATTCTCAAATTAAAGAGGCAGCTTTCTTGGCCAGTGCGTCCGTCAAGAGCAAAATGGATTCCGTTATTTTGGGCTAATCTATGAGATTGTTTTTTATAATGCTTTTTATATTTCTGTCAGAGTCCTCTATAGCGAGTTCGATCGGGGTCTACGGAAAATATGGGATGGTAAGTTCTCGATCAGCCTTAGCATCCAATGTTGGCATTGATATTATGCGTGCAGGTGGTAATGCAGTTGATTCTGCCGTAGCAACTGCATTCGCATTAGCAGTAACCTATCCTTCCGCAGGGAATATTGGAGGCGGGGGCTTTGCTTTAGTGCGACTACCCAATGGCAATGTTGTTTCTCTTGATCACCGTGAAAAAGCTCCCAAGACCGCTCACCGCAATATGTATCTCGATAGTGAACATAATGTGATTAATAAGTTGTCCACTCAATCTCACTTAGCTGCCGGTGTCCCCGGCTCGGTGGACGGTCTTCTCTTATTACTTGAAACATACGGTTCTATGAGTCGAACGCAAGTGATAAGCCCAGCCTTAAAACTTGCGCGCAACGGTTTTCCTTTGTCATACGATCTTGCGCAACAATTTACGACTGTACTTGGGAAAATGAAATTGTATCCTGCTTCCCTGGAAAAATTTTCAAAAGACGGTGAGCCTTATATTGTTGGCGAAATTTGGCGCCAACCGGATTTAGCAAAAACTTTGAAGATCATAATGAATAAAGGTCGACCTGGTTTTTACGAAGGTTCCGTCGCTTCGCTTATTGTTCAAGAAATGGAAAGAAATAACGGTAGTATTAGTGCTTCCGATTTAGCTGATTATCGGTCGGTGTGGCGCACTCCAGTAACTGGCTCCTATCGCGGCTACGAAATCTGGGGTATGGGTCCCCCGAGCTCTGGTGGGATCTTAGTAATTCAGATGCTTAATATGCTTGAGCCCTTTGACCTAGAATCTATGGGTTATGGGAGCTCAGCTTCTATACACCATATGGTGGAGGCTAAGCGTCGCGCCTATGCAGATAGAGCAGAGTATTTAGGTGATCCCGATTACTATCCTGTTCCAATTGGAATGCTGTTAGACAAAGACTATGCACGTCAAAGATTCGCCGACTTTGATGTGGCTAGTGCGTCCTCCAGTGAAAATATAGATCCAGGTATTTGGTTTAAAGAGAGTCCAGAGACAACACATTTTTCGGTTATCGATAATAAGGGAACTATGGTTTCCTTTACTACAACTTTAAATAGTTCTTATGGCAACAAGATTGTTGTGCCTGGTACTGGGATACTATTGAATAATGAAATGAATGACTTTTCTATTAAAAAGGATACACCAAATCAGTATCAGCTTATTGGTAGAGAGGCGAATGCCATAGAACCTGGGAAGCGGATGCTAAGCTCTATGTCCCCGACAATTGTGACCAAAGACGGAAATCCTTTTTTGATAACTGGTTCTCAAGGGGGATCCAGGATAATCACAACTGTTTTGCAGGTCATTATTAATGTAATTGACCATGGAATGCAGCTTGGCGATGCTGTGACTCTTCCGCGCATTCACCATCAATGGTTGCCGGATCAAATCATCCATGATAAATATGCGATTTCTTCTGATACTCGAAACCGACTTAGCGCTTTAGGCCACAAAAATATTGTTGAGTCCAAAAGTGGAATAGGGGATGCCAATTCTATATTAGTCCGAGGTAAGGCTATTTTTGGTGTAAAGGATCCTCGAGCGGAAGGTGCTGCCGTTGGCTACTGAATAATAGCGCTAATTGAATCCTTGCTTCTAGTAGATAGAATAAAAGGAGATGCTGCCCATTCGGTAGAAATGATAAAGGTAAACTAGGATAAGGCGTTAGTGTGTCTGAATTTTCATGTTTTAAAGCTTATGATTTACGTGGTCGAATTCCCGATGAGTTAAATGTTGATATCGCCTATCGCGTTGGTAGAGCCTTTATAAAATTTAGCCAAGCTAAAAAATTGGTTGTCGGTCATGATATTCGTCTTTCTAGTCCTGATATTTGCGACGCCCTTGTTAGGGGTTTAAGGGATCAGGGGGCTGATATATACCATATTGGGGAGTGTGGAACCGAGGAGATTTACTTCTCGACCGCTCATTTCGATATGGACGGTGGGATTATGGTCACGGCTAGTCACAATCCCAAGAATTACAACGGAATGAAGTTTGTACGAGAGGAAGCAAAACCTATCAGTCGTGACTCCGGCCTGAGAGAGATTGAAAGGTTAGTGGGTCAAAATAACTTTAGAAAGGAAGGGTCTCGGGGTTCAATCAATGATCTTGATCATCGTGCCGCATATATAAAACGAATATTAAGATATATCGAACCAGCAAAGATTGCTCCCTTGCGAATTGTAGTGAATGCTGGTAATGGTGGTGCGGGAGCAGTAATTGATAGGATTGAAGAGTTTCTTCCCTGTGAATTTATAAAAATTCATCATAAGCCTGATGGTAGCTTTCCAAATGGCGTCCCAAATCCCCTCTTAATAGAAAACCGCCTCCCGACTGCGGATGCTATTAAAAAGTATAAAGCTGATTTGGGTTTAGCTTGGGATGGTGATTTTGATCGCTGTTTTTTCTTTGATTCTGATGGGAGATTTATAGAGGGTTATTATATTATAGGGTTATTGGCTCAGTCCTTTTTGGAAAGGAAATCCGATAATAGGGTTGTGCATGATCCAAGATTAATTTGGAACACTAAGAATGTCGTTGAATCCCTGGGCGGTATTGCGATCCAAAGTAAGGCAGGGCATTCATTTATTAAAGAGCGGATGAGAATTGAACGTGCCATTTATGGTGGTGAAATGAGTGCTCATCATTACTTTCAGGATTTTTTCTATTCGGATAGTGGTATGATCCCATGGCTCCTAGTGATTTCCTTGATGAGTAATAAAGGAAAATCATTGGCGGAGCTTGTGAATGAAGGGATGCGTCTATATCCCGTTAGTGGAGAGATCAACTGTCATGTTGATGATGCGCCTTTAATCATCAGATCTTTAGAGGACACTTATTCCCATCAGGCAAAAGATTTAGATTATACCGATGGTCTCAGTATTAGTTTTGATGAATGGCGTTTTAACGTGAGGATGTCAAACACTGAGCCAGTGATTCGTATCAATGTGGAGAGTAGGGGTGACGAGCCATTGATGAGGGCGAAGACTAAAGAATTACACAGCTTAATTCAGTCAAATAGGTAATAAAGAGCGCTTGCCCCATGTTCTAACTTTGATTCGAAGAGAGGTAATAGAAAGATTTTATTCATTATCTGTCTGACATTAGATCAATTAGGATATTCCCCGTCTCAGTGACGAACGCATCTGGAGCATAAGCTTCTTCCTTGATATTTAATTGTGAATTTTCTGAACTCACGCTTTTACTCTGATCTAGACTCGGAGTCGGGTCTGTCTTTTGTCGAGGAGTATCTAATTGCCAGGTTCTATTCAGCTTATACTCCTGAAAGGCCTGATTTTGCGTTTTGACCTGAGTAATAGCCTGAGCTTTGGAGTCTCGAATTAGATCTGGAGAATTTGGAATTTTCAGTACATAACCTGTTTTGAGGAGGTTGATATTATTGTAAATAAAAGCGTCGGGATTCAATCTCTGCAAAGCTAACATCGTCTGTTGAATACTCAATGCTTTCGCGGTCCTAACCTGTAAAGCGATATCCCAAAGGGAATCACCAATTTTAGTAATACCGTATTCGTCATATTGTACGCTTATTTTTTTTGAATCAGATTGATATTGAGAGTTAATCTCTAATCCCCTACCTGCTAATCCAGCGTCACTGGAAGAACGAGTGCTATCTAACTCATCCAGCGACAAAATAGTTATTAGCCCTTGTTTTCTACGCTTTTGATTTTCTAAATCTAACCAGAATGCTTCTGCCTTATTTTTTTCATTAATTCGGACATCCTTATTTAGACTTCTAAATTCTTTCTTTGCCTGTTTCCGCTGAAAGGCTATAGCAGATTGCTCATAAATAAATTCTGGGTCGCTTTTTATCCGCGATTGATGAGATGTTTTTAATCTAGGAATGAGCTCACCCCCACGAGCTACTGCTCGATATTTTGTCGCACGAATGGTATCCCAAGGTAGAGGATCATCTAGTGCGCTTTCTCCAATTACTTCGGGATCAAAGTTATCAGGGTATGTGATATCCGGGATGATTCCTCTATGCTGATTACTTTCCCCTGAAACCCTATAGAATTTCATTTGTGTAAGCTTCAACTGGCCACGGTTTAAAGGCACTATGGTTTGTACGGTTCCCTTTCCAAAGGTTTGACTTCCGATAATTATGCCCCGATTGTAGTCTTGAATTGCACCTGCAAAAATTTCTGATGCTGAGGCACTCAGCCGATTTACCATTACCCCTAGCGGGCCTTCATAACTTGTACTTTTATCTTGATCGTTAAAGACCTCTACACGATTGTTCTTATACCTGATTTGGACAATCGGTCCACGATCAATAAATAAACCTGTCATGTTTCTAGCTTCAGTCAGCGATCCTCCACCATTGTTTCGGAGGTCAATGATCACTCCTTCTACTTGCTCAAGTTTTAGTTCTTCTAACAGATTTCTAACATCTCGAGTTGTGCTTCTATAATTCTTGTCGCCGGCCTGTAAGGCCTTAAAGTCTGCATAAAAGGCTGGGACGTCGATTATACCGATCTTATGTTTTTTGCCATATTTCTCGAGTTCGATCACCTCTGCCTTGGCTGCTTGTTCCTCCAGTTTTACGGTATTTCGAGTTATTTGGATAATCTTTGAATCCGAAGCTTCAAGTCCTGAAGGTATGATATCGAGCCAAACGGTAGTATTCTTTTTTCCGCGAATCAGTTGTACTACATCAGATAGGCGCCATCCGATTACGTCAACTACCGTTTCCTGATCTTGCCCGACACCTATTATTTTATCGTTGGGTTTAAGAGTTCTAGCTTTGTCAGCTGGCCCCGCTGGGACTAGGCTGACAACCTTTGTGAATTCCTCATCTTGTTGTAATACAGCACCTATACCCTCTAAGGATAGGCTCATATTAATATTGAAGTTCTCCATGCTTCGGGGTGAGTAATACTGAGTATGGGGATCATAGGTTTCGGTAAATGAATTAATATAGAGTTGATAAACATCTTCGCTCTTGGTCTGGCGCGTTAGTCCTAGTCTATTCGTGTATCTTTTTATTAAGAGCTCCTTAATCTCATCGGTATCTTTGCCTGCAAGTTTGAGACTTAAAGCAGCATCTTTAATTCGTTTTCTCCAAATATCATCTAATTCTGCTTCGCTTGTTGCCCACGGATGATCTAGACGATCGAGGAGCATTTTCTCATTTTTTGTAAAATCTAGTTGAGCAATACCGTTTTCAAGGAAGGTGATAATCTTCACAAACCTAGATATCAGTCGTTGGTGGTAAACATTCCATATGTTAAATGCAGGATCTAAGTCTCCTGTCTTGATTGCATCATCTAATTCATGACGAAGTTCTTGGAAGGAGTCTACATCTTCTTGAAGAAAATAATACTTTTGTGGATCGAGGTTTCCTAGATACCTATCGAATACTTTTTCGGAGAGCGCATCGTCCAGAGTAACCTTAACGTAATGCTTAGCGTTTAGTTGGTTTACTATTTCCCTGGTCGTTTGACCATGTGCTGCTAGGGGCTGCAGTTCTTCAGTCTTTAAAGGGGGTTCAGATGCAACTATATTCTGTAAAGTCAGCGACAGATAAAGGCATATAAGGATAGTTACTTCACGTGTAATTTTGGGCATTTTAAGGGAGAACCTAATTTCCATAAGTATGTTGTGCGCCTTTGGTCCTTAAAAATTAAATGTAATGAATTTTTACTGTTCAGTTGCTACATTGAATCTCTACGATTGTGCCATAATTAGGAGGACCAGTCGTTAAGATTATCCTAATCTATAGGGTTTAGTTATTAAAATATGGAAACACAAATCGATTGAATAAAGTTAGACAAATTGTGTCAGATCCTCTGCTTCGAAACTTTTTCTCAGGTTCCCTATTTGCGATAGCTTTTATTTGGGCTGCGATTTATTTTTTTGATGTTGATTTTGAAATCATAAAAACTTTAATGGTTCTTGCGTTCCTCTTTGTCGGTACGATGGTAATCGTTGGTTTTATTCTGTTTCCTTTGGTATTGCTTTTGAGAAAAAAAAGAGGGCCGTTTATCCAAAAAAAGGAAAAAGTAAAAAGTGTTAATAGAAATATTTCCGAAGAGTGACGTAAATATGGATTGGATTTCCCAGTAAGTAGTAAATTTTCCGATAGGATGTATTTATCTGGCTAGATGATCAATTAACTCGCTAATATACAGATCACGGTAGTTATCGCACATACAGGATGAGTGTGGAGTGATAAATATATTCTCATGAGACCAAAGAGCTGATTTAGTAGGAAGTGGTTCCTCCTCAGTCACATCAAGAAAAGCGCCTCCTAGATGTTTCATGGCCGGCAACAGGTCTTGTGCGAGAAGAGCGTTACCACGACCAAAATTATAGATATAGCTTCCCGGTTTCATAAGAGATAATCTCTCGTCATTCATGAATCGATCGTTACTTGTAGTACCAGGCAGGAGTAAAACGACATGATCCGCATTCGGGAGTAGGGTAGGTAGCTCTGTATTCCTAAAAACTCCGTCACCATCAGCTTTTTGTCTTACGCCTATAATTTGCTTTACCAACGGCTCAAGTGCGCTTTTGCAGAAGCGAGCTATATTCCCATATCCCAAGATTAGTACTGTTTGGTCTTTTATTAGCTTAGTTCGAGATTGTAGATTGCGATCCCACTTGCGTTCTCGATGATTCTTAATCATTGCTGGCATACGTCGGTTCATGAATAAAAGTGCTCCGAGTAGAGACTCTGCTAGTATCGATCCGTGAAAAGTACCGTAAATAATTGGGACCCGGTCGAGTGGGTCAGATTCAATCCAGTCATGGCCAGCAGCTGGGGTATAAATTCTCTTAAGCCTTGGGAAATGAGGGTACCATAACTCCCTGAATCGCCACGTTACCACTATGTCCGTTTGAGCACTGTCCTCAAGGAATGACTGTTCGGACGAGTGGTGAGATAGCTCCGCATTCGGCAATGCAACATCCAAACTTCTCAAACTTTCTGGAGAAAAGTGTAACGCCTCTGTTTCACTATCGTTAAGCAACGTACTGATTTTCATGTGTCGACAGCGTTGGTTAAAAAAAGAGAGAAAAGCATCTAATATTAAGTTGGGGTCAGTATTGAAATTCAGGTAAATTTACGACGACCCCATCGAGCTTGTCTGATATTTCAATTTGGCAGCTTAAACGTGAATTCGGTTCCCTGTCAGGATTTAAGGCAAGCATTGAATCTTCCGTATTGCTTGGTATCCCAACTTTGTCTATCCATATGGAATCAACAATTACATGACAAGTTGCACAGGAACATTCTCCGCCACAGTCTGCATCGATTCCTGGTACTAGATTATTTATTGCGCTTTGCATAATAGAGTCACCGTTTATCGCATCGATAATATGTTCAATGCCATTATGCTCAATAAATTTTATTTTAGGCACGGATTTCTCCAGAAGCAGATCCCGTTTATATTAGCTGTCGTCTCTAGAGAATGACAAGATTTAGTTACTTTAGTAAGGAACCTAAATCAAAATTTGTATTGCTAAGATCTGTGTGATTGACTGCCTTACCGTAAAGCTTTTTACCAATCATGAATTCGGCGGGGCTATTGATAGCATCTACCGCTACTAATTTGTCCTCATTTAGATAAAAAACGACAAATTTCTTTGTTTCTATATCTCCTCTTATTGCTTGGCTATCACCATCAGCCGAGAATCCCATCATTTGTAATTTTAAATCGTATTGATTTGACCAGAACCATGGCAGTGATGCGTATTTTTTATCTTGACCTAGCATATTTGCCGCAGCTACTCGAGCTTGCTCCATCGCATTCGGGACCGATTCTAAACGTAATCGACGATTAAGAATCGTATTAGGGTGGTTTGTATTATCTCCTGCAGCAAAAATATTTGGATCCGACGTTTGACAACGGTCATCGACAATAATGCCATTATCACAGGTAATACCAGCTTTTTTAGCGACCTCTATATTGGGTATTATCCCTATTCCAATAATAACCATATCTGTAGGGATCGTGAGATCTCCGCAATTGAGATATTCGACTCGTTTCGAGCCTAGGAATCCCTGTACAACTGCTTCAGTATAGATTTTCGCCCCTTTCGCTGTATGTAGGGTATGAAAGAGTGAGCTCATCTTTGGTGTCGTCACCCTCTTAAGAATCCGACTTTCTGATTCAATTATTGTTACTTGGTGTCCCGCTGAAATTAGGACCGATGCGACTTCAAGGCCTACATAACCCCCGCCAACGATGCAGATCTTGCTACTATCCCTCAACTCTTTTTTTATATTGTTTACATCATCAAGTTGGCGGAGGTAGTGGATCCCCGAGAGCTGATCTCCAGGAACTCTTAATAATCTGGCTCGGCTACCAGTTGCTATGAGTAGTTTTTCGTAAGCTAGAACATCCCCGGTTGTCGTCAGTATATTGTTTGTTTTGGTATTAATTTCCGAAACCCTAACGCCAAGGCGTAAGTCGATATCTCTTTCTTCGTAAAAGCGTTCTGGGCGAAGATAGAGACGGTCTAGACTTTGCTGATCAGCAAGGTACTCTTTGGATAAAGGAGGTCTTTGGTATGGAATATAATGCTCTTCGCTGAAAAGGGTAATATGACCTGTATATCCTTGTTGCCGCAGGCTGGCAGCGTTTTGTGCTGCAGCGTGTCCTCCTCCTACTATGACCATGCCTTTCACAAATATTCTTCCTATAACATTTGGTTAATTATTCTTTATTTTAAAAACTGTAGTAATACAGATGGCTTGAACTTCAGACGACGACGATTAGACGAATTGCATCTAACCGCATAGTAGCATTCTTGATCGCGTCAAGTACGGAAATTTTGGTTTTATGCAAATATTCCAGCTCTTCTTCTCGAACATTAGGATTAACTTTCATCAGTGAGTCCAACCGTATAATTTCAGCATCAAACTTTCGTTCCGTTTCTTCTTCAGCATCAAGTTTTTTTGTATTGAGGTGGTCGTTTGACTCTTCTGAGGATTTTATAAGCATCTTTTTTATTTCATTAGCTTGATTTTCAATTATCTGATTAAGGATCGCAGGGGAAATATTTATTGCATTATCAGTGAACTCGTTAAAAGGGCACTGATTCGCTATATTCGATAGGGAGGGAGTAATTAGGCTGCGGTATATGGAGGGGGGTAGGTAACGGTCGACCTGTAGGTTAGACGACCCGGGACACTGAACCAAGTGCAAAGTTTCTAGCAGTATGGTCCCGGATGCAATTGATTTGGCCTTAATAGTAATGGCAGTGCTGTTTCCAGTAACATCAGACATTACTATATCCAGTGCTTGTTGAACTATAGGATGTTCCCAAGTAAAGAAATTAACATCTTCACGGGCAAGCGCTGTCGCGCGATCATAAGTGATTCGTATTCCGTCTTCGGGTAGTTCTGGGTAATGAAAATGATCAGTGGTTTCTGCGCTGACAGAGACGTTTCGTAGCATTGCATCGGTTGGTTTCACATTGAAGATGTTGTCATTTAATGGTTCTGACTCGAGTCCAAATAGCCGAAAAGATTCTTCCATATAGGCCTCGAGAGCAGCTCCGCCCTGATTTTGAGCAATGTCTCTAACAAGGCCATCCGAGATTTCGGGTCGATGCGAATTAAACTCCAAGAGCCGATCTCGTCCTTTCATAGCAATTTCATTACGATATTTATTTTCATTTTTCATTTTCTCGATAAATTTTGTTTGGTCCAAATTTAGAAAATTATCAAAGTTTTTATCGAATAGCGCCTGAGCAATCGGATTAGGACTAGAGAACAAATCCATTCCCTCATGGAACCAGTGATATAGTTTTTCCATCGCTGTATCCGCTAGATATGGCACATGAATCTGCACGTCATTCTTCTGTCCTATACGATCCAATCTTCCAATCCTTTGTTCGAGGGGATCTGGACCAAGCGGAAGATCGAAAAGTACTAGATGACTAGCGAATTGGAAATTTCTTCCCTCACTTCCAATTTCTGAGCAAATAATTACCTGAGCTCCTTTGTAGGATTCTGAGAAATAGTTCGCGGAGCGATCACGTGCAACCAAGTCCATATCCTCATGAAAAACGGTTGATCGAATAGATGTTGAATCTTTGATCTTTTTTTCCAATTCGATCGCAATCTTTTTATGAGCGCAAATTACCAGATGCTTCTTACTGTTTTCCGAAAGCAATCTTATTAACCAATCTACTCTTGGATCAAAATTGACCCAGTTCTTCACCAGTAATTCAGGATAAAATTTATTACTGTCTGTGTATTTTTCAGGCCTTGGTAGTGGGTGCGCATTCATTATTCTCCGAGGGAATCCGCTAATAGAAGAGCGAACATTCCGGAATAAGACGCGACCTGTTCCATGTTGGTCTAGTAATTGTTCTATCATTCTCTGGTTGGTTCTAGATGCAGAGGCAGATGGACTAAGAGGACTTGATCCACTTTCTGCTGCAAGCATTAGTTGTGCTTTCTCCGCCACCTTCTGGAAGTCTACTTGCTCCTTCTGGAACCTTTCATAGCTATAGAATCTATGAGGATCCAGTAGACGAAGTCGAGCAAAGTGACCGGCTTCCCCAAGTTGCTCTGGAGTGGCTGTTAAGAGGAGTAATCCTTCTGTTATTCGAGAGATTTTTTCCACTATTTCGTACTCTACGCTTGAGCTTTCTCTCGACCAATTGAGATGATGGGCCTCATCTACAATCACAAGGTCCCATTGAGTCTCAAGCACTTGGGTGAGCCTGGTCTCATTATTTATAAAAAGATTTATAGAGCACAACATCGTCTGTTGGGCATCAAAGGGGTTGGTGATACTTATATCTTTTTGTTTATCTTCTGTTTTCAAAACGGGAGCATTGTCTGATTCAATTTGAAGACATCGCTCTTCATCTAAAATGGTAAAGCGTAGATTGAATCGTCGAATCATTTCAACAAACCATTGAAAAGTTAGAGCGTGAGGAACGATCACTAAAATTCGTTGAGAACGGGAGGTTTTAAGCTGTTGGTGAATAATTAATCCAGCCTCAATAGTTTTACCTAAACCGACTTCATCTGCCAAAAGAACTCGTGGTGCGTATCGTTTCGCTACTTCGCTAGCAATGTAAAGTTGATGTGGGATAAGAGATACTCTTGCACCATACAATCCCCTAGATTTTGTTTCTGCTAAATACGCTAATCGCTGCAAGGTATGATAACGAAGATTGAACCAATCATTGTCATCAAGCTGTTTCGTAAGCAAGCGATCTTCTGCCTTGCTGAAAGTCGTATTGGGATCAAGCTCCGTTTCAGTAATAGATATATTTTCACCGCCATGCTTTCCATAATAAGTAAATATTCCAGCCTGTTCTTTAATCGTTGTTACTATCATTACACCTTTGTCACGATTTTTTATTTGGTCGCCCTGAATAAATCGGACTCTTGTTATAGGTGCTTGAGCGTGCGCGTAAGTTCGCTCTTCCTGAGTCATTTCGAAGAGTAACGATACCGTTCTATCGTCAGTCCTTAATATCTCTCCCATGCCTAATTCAGGTTCGGCGACACTTAGCCATTTTTGACCGGGTACGAATCTCATGTGAGATTCCATACTCAATGCCTTAGTAGCAATTTAAGCATCTTAATATATTCAAAACAGAGTGTTTGAAACCTTTCCATTTGACGAACTTTAGTTAGGTGTATGAAAAAAATAGTCATTGGCAATACCTAAAAAACATGTTTGTAACAAAGTTTGCTGATGAGCTATTGTATGTCCTAAATTCTAAATAGGTAAGCAATCGTGGAAGATAATATTAAAACTGAGCTGGAGTCAGCGACGTTTCGGCATCTTCTGAGACATCTGGATGAAAACAAGGATGTTCAGAATATTGATTTGATGAATCTGGCAGGGTTTTGCCGCAACTGCCTAAGCAAGTGGTACGTCGCTTCTGCGAGGGATAGGGGTATTGATGTTGATTATGAAGAAGCAAGAAATATGGTTTATGGAATGTCCTACGAAGAATGGAAAGAAAAATATCAGACATAGCTTATGTTAGTACATGGCCCAATCTTTAATAATTACGATTCTACTTGACTGATTTATTTAGAGTGCCGATACGGTTTTGGATCTTCTGACTTATATTGCCATGGTTGCTTTAATAGACTTATGAAAGTGATAGTCTTCTAGTGAAAAATCGTCCATCACGAAATCATCGATATCGGATTGACTTCTGTCTTTTATTCGAAGCTTTGGCAAAGCGTAGGGCTCCCTAGATATTTGCTCTCGTACCTGATTGATAGCATCCAAATAGATATGGGCGTCACCTAGCGTATGAATGAGCTCGAACGCTTCAAGATTGGTTATCCTTGCCACCATGTGGAGCAATAGAGAGTATGATGCTATGTTAAAAGGTACTCCTAAGAACATGTCTGCCGAGCGTTGATACATGTGTAAAGACAACTTTCCATCGGCGACATAAAACTGAAAGAAAGAATGACAGGGCGGCAGTGCAACTTGGGTATTTTCCGTTTCCCCAGGGTGCCATGCATTAACGATTATTCTTCTAGAGCTAGGATTTTTGCGGATTAATTCAATAGCATCTTGTAATTGGTCAATTTCATTTCCAGCGGAGTCTCGCCAGTGCCTCCATTGAACGCCGTATACGTTCCCCATATTGCCATCGTTACTATCTTTACCCAAGCGTGATAAGTAATCCTTGTAGTTCGCATCCCATATCTTGTTATGACGGTAGATTTCTTTTAGATCGTTGATGTTATTCGAACCAGAGATGAACCACATTAGCTCCGATACTACAACTTTCCATGCTAGCTTCTTGGTTGTTACCGCAGGGAATCCCTGTCGCATATCGAAACGGTTCTGAAGCCCAAAAGTTGAAATTGTTCCAACTCTCGTTCTATCTGATCTAGTTACTCCATTATCGAGTATAAAGCGGAGTTGTTCTAGGTAGCTTTTCATTAAACTAAATGATTGTTCCTAGTTTTCTTATATTAGCCACACTTCGAATATCCGCAGTTCAAACATGTCATACAGCCATCTAACATTACCATAGCCTTGGTGCTGCACTTCGTACAAAGTTGTGCTCCGGGAGGGAAGTTTTTCTCGTCTTCGTCAGCGGGTGAGTCCATGACTTGTAAGGATGCTCTTTTCTCTTCTATCAAAGCCTTATGATCATCGCTTAATTCTTCGTCTTCAATAAGTCCGATCTTACGCATATGTGTTTCTAGCACCTCGCCGATTTCAGCTACTAAACTTGGCATAAACTTACCGCCTCGTTTAAAGTATCCACCTTGAGGATCAAAAACCTGTTTAAGTTCCTCTGCAAGGAAGGTAGCGTCGCCACCTTTTCTGAAGACCGCACTGATAACCCTGGTTAGGGCCAGGATCCATTGAAACTGTTCCATATTTTTCGAATTAATGAAGATTTCGAAGGGGTACTCCTGTTCATACTCGGTGCCATCGTTCAAAATAATATCGTTTATTGTTATATACATAGCATGATCAATGAGCGGAGTCTTAATCTTGTATGTGTATCCACGAAGCTCATTGGGGCGCTGTATTTCTTCATGCATCATCTCTTTATCAGGTAAAGAGTTAGGGGTTCCGCTGTCTTCTTTCTTTATGCTGTAATTAACAATATTCTTCTCAATTTTTATAGCCATTTGTTTGACTGGGTTCCTTAGACTTTAACGTTTTAATCGTTGTGTTTAGACTTAACTTGTGGCCTGTCTATCACCTAGAATTTTCCATAATACCCTTCTTTCATGGCATCAAATAGATTTGCTGCAGAGTGTAACTCTCCATCATACTCAATTTCTTCATTACCAGGGACTTCGATTACCTCTCCGTCTTCCAGAGTGAATTGGTAGGTTGTTTTTTCTAGATCCTCTTCCTTGACCAAGACTCCTTGAAACGCTTCTGGGTTGAAGCGGAATGTTGTACAGCCCTTAAGTCCCTGATCATAGGCATAAAGATAGATGTCTTTAAAGTCATCAAAAGGATAATCAGTAGGAACATTTGCTGTCTTAGAAATTGAAGAATCAATCCATTTCTGAGCTGCTGCCTGTATATCAACGTGATTAATAGGGGTGATGTCATCGGCGGTTAAGAAATAGTCGGGGAGTTTTTCTTCTAAGATATCTGAATAAGGTTGTGCATTAGGATTGACCATTGATCGGTATGCTAATAACTCGAATGAGTAAACATCTACTTTCTCTTTTGACTTCTTGCCCTCTCTAATTACATTCCTTGAATAATGATGAGCAAAACTTGGTTCGATTCCATTACTTGCATTATTTGCCAAGGAGAGACTAATAGTACCTGTAGGCGCAATTGAACTATGATGGGTGAATCTACTTCCCATCTTTGAAAGTTCTTCTACTAGATCCGGATTTTCTTTAGCGATCCGCTGCATATATCGCGAATATTTTGCATGTAAAACTTTACCTTTAATTTTGTCGTCAACTTTATATCCATCTTCAGCCATCTCGGGTCTTTGGCGTAACATTTCCCCGGTGACCAAAAACTCCTCTTCCATAATCGGAGCTGGGCCTTTCTCCTTCGACAGCTCGAGAGCGGTCTCCCAACCAACCATGGCGAGCTCCCGGGTAACCTTTTCGGTAAAGTTTACAGACTCTTTATCTCCATAGCACATTCCCATCATCGTGATTGTGGAGCCGAGTCCAAGATAGCCCATTCCATGTCGACGTTTGCGAACAATTTCTTCACGTTGTTCGGCTAGGGGTAAGCCATTGATTTCTACAACGTTATCTAGCATGCGTGTAAAGATCGCTACAGCTTTTCGAAAATCCTCCCAGTTAAAATTTGCATTGCTACTGAATGGCTTATTTACATATCGGCAAAGATTTATTGAACCCAGAAGACAGCTTCCATAGGGGGGTAAAGGTTGCTCTCCGCAGGGATTTGTGGCACGAACATTCTCACAGAACCAGTTGTTATTCATCTCATTTACTTTGTCTATGAGAATGAATCCAGGTTCGGCAAAATCATATGTTGAGGACATTATCATGTCCCAAAGTCGGTTTGCTTTAATTGATTTCGTAACTTTGCAGGCAACTAGTCCAGCTTCGTTAGTTACATAACGCTCTGGCGCTGGAAACTCCCGCCATAAAAACTTATCCTCATCTGAAAGATCTAATTCATCGCTATCTAATTCTGCCTGAGTAATAGGAAAACTTAGCTTCCAGTCCTTGTCTTCTCTAACTGCTTCCATAAATTCTTGCGTGATTAGCAAGGATAGATTGAATTGTCTGAGGCGGCCATCCTCTCTTTTAGCACGAATAAATTCCATTACATCGGGGTGTCCGACCTCGAAGGTAGCCATTTGCGCTCCGCGCCTACCTCCTGCAGATGACACGGTAAAGCACGTTTTATCATATATATCCATAAACGATAGTGGCCCAGACGTGTAAGCTCCTGCTCCGGAAACATACGCCCCCTTCGGACGCAGTGTAGAGAACTCATAACCAATACCACAGCCTGCTTTCAGTGTTAGTCCAGCCTCTACATTCTTATGGAGGATATCTTCCATAGAATCATTAATCGTGCCCGATACAGTACAGTTAATCGTTGAAGTTGCCGGCTTGTGCTCCTGAGCCCCTGCATTCGATATAATTCGTCCTGCTGGGATTACTCCCTGACGTAGCGCCCAGAGAAACTTTTCTTGCCACTCGTCTCGTATTCCTTTTTCTTCTACTTCACTAAGCGCAACTGCTACCCGTTTATAGGTATCCTCTATGCCTTTGTCAACCCAGTCCCCCTTCTTTGTTTTCAAGCAATACTTACTTTCCCAAATATCTAGGGATGTCTCTTGAAATTTAATCTCATTTACGTTTGCCGGTATGGGTTTTAAATCAGGCTTCTGGGCTGTTGAATCCATTTTTTTCCTAGCTTATCTAAGTATTAGTTTTGATGGCTCAGCAGTCTTTCACGCTACGCCCTGAGTCTTTCAGACCTGACTTCCGAGCTGTTTCCCTTATTAGCAAACAGCTGGAGTCTCCTCACAGCCTAAAAAGGCATGACCTAATCTGACACCAAGATATTGTGCCTAATGGTATTTCTAAACACAAGATGTTGTTGCATTGTTCTGATCTTAAATAATGCTTCGCTGTAGAGGAGGGGTCAGGTTGTGCAATTTTGTTGCAAATCTAGTCGGTCAGATTATTACGTCCGGGTTTTATTGGAGCCAATCTATTAGAATCAGTTTTCAGGGTATCGCGGTAGTTATGACGAAATACAAGAATCGTACATGACTAAACATAATCCATACTTACAAGAAGTCGGTCAGCAGGGAGAAAATAGTGGATAAATCTCGACTAGAAGCATTTTGGATGCCTTATACCGCCAATCGTCAATTCAAGGCGAAGCCGAGAATGATAGTAGGTGCTGAGGGAGCTTACTACCTGACAAAAGATGGTCGAAAAGTTTTCGATAGCCTCTCTGGCTTATGGACGACAGGGGCAGGTCATTGTCGGGTAGAAATTAGAGATGCTGTGGCAGGCCAGCTTGATACTTTGGATTATTCTCCAGCCTTCCAATTTGGCCACCCTTTGGCATTTTCTTTGGCTGAAAGACTTGCTGATATCGCTCCGGACGCTCTTAACCATGTCTTCTTTACAAATTCAGGCTCTGAGTGTACTGATACCGCAACGAAAATTGCTAGAGCCTACTGGCGTCAGGTGGGGTGCCCTTCGAAGACTAAAATTATCGGCCGTGTTAAGGGCTATCATGGTGCCAGTTGGGGCGGAATTAGTTTTGGCGGCATTCCGGCAAATAAAAAGCTCTGGGGGCAAGGAGTAGACTCAGACCATCTCAACCACACGATGCTACCAGGTAATGAATTCACGCGAGGTCTGCCTCAATCCGGAGCAGAATTAGCAAATGAACTAGAAGACCTTATTATGTTGCATGATGCCACTAATGTGGCCGCCGTCATCGTGGAGCCTATAGCAGGTTCTGCTGGGGTTATAGTGCCTCCGAGTGGCTATCTCTCCAGGCTGCGTCAAATTTGTGATAAACATAATGTTCTGCTTATCTTTGATGAGGTTATTACGGCATTTGGAAGGATTGGCGATTGGTTTGCTGCCTCTGCCTTCGGTGTCGTTCCTGACATATTGAATGTTGCCAAGCAAATCACTAACGGAGCATTTCCCCTCGGTGCTGTAATTGTGACAGACGCAATCTATGATGCGTTCATGGAAACAGGGGGTGCTGAATATAATATCGAACTACCACACGGGTATACCTACTCTAGCCACCCGGTAGCCTGTGCGGCTGCTATGGCATCATTAGATATCCTTGAAAGGGAGGGTTTGATAGATAGGGTAAGGAACCTCTCGCCTATATTTGAAACTAAGGTGCATCAACTAAAGGGGATGCCTTATGTTAACGATATTCGTAACTACGGGTTTGCCGCGGGAATTACGCTTGATCCTTATGCCGGTGAACCAACACGACGGCCAATGGAAGTGGCCCTAGCCTGTTGGGATAAAGGTTTTTACGTCAGATATAGCGGGGATACCCTGCAGCTGGGCATACCGTTTATTGCAACGGAAGCAGAAATAGATCTCGTCATAAATGTTCTTGGAGATGTTCTTAGTACCTAGATTGAAGGCGCGCCATTTTTTGTAGAGAAGCAAAAGTTGCTATTCTCTAAGTGTCTGCGTTACGCGGCATTTTATGAGATAATCAAAGTATTATTTCTCCGCTATATC
The DNA here is from genome assembly GCA_002690865.1 of Gammaproteobacteria bacterium. Lineage (GTDB taxonomy): Bacteria > Pseudomonadota > Gammaproteobacteria > Pseudomonadales > Azotimanducaceae > UBA7455. Next base: position 13,967 of record NZGG01000019.1, on the reverse strand, counting down.
TCCAGCAGTTCTTTGTTTTTCCTGACCTGTTGTAAAATTGGAATTTGAATTTTGAATTCGTTAAAACGATTAATACCTATTATCGCTCCTTATAAGTGGCTCGTTGGGTCGGGCTTTGCGAGTTTTTTTGTTGCACGATTTTTTGAGATTGCCAGTTATTACATGGTAGCAATGGGTATCGATGCTATAAACAGTTTGATAAATAAGGGCCTGCCGACCATCCCTTACACACTTATGCAAATTGCTTTAGTCATTATTCTCTGTGTGGTGATGCGTTTTTTCTTCGTGGTACATGCTCGCAGAGCTATTCGTCGAGCGGGTATGTTCGTGGCATTTGATTTGCGACAAAAAGTTTATTCTAGTGTTCAGTGTCAGGGTAGCCAGTTTTTTGCGAAAATTGGGGTCGGCGATATAATGACTAGAGCTATACAAGACATTAATCTGACCGAAAGATTAATCTCTTCTGGAATGGTTCATATCGTAATAATGATTTATGCCCCATTGTTTGGTCTTACTGCAATGCTGATTAAATCACCGCCTTTAACAATTCTTATTCTTCCACTTTTACCCATTGTGTTTATTTATGGCTACTGGATGTCTGGCGCTATGGCCCGAAGCTCTAGAGCGGTACAGGGAAAATTATCTGCACTTTCGCAGCACACTCAAGAGAATCTCTCTGGCATCCGCACTGTGCAGGCACAGGCTCAAGAGTTCCAGGAGATTAAACGCTTTTCTGGTACCAATGAGGACTATGCCAACGCATTTTATGAACAATCTAGAATTACCTCTTTGATGGGAGCATGGACGCCTTTTTTTGCTTCTATAGCTCAATTGGTGATCCTAATGTACGGTGGGAACCTGGTGCTTAATGGCGAGATAACCGTTGGCGACCTCGTATTTTTCTTTACCTGTTTAAATATGCTGCTTCAGCCTATCCGCATGGCGGGTTGGTTCATCACAACGGTGCAACGAGCGGCGGTCTCTGCTCGCCGCTTGTTTGAAATTTTTGATGCGGAGCCTGAAATAAAAGATTTGCCTTCATCGATTGTGCCTCTGAAGATTCGTGGTGAGTTTGAATTACGCAATTTGTCGTTTACGTATCCTGAAGCAGCGAGGGCCGCTCTTATTGATATAAATTTCCACATAACTGCGGGAGAATCTATTGCGATTGTGGGCCGCATCGGTTCGGGCAAATCGACCCTTCTGAAACAGTTTACTCGGATGGTCGATACCCCAACCGGAAAGGTGTTTCTCGATGGCCACGATGTGAAAGATTACCCGCTAGTGCAGTTACGTTCACAGGTGGCACAGGTGCTTCAGGATCCATTTTTATTCGGTGAGCCGCTAAAAAATAATATTAGTTACGATGATCCGAGTAGGCATCTTGATCTTATATGGGCTTCTGCCGACTCTGCTGCCTTAAGGAATTCAATTGAGGAATTCCCCGCACAAATGGACACCGTAGTTGGCGAGCGCGGGGTCACGCTTTCTGGTGGAGAAAAACAACGCACAACTCTTGCACGAGGACTTATTCGTAATGCATCTGTTTTGATATTAGATGATTGTTTTAGCAGCGTAGATACCGAAACAGAGGAACATATTCTCGGTCGTTTGAAAGATATGCGTCATGGTAAGACCACAATATTGGTATCACATAGGGTATCAACCCTTCGTCATGCTGATCGTATTGTTGTTCTTGAGGAGGGTGAAATTGTAGAGGAGGGCACCCATGAAGAACTCTTGCGTTTAAACGGTATTTATGCGGATCTTGAACGGGCGCAGACCTTTGGTGGAAAAAAACAGGCGGAATCCATATGAGCCCTCTTAATAGAGATCACTCTACTTTTGATTCTGAGTTGTCGGGTGCAGTACTAAATCTTCAACTTTTTGGCAGGATAATAAATTGGCTGCAGCCTTATCGTATTATGCTTTTCATAAGCCTAATACTGATTCTGATTGCCAGCTATTTGACTGTAATTATGGAGATTATGATTTCCAGAGTTTTAGTGGATTACATTATAGTCGGTGATATTGAAAGTCCCATGCCAGATCTATATATGATCGAGGCAACCCAGTGGGTTGAAAAACAATTAAATATTGAGCCTATTTTTGCCGCAGGTTTAATATTTTTTTTCGTGATGATTTTTTTCACTTTCGCAGGTCATGCGCATCGAATGACATTAATCGGGTCAATTGTGAAGGCGTTAAGAGATCTTCGAAGGGATCTTTTTGCGCACATGGAAACAAGACCTAGTTCGTTTTATGACAAGGTTGCTGTTGGTCGGGTCATGACGCGCATTACCAATGATGTAGAGGCTCTCTACGAGATGCTTCGCGGTATGGGCAGTCTCGTAGGAGAGTTTGTTCCGTTCATTGTTGCTCTCGTTATAATGTTTTCCACTAGCGTAAAATTGACCCTTGTCCTTCTTATGCTCGTGCCCGTTGTTGGAGTCTCGACATACTTTTTTCGGGAGGCATCAAGAGAGGTTTTTCGACTGGTACGTAACAGTGTTTCTGCTCTTAATCAAAACCTGCAGGAAAATCTCTCTGGAATGCAGGTTGTGCAACTTAGTCAGCGTGAGGAAAAGAATCTCGAAATTTACACTGATATCAATAAGAATAATCGACGATTTGAATTTCGGTCAATAAATCTTAATACCATTTATTCGGCTTTCAATGATTCATTAGCTTCGATTGGTCTCGGGATTATCATTTGGTACGGTGGCGGTGAGGTTGTCCAAGATGAGATGACTCTTGGCGGCGTAATTTTATTTACGCGGTTCATGAATATGCTTTTTACCCCAGTCGTAACGCTTGGCGAGCAGTTGAACGTGCTCTTTAGGGCGATGGCGAGCGGTGAGCGAATTTTTCAGGCGCTTGATTGGGATGAGCAGATTCATGAACCTAAAGAACCTCGTAAATTGTCGGGCAGGCTCCGAGGTAAAGTGGAGTTCAGGCACTTAAGCTTCGGATATAGCGAAGACGTAAAAATACTGGATGATGTATCGGTAGTGATTGAGCCTGGAGAAAAGCTTGCGATTGTAGGTCCCACAGGATCCGGAAAGAGCACGATGATAAGACTTTTGGGGCGTTTCTATGACTTCCCACGTGGGATGATTTTTTTGGACGATATTGATATTAATGATCTTCTTAGCCATGACGTGCGGTCACGGATAGGGGTAGTACTTCAGGATTTCCATATTTTTTCGGGGAGTATTCTAGATAATATTATTTTAGGCAGCCCGGCCATATCGAGAGAGCGCGCTATTGAGGCGGCAAAAGTTGTAAATGCTGACCTTTTTATTTCTGAGTTGCCTCATGGGTACGATACGTCTCTCGTTGAACGCGGCGCTAATCTTTCTCAAGGGCAAAGACAGTTGTTGGCATTCGCTCGTGTGCTTGCTGCGGATCCAGAAATATTAATCCTGGATGAAGCGACAGCGAGTATTGACACTGAAACCGAACTGCTTATTCAGGAGGGCCTACATAATTTAATGCAGGATCGGACATCGATTTTGATAGCACATCGACTTCAAACTATCCAAGAGGCAAATAAAATATTAGTCCTTCATAACGGAATCGTAAAAGAACTTGGAAATCACGAAGAGCTCATATCGCTTAAGGGACTTTATTACACACTCCATGAGCTTCAGTTCCAAGACGTTACCTTAGATGATGATGGCAACCAGCTCTAGCGTTGCAATTTATCGCGGTGTAAAGATTTCGAGCTTGCAAGATTAATCCAATTTTCGTTTACCACAAATCCCCGAGATAGCTCCTTATCATCGTCGTCTAGAACCGCTATTAAACTAGCGGTCTGTGCCTTTGGGCCGGTAATCCTTTTGGAGATGCTGTCGAGACTCTCCCCCTTTATGTCTTTCTCGAGTGGAGCGAGCCAGTACGATTTTTCAAGCAGTTTGTATTGGCGTGTGTTATCAAAGTGTAATGTGAAGGCCGACGTTGTTAACCACCAACCCTTTCCATGATTCGGATTAACGATTGATGGATGTAAAAATTCTTCCAAAAAGAATTGTTCAAAAGGGTAGAAAAGACGACCTTTCATAAAGCAAAGGGCGCTGTCTACCTCAATACTCATCTCGCTAAGAAGTTTTATTGAGTCAGGATGTTCCGATAATGGCAGTTGGTGGTTTATAAGGTGTGTGTACTTGTCCCCAAGAGAATCTTTTGGATTGGGCCCAAACCAATGAAATGGATTCTCATTGTCTCCATATACAAGATAGAATTTTATTGCAGTCTCCCAGTGCGCAACTTTTTCCTTATGTTTAACCAAAAAGTCAAATTCTCCCAATGTGCGTTTATCTTGATTGATTTGAAGGTTTGCTGCCATTAGATCGAAGTATCTTTGATGATTTAGCCAGTATTCCAGTAAGCGTTCGAAGTGATGTCCCAATCTAAAGTGATTTGGGTATTTTGGTGCTGGGAGATTCAAAGAACGAGGCAGCGATGGAAGGTTGGCAAACCATGTGCTGCTAGGCCAAATAAATGCTGGGGTACCCTCACCCACTAGCGGAGTGCTATGCAAGGCCCACTCAAGGTCACGATGCTGACGGTCTTTACTATGCATGCTAGGCATTTTAGAACTTTCCTGATTGGAGGAATTGGTCTGGGGTAGTAGTATAACCGTTTCGGTTATCAAGCCCTTCGTTATGATTTTCAAGAGCTCATTGCGCGTCGCCAAAACGAATGAATAAGTCAGAACCTATCGCACGCGAATTAGTACTTGTTGGTGGAGGTCATAGCCACATAATCGTCTTGCGTATGCTTGGTATGCATCCAATCCCCGGGCTTCAGATCACCCTAGTTAGTCCAAACACAAGAACAGCTTATTCTGGAATGTTGCCTGGAATGATTGCGGGGGACTATAGCGAGGACGAGATACATATTGATCTCGTACCACTATGTCGATTTGCAGGGGCAAGATATGTAGAAGCTAATGTGGAATCGATTGATCCGATTTTACAACTGGTCAGACCTGAAGGTCGACCGAGCTTTTCCTATGATGTGCTTTCTATTGATATCGGTAGTTCGCCATCTCTTAATCTTAGGGGCGCACTAGAAAATGTCATACCGGTGAAGCCAATAAATGAGTTTCTGGCACGCTGGGATACTTTCCTTGACCGAGTGTCGAGCGAAGATATATCGAGTATTGGTTTTGTAGGTGCGGGTGCTGGAGGAGTTGAGCTATGTCTTGCCGCGCACAATCGAATTAATCAGATGTCCTTTGTCAACGCGAAATCTATTGCTTTCCATTTATTTTCGGATGGTCATTCTTTACTTCCAAAATATAGTATTAATACCCAAAGGTGTTTTGAAAAAGTATTTAGAGCGCGTGATATTCAAATTCATTCTGGTTTTCGCGTGAAATGCGTTGAGGGCAAGGTTCTTATCTCAGAGTCAGATCAATGTGTTTCCCTCGATGCAATCTTTTGGGCAACGGGTTCAGCAGCTCAGCCTTGGCTGAAAAATTCTGGCTTATCGCTGACTGGAGACGGTTTTGTGAAAGTTAAACCAACTTTGCAGACTGAGAATTTCCCTAATATATTTGCGGTAGGTGATATCGCCCATATGACAGAAAGTCCAAGGCCGAAAGCCGGCGTTTTTGCCGTGAGGCAAGGACCACCTTTAACACGAAATATCCGCAATATTTTGTTGAACAAGGAATTGGCAGTCTATAAACCTCAGCGAGAATTTTTATCGTTAATATCAACCGGAAACAGATATGCGATCGCCTCACGTAATGGATATAGTTTTGGGGGAAGATCCATTTGGAAATGCAAGGACTGGATAGACAGGAGATTTATATCTCGCTTCAGTGAATTTCCAAAAATGCCAAGTCAATCTGAGAAAGGATTGCTGGGTGAATTTGATGAGCAAATGCAATGCGGTGGTTGTGGGTCGAAAGTAAGTGCCGAGCTTCTCTCAGAGGTTCTGGATGACCTTGGTAATGAGGTGCGTGATGACGCGTCAGAGTACTTGGTCCCGGAGGGTAAAACGATGCTGCATTCTGTGGATCATTTCAAAAGTTTCGTAGATGACCCTTATGTCTTTGCCCAAATCGCCGTGACTCATGCACTTAGCGATATATACGCAATGGGTGGAATGCCAGTAACAGCCCTTGCAATGGTGACTGTTCCGTTTGGGAAGCCACCTGTTGTTAAATCGATACTTCGACAACTGCTAGCAGGCACGAAACATCAACTAGAGCTCGATAATGTCGAGCTGATTGGAGGCCATACAACGGAGGGGTCAGATTTGTCTATAGGATTTGCCGTTAATGGAATTGTTGATGACAAAGAGATTTTAAGGAAATCGGGAATGTTACCTGATCAAGTGATCATTCTAACGAAACCTCTGGGTACAGGCACTCTCTTCGCGGCCGACATGCAGTATAGAGCACGCGGTACTTGGATCCAAAATGCAATTAGATCGATGAAGCAAAGAAATAACCGTGCTCTAGAGATTCTTCAAATGCATGGAGTGACAGCATGTACTGATGTGACAGGTTTTGGTTTAGCTGGCCATCTAGGCGAGATGATGCAGGCTTCGAAGTGTGGGGTAGATATCCAATTGGGAAATATTCCTGTTTTGGATGGTAGCATTGCTACACTTTATGACATGGGAATAAAAAGCACCTTACACGATGGTAATCGAAGGGCTGCGGGAAGGATAAACGAGTCCTTGCATGCAAACTTCGAGCTGTTATTTGATCCCCAGACTTCTGGGGGGTTGATTGGCAGTATCGCTGCTGACAGGGCCGATACTTGTGTGTCTGAGTTACGTCGCGCCGGTTACCCTGATGCTGCCGCGATCGGGGTTGTTACTGCAGGGAGTCAGTTTCAACTATACTGATATAATAGCCCAACGTGCGGGTTAAATTTGTCTTTATAAGATAGAGAGAAATCTATGAAAAAATTCATTCTTTTTTTGGTGTTTGTTGCTGGTTGTGCTGATGACCCCATTGTCGACAACCGCGGACGTAGTGATGCTAGATATCAAAAAGACCTAGCAGAATGTCGTAGTTTAGCAAACAAAGTTAATACTGGAGGTAAAGCGGCGGAGCAAGCGGCTGTGGGTTTGGCGGTCGGTGGCGTTTTTGGCGCGGTAATTGGAAACAGCGATTCTGCTCAGAAAGCTGCTGGAGCAGGCGCAGTTAGTGGTGGTATGTCCGGCGCTGCGAAAGCAGAGGAAAGGAAGAAAACTATTTTGCATCGTTGTCTCCGAGGCCGGGGTTATAAAGTTCTAGGCTAGTTTCCTCCCGCTTTACTATTCTATAGTATAGACGGTGGGAGAGCGTCGTCCCCGGTGGGGCGTGCGGCCTTCAAAGCCGTTGAGTTGCTTTAAAAGTGGCTGGTGGGTTCGACTCCTACCTCTTCCGCCATATTTTATGAGAAGTTGCTGAGAGCTAGTATTAGCAGCATCTCCCGGTACAGGTGTTTCATTTTGTGTTGGCAAAACACACGATTTGCTACACGAGGTGCTACACATGCACATGCAGACCTACCTAATCAAACGTCAAAACGTCTACCATTTCAGAAGACGTGTACCCAAAAACCTCATTGGTATTCTAGGAAAAAATGAAGTGGTAAAATCGCTACGAACGAGTGATTTTAGAACTGCAACAAGAGCAGCAATGGTTATGGCTGATGAACTAGAACGACTTTTCGAAAGAATCCAGACCGATACAGATCTTCTCACGCAAAAAGAGGAAGAGCTTGTTTATAAACACGTGCTGAAAGAAAACACTTTAAGCCTAAAGAAAGAAGCTCTTCAGACGTTCGATAATAGACAAGCTGAAGATGTTGAGTTGGAAGCATTTCACGCAAGAACTTTCAGAGCAGAAGTGCTTGAAGATTTAAGACTTAGCAAGCTAGATACTGTTAAAGATGACGTAGATAAGCTTCTGAAGGATTTCAAAGTCACCATTGAGTCATCAAGCGTAATTTACAAACAACTATCCAGAGCAATGCTAAGGGCTTTAGCAGACACTTATAGTAATGCTGAAATAATTGTGAGTGGTGATTTTGAAAACCCAAAACTGTACTTCGACGATGGGTATTCAACGATAGAAAATGGAATACAAAGCGAAAGCTTGCTTACGTTTGAACGCGTCATTTCAAAATATATAAAAGATAAGGAGTTTAGTTGGGGGAAAAAACAACGCGAAGCTCAGGTTGCTAAGCTAAATTATTTTCTCACTTACGCTGAAGAAATAGACGGATTAAGTGCAAACGTTAGGACGCTAGAGTCCATAACGTCTAACGACGCAAGAAACTACAAGGAGCATCTGCATGGAGTGCCGCCGAATACCTCTAAGCGGTTCCCTGATCTTACCCCAAGTCAAGCAGTCAAGAAGGCAGAGCAGGACGGTTTAAATACACTCAGCCAAACATCCCAAAATAACTATCTACAGGTTTTAAGTACACTGTACAGCTTTGCGAAGAAAGAATTAGATTACGATGGTAAGAATCCGTTTGAAGGACGTGGAGAAACCAAAGCTGCAAAAAAACTACAGCGTGACCAAAGAGACTCTTTTAGTCAGAGGCAACTAGAAGTATTGTTCTCTTCACCTTTGTACACTGGATGCAAAACTCTGTCTTCCTGTCACCTATCTGGATCCTTAGTTCCAACCAAATCACACAAGTACTGGACACCACTAATAGCTCTTTTTACTGGGATGCGGATGCAGGAAATTCTCCAGTTATACCTAGAGGACGTGTATCAAAAAGATGGTATCTGGGTCCTTGATTTGAACACGAACCATAAGGACAAAAATCTCAAAACTACTCAATCTAGAAGGCTTGTTCCTATCCACAAACGACTTATTGAGTTGGGTTTTCTTGACTTCGTTAGAGATAAAAAAACAACTAATACATCTCCCAGATTATTTGAGGATGCCAAATTAGCAAGCGACAAAACCTACTCCAGCACGTTCTCCAAATGGTTTAGTCGATACTTAAACAATCTAGGTATAAAAACTGACAAGACGAGCTTTCATTCTCTTCGTCATAACCTAAAAGACAGTTTTAGAGAAGCTGGCGTATCTGACGAGCTTGCAGAAAACTTTATGGGTCGTAGTACAGGATCGACTGGTGAGGCGTATGGAACTGGTTTTTCACTTAAGAAGCAGCACGAAGAGATTAACAAAATAGCATTCCAACACATTCTGCCATCTCGACTGAGCTGTCGGTAACCCTTGTTTCCTAGATCAGAAACCTTATCCTGAACGTTTAAATTTAGAGCAACTTCTTTGTGTTGAGACTGGGCATGCCCTGCAGGATATACGTCTTGGTGCTTATCTGACTTCGATACTGTTTACCTGAAATACAAAGGTTCGTGCAACGAGCCGAAATGAGGACCCATAAGATAGGAGAATAAAAATGAAAGCGCTAATTTCTTTACTGTTACTTTTCATGTCTACCTATGCAAACTCCGAGGATATCCACTTATCTTGTAAAATGATAAAAAATAAAAACGAATCAGATAATGACACCTATTTAGTAACATTAGATAAATCCGAAGGGTCAGCTACGTTATCCCAAGGTAACACTAATATCCCAGACACAATAGAAGGATGGAGCGATAGCAATTATGAGTTTAAGGAAAAGATAATAGATGATCGTACCAGACATGACGTATACAAGATAAGTACCTATGGTTCTTGGACTTTTTATCTAGATAGGGATTCTTTAAAACTAAAAAAAGAATATGAGTATCGTGACTCTCGATACGCAAAATATCAATGTAATATCGTTACACAGCGGGAATTAAAAGAACGATATGATGAATTAGTTGAGAGAGTAAAGAGAAATATAGATGCAATAGAAAGTAAACGTAAAATTTAATAGGCGAATGCAAAAAAACTGAGATACAAGATTAATCCACACCCTCAAGTTATCGGAAGAGTAAGCCTAAGTAGCACCTCAATAACCCTTATTTCCTATATCAGAAACCTAAGCAGCAGCTGTTGTAGCAACCAGTGTAGAACTAATACTAATCCTTTATCTAACTTACTTTTTAAAGGATAAATTATTAAAGTAACTACAGAAGTGCTGCATAAGTTAGTCTACTGTCACTACAAGTGGGCAAGGCGGGTATATGCATACCACACGTACCTCAACACCAGTTTTTATCTAGCGTTCAGCAAATGACAGACTTACATCAACCACTACAAGAACAACTTGCTTCTTTGGCTCAAGAGCTAGCCAAAAGAGGTGTCCCAGAAGATACATATGATAACCACAGCTTTCTTCAGTCTATGGCGATGCCTGATCCGTCCTCCTATTACATAGAGTTATTAGAAGACCACTTTAGTCAATCTGTCGGTGGTAGGAATAAAACAGCAGCAGCAGAACTTAAGGGACATTGGCAGTTCTTTTTGTTGTGTCTGTCGGGTTGTGCATTAACTCACCAATGGCTTGTAGTCTCTCTGACGAAAAACCATTACTCCAGCGACAGAACTTTGAAGAAATACGGACTTAAGTACAGCCCCACTAATCACATCGTGAGCTACCTAAAAGAATCAGGGCTTGTCGTTGCAAAGAAAGGAGCTAAATACGAAGGTCATCCGATGAGGACAAGAATTTATCCAACGCCTGACTTTGCTGCACAATTGATGAGCTTTTATTTAGATACGGTTGAGTCATTTGACGGAGACTACCTTCAATTTGAAAAGGATGAAGACAGAGAGCCTGTAGACAACAACGATTGGGCTAAGACTATGAAGGGATTACCCAAGGACCATCGAGACAAAGTCGACATGAATCTCATTAATGAGTTTCTTCAGGCTCAACAATGGGCTTGCAAAGGTCCAGTAAGACTAAAGTACAAACAAACGCCTTTCCATGGTGGTCGTTTGTACACGCGTTACCAACAACTGCCCGACAAACATTTCAAGATTAGAATAAACACCCTCATCAACGGTGAACCTATCTGTGAAGTTGACTTTAGTGCAAACCATCTTCGACTGGCGATGGCTGTTTTACATCAGCAGGATGCCGGTGACACTCCTTACGAGGATCTTATGGAACTGTCTGGTGTCGACGACAGGAGTCTTGTGAAGGCTTTTATGACAACTGCAATGGGTGCTTCGAGTAAACAAGGGGCGCAATCCAGTTGGAACCGCAGAGCTTTGGGTACTGAGAACTTTGTAGCGATAGAAGAGGCTGTTGGGAAACGATACTCAGAACTTTTGCTTTTTGATGACTGGGGTTTTCAGGCGCAAAACCTAGAGGGCGCTATGCTGCGTGAAGTTATGCTCAGAGGTATTGAAAAGGACATTGTGGTTCTTCCAGTCCATGACGCAGTAGCTGTCCAACAGAAACACGAAAGTTGGGCAATGGACGCAATGTCAGAAGCCTGGGATAAACACGTGGGCTTTGGTAGAGCTAGACTGAAGGTAGATAAACCCATTTAGACGCTCTCAGAAGCCCTGTAAGACGTTTTTAGAACTTTGGAATGGGTTCATAGCACTATCGTGCTAAGTCGTCTCAGATTGGATCCTATGATTAATCATAAGATTTACTGAGATTACCCTTTTTTTACCTAAATTGCAAGTTTATCCATATTGTTTACTGCAATAGCTGGTAACGAGTTTTACCTAAGTCAGATTTGGTGGTACAACTGGTGTCATGAAAATACTCATATTCATACTAACGCTTACAGGTTCGTCCATGGTTTGGGCAGAGTGTGTCAGTGGTAACTGCAAGAATGGAATTGGGATTTTGAATGGCAAGGAAGTAGGGAATGTATTGGGTTTGCAAGAAACATACACTGGTGGGTTTAGACACGGTAAGTTTCATGGCAAGGCGATAATTACTTCCCCCGACGGAGCTAAATACGTCGGTGGGTTTAGAAACGGTAAGTTTCATGGCAAGGCGATAATTACTTACCCCGACGGAGACTATTACGTCGGTGAGTTTCTAAATGGCGAGCCTCAGAGCAAGGAGAAGGAAATACAGACCTCCCCTGACGGAGACATATACGTCGTTGAGCTTCTAGATGGTGAGGTTATAGCTTACGGAGAGATTCTTGTCTCCGCTGATGGAAAGAAAGATGTCCTTTGGAAACCAAAGGGCGAGCAAACGATCATTGGAACATCCACTTGGGCGAGTGGCGACAAATACGTAGGTGAGTTCGAGTCCCGATATGGTGAGCTAACAGGAACTGGAACATTCACTTCGGCGAGTGGCGACAAATACGTAGGTGAGTTCCTAGACGGTGAGCGAACAGGAACTGGAACATTCACTTCGGCGAGTGGCGACAAATACGTAGGTGAGTGGAGAGACGGTAATCAAATAGGAAAAGAATTATTAGCGACAGAGAAGGAAGCACTAGTAATACAGAAGGAAGTATTCGCGATAGAGAAGGAAACACTAGTAATACAGAAGGAAGTATCCACGATAGAGAAGGAAGTATCCGCGAGAGAGGAGGCGATAAAGGAGGAAATATCCGCGATAGAGAAGGAAGTATCCGCGATAGAGGAGGCGATAGCGGAAGCGATAGAAAAATACGATAGAATCTATAACGCATGTCTCTTAGAAAAAAGCTCAGGTGTTGATATGCAGGTAAGTTCGTTAAGGAAAGCAGTTGAAGATACCTGTGTTGCTATAGCGGCTGAACCTAGTTGGTATCAAGAGTGGAAATATGATTAACCATGCTGAGGTCAAAAGGACGATGAAGTCATGAAAAGCTTACTGGTAACTCCATTAGTCATACTTACTTTGTTAGCCTCCGTGCACGCGGATGCTGATGCTGGTAAAGGAATAGCCGCAGCCAAAGCGGGAGACTATACAACGGCAGCGAGGGAGTTTTTGAAAGCGGCTGAACAAGGTGATGCTGAAGCACAGTTGTTCATAGGCAACATGTTCAAGGAGCAAAAACGAGATGAAGAGGCAGTGATATTTTACAGGCTTGCTGCGGAACAAGGTAATGCTGGCGCGCAGTTCAATCTTGGTCTCATGTACGACAAAGGCAAAGGCGTTCCACAAGACGACAAAGAAGCAGTGATGTTTTACAGGCTTGCTGCGGAGCAAGGTAATGCTGACGCGCAGTACAATCTTGGCAACATGTATCTCAATGGCAGAGGCGTTCTGCAAGACGACAAAGAAGCAGTGAAATGGCTCAGGCTTGCTACTGAACAAGATTATGCTGACGCGCAGTCCAATCTTGGTTTCATGTACCAGCATGGCAGGGGCGTTTTACAAGACAACAAAGAAGCAATGAAGTGGTACCGGCTTGCCGCTGAACAAGGTCATGCTGGTGGGCAGTACAATCTTGGTGTCATATACGCAAAAGGCCAAGGCGTTTTACAAGACAACAAAGAAGCATTGAGGTGGTACCGGCTTGCCGCTGAACAGGGTAGAACTGAAGCGCAGAACAATCTTGGTGTCATGTATGCAAATGGCAGAGGCGTTCTGAGAGATTTTGTCTACGCTTACATGTGGTGGAATGTTTCCGCTTCTGGAGGGAACGAAGCAGCGACGGTGGGTATAGACAGTATTACAAAACTCATGACACCCACCCAAATTGCAGAAGCACAGAAGCTAGCCCGTGAGTGTGTGGCTAAGGAATATAAGGGGTGTTAGATTGGTAGGAAACGTATTTTGATAGTCCAGATATTCTTTTAAATGAAATTACGAATTACCAATGTACTGACAGCCACTCTTTGGTTGCTATTAATCGCCGTTTGGCTTCCAACGTTTTGGGCTCTGGCTCAACTACCGGGAACTTGGGACGGCGATAAATCTTCTGCACTACTAAGTTATGTGTTCTACGAGCTAGACACGGTTTATTACAGGATTGATGATCCTAACAAGTCTCGTGATTGCGACCCTAACCCAAAAAGCGGAGGCGAATACGATAATTTTCTTGACCAAGATTTTGTTTGGCCTCCTCTTGAACCTTGCGGTAAACCCTTAAACAAAACCCTGTCTACTGGTATCAGTGAC
>NZGG01000018.1 GCA_002690865.1 Gammaproteobacteria bacterium | reverse complement strand
TAATTATGATTAGGTTTTTCTAACCTTCTATGTTGCTCGTTGACTGCATCACTCTTCTTCTTTAGAATCCGCGCTCTTTCACCTGACTCTTACAACATGAAACGAACATTCCAACCAAGCCTCCTTAAGCGCAAAAGAACCCATGGATTTCGCGCTAGGATGGCGACTAAAGCTGGCCGACAGGTTCTGAAACGCCGTCGGGCAAAAGGGCGAAAAGACCTTTCCGCTTGACTAATGCCGTGTCTGCTTTAAGTCTACCTAAGTGCGCTCGTTTACTGCATAGCAGCGAATTCAATAAAGTATTCCAAGACACCCGTTTGCGTGTCTCCAAAAGTGCTTTCCTGGTCTTAGGTAACCGAAACGATCTAAATAGGAGTCGTCTAGGGTTAATAATAGGTCGTAAAGTCGCCTCAAGTGCTGTTAAAAGAAACAGTATCAAACGAATTATCCGAGAATCCTTCCGCCATATATCACTTGAATCCCTAGACATAATTGTTTTAGCCAGACCAAGCTCAATTAATTTCGCTAAAGCCGATTTACGAGGAATTTTAGATACCTTGTTTATCGAGTTAAAATCCAAGTCGAGACACCTTTGAAAAAATTACTACTCCTCCTTATTCGCGTTTACCAATTGACGCTATCCAGTTTACTGGGAAGGCAATGCCGATTTTATCCTACCTGCTCGAACTATGCGTTTGAGTCAATACAACTTCATGGCACACTTCAGGGCTCCTACCTTTCTATGAGAAGAATTTGTAAGTGTCATCCGTTTCATCCCGGTGGTGTGGATCTCGTTCCCCAACGTAACATTAAACAACCTGCGTCAGAGAGTAGTAATGAATTATAAAAGACTCGTGTTGGGTTTTGGATTACTCGTGACCATTTACATGATGCTACTAGCATGGAATGAGGACTATGGGCAACAAAGCCGATCACAAAAACCAACTAACGATAACACTGCGTCGCAATATGGGAATGAATCAACGATTAGTACCATTCCTCAAAGCACAAGTGTTAATGGTGAGGAAGCCCCTGATTTTATACCTGAAATTGCTGTTTCAATTTCGCCCAAAACACAATCTCAAATTCAGTCCGACCAGGATCGCTTCATATATATAACTACCGATGTCTTACAAGTTACCATAGACAAGATTGGCGGAGATATCGTTTCAGTATCATTACCCGATTATCCCGTAAGTCTCGATATGCCTGATAAACCTTTTTCGTTAGTAGATCCTATGAACGATTATAGTGCACAGACTGGTTTGATCGGTCCTTCAGGAACGGACACTCGCGAAAGCCGGCCGACTTTTTCGAGCCAGTTAAATAACTACACTATGGATAATTCAGGCACCCTTAGTGTCGAACTAGCTTTTGAGCAAAAAAGCGGTGCTCGAATTGTCAAAGAATTTAATTTTACCGCGTCAGATTATCTGATCGACATAATCTACCGCATTCAAAATTCTACAGATCAGGACTGGAGTGGAGCGATCTATGGACAGATAAAACGCGACTCTAGGCAACCCCAAGGTTTAACTGGCAATGCCATGATGATGCAACCCTTTGTTGGTGGCGCAACCAGAACGGAAGAGACGTCTTACAACAAGTTGGAGTTCGACGAGATAGAGGAATCAAGTTTTACAGCGACTTACATCGGCGGGTATATGGCGTTGGTTCAGCATTACTTTGTTTCAGCATTTGTCCCTGACCCTCTGGTTAAACATAACTACCAAGCGCGTAAACTCTCTGGTAAGGATACTTTTATCTTTGGTTTTACATCTCCATTGTGGGTCGTCCCCGTCGGAGCTCAGGATAGCCAAGCTATGGGATTTTACGTGGGGCCGAAGGATCAGTATCGTTTGAGGGAATTAGCGGATGGTCTAGATCTTACGATAGATTATGGTTTTCTTTGGTGGTTAGCACAGCCCATTTTCTGGTTACTCACGAAAATACAGGAGCATATTTCTAGTAACTGGGGGGTTGCCATCATGCTGCTAACCTTGTGCGTAAAGTCGGCATTATATCCCTTGTCTGCTGCGTCTTACCGTTCAATGGCCAAAATGCGTAAGCTTCAACCAGAACTCTTACGGTTGCGAGAACAATTCGGGGATGACAAGCAAAAACTTTCTAAAGCCATGATGGAATTGTATAAAAAAGGAGGTGCAAACCCTCTTGGCGGCTGTCTACCTATGTTATTGCAGATGCCTGTTTTTTTAGCACTCTACTGGGTTCTTATGGAGAGTGTAGAGCTAAGGCAAGCACCCTTTATCCTTTGGATTGATGACCTTGCTGCAATGGATCCGTATTTTGTGCTCCCAATTCTAATGGGGATATCGATGTATTTTGTGACGGCGATGCAACCTGTACCCGCTGATCCTATGCAGGCTAAAATTTTTAAATGGATGCCTATACTTTTTACATTTCTTTTCGTTTGGTTTCCC
Organism: Gammaproteobacteria bacterium; assembly: GCA_002690865.1. Classification (GTDB taxonomy): domain Bacteria; phylum Pseudomonadota; class Gammaproteobacteria; order Pseudomonadales; family Azotimanducaceae; genus UBA7455. The sequence goes on along the minus strand of NZGG01000018.1, from coordinate 16,197 downwards.
GCAGGGTTGGTGCTTTATTGGTTGGTTAATAATGTTATATCTTTAGGTCAGCAGTGGTATGTAACCAGACAGATAGAATCGGGACAATGATTCACATCTCGATATGCACATTAAGGACACAATAGCGGCCATAGCGACACCTCCGGGAAAGGGGGGTATAGGTATTATCCGAGTGTCGGGACCGTTAGTAAGAGCCACAGCAGCGAACATTCTTGGTCACTTGCCGGTGGAACGAGTCGCTACCTTCTCAGACTTTCTAGATGCCCGTGGAATAGCAATCGATCAAGGCATAGCTATTTTTTATCCTGCTCCTAACTCGTTCACTGGTGAAGATATTTTGGAACTCCAGGGCCATGGTGGCCCAGTCGTCCTGAACCTGATCCTATCTCGAGTACTAGAAATAGGGGCTCGATTAGCCCACCCCGGTGAATTTTCCGAACGCGCTTACCTCAATGACAAGCTTGATTTAGCTCAGGCGGAAGCAATAGCAGATCTTATTGATAGCGTTACTGCACAAGCAGCTCGCGGCGCCCTGCGTTCACTGCAGGGAGAATTTTCTTCAAGGGTACGCCACATAACTGACGAACTGATAGATTTTAGGATGTTTATTGAGGCAGCAATTGATTTTCCAGAGGAGGAGGTTGATTTCCTCCAGGACGCCCGACTTATTGAGCGTATTAAATTAATTAGGTCTGATCTTCGTGCATTAAGCGAAGAGGCTGCCCAGGGTGCGCTGTTGCGGGAAGGGATAAATATCGTCCTCGCGGGAAGGCCAAATGCTGGGAAATCAAGCCTGATGAATCGTCTCACCGGTAAAGACACTTCTATCGTTACCGAAATAGCCGGTACTACAAGGGATGTTATTGACGAACATATCCAATTGGATGGTTTACCTGTCAAGCTCATTGACACGGCAGGCCTGCAACATGCCGATAACCCAATCGAGACAGAGGGTGTTCGGAGGGCGTTAGACCAAATCGGCAAGTCTGAACTTGTCCTTCTCATCGTAGATATTGGTGTTCATCACCAAGATCTCGCTAAGCATGTAGATATGTTACTTAATGAATTTTCAGACGTTTCAAAATATCTAGTTGTGTTAAATAAGTCAGATCTTTGGCATGAAGAATTAATAGATTTTGCGCACGATTATGTGTTTGCTTCAGCAAAGACTAGCAATGGTTTAGACGAGCTCAAGGATAGAATTAAATCCATCGTTAACTATAACCTAGGTGGAGAGGGTATATTCGTCGCTCGTGCTAGGCATATCGACGCGTTGAGACGTGCTTTGGAAGCGCTTGAGCGCGGAAAGCTTGCCTTTGATCAAGAGAAGTCTGGTGAACTTTTCGCGGAGGATCTTCGCGCTACCCAGATAGCGTTAGGAGAAATAACTGGCGAATTTAGTAGCGATGATCTTCTCGGAAAGATTTTCTCGACTTTCTGTATTGGTAAGTAATCACTTTTCATTCAAAGTATTTAAAAAATAAGTTTAAACTACTGATTTTCAGGATTAAATATAAAAAGTGAATAGTTACCCTCAGGATTCATAGAAGATTTTTCCAAAAACTACTTTAGTTTCGACAGTAACTGAATATATCGGTGCATATTCAGTTACTGTCGAAACCTTGATAAAAACAGTAATACAGGTTTATTTCAGAGTGTTTTTTGTGTTGTTATAGCTTCATGAACTTGTATTAATGGCAGTCACCTATGACTTGCCTCTGTTCACCTTAAACAGACCCGCTTATTTTTGCCATAGACATTAATTAATCGATCCGTATACTTCCAATCCCATTTATATCGAACGAGATCCTTTTGACAGATAAGCGTTACGACGTGATTGTTGTCGGCGGCGGCCATGCTGGAACCGAGGCTGCTTTAGCGTCATCTCGGATGGGTTGTCTCACCCTCCTTCTCACTCAAAACATCGACACCTTAGGTCAAATGTCCTGTAATCCGGCGATAGGAGGTATTGGAAAAAGCCACTTGGTGAAAGAAATAGATGCACTAGGTGGAGTTATGGCGCTAGCAGCAGACAGAGCGGGTATTCATTTTCGTACTCTTAATGCTAGAAAGGGCCCTGCCGTAAGAGCGACACGAGCGCAGACTGATCGATCGCTGTATAAAGCGGCGATAAAAAATTATCTTGAGGCTCAGCCGAATCTCCATCTATTTCAAGCAACCGTTGACGATTTATTGATCACCGATGGCAGGATAAAGGGAATTTCAACCCAGATCGGGCTCACCTTCCATGCTGAGAATGTGGTCCTGACGGTAGGGACGTTTCTTGGTGGTATTATTCACGTTGGTATGAACCGAAGAGAGGGCGGTCGAGCTGGTGACGCTCCCTCTAATCGGCTTGCCGACCGTTTACGAGAATTACCCTTCAAAGTAGGTAGGTTGAAAACTGGTACCCCACCACGAATTGATGGGAATACAATTGATTACAGTGACCTAGAGCCTCAATCAGGGGAGGATCCATGCCCAAAAATGTCTTATTTGTCCTCGGACTATGAACAACCAAATCAGGTCTCTTGCTACATTACCCACACGAATCAAAACACGCATGACATTATCAGTGCGGGACTTGACCGTTCTCCTCTTTTCACGGGTGAGATTGATGGGGTTGGTCCGCGTTACTGTCCATCCATAGAGGATAAGGTTGTTCGTTTCTCGGATCGTAACGCACATCAAATTTTTATTGAGCCGGAAGGATTAAACACTTGTGAGATATATCCCAATGGAATCTCCACTAGCTTGCCTTACGACGTTCAATTGAAATTTGTGCAAAGTATCAAGGGTTTTGAGAATGCTCAAATCACTCGCCCTGGTTACGCCATAGAGTACGACTTTTTTGAACCTCGTGATCTGCGATCCTCCCTAGAAACAACACATTTAGAGGGACTTTATTTCGCTGGTCAAATAAATGGGACTACAGGTTATGAAGAAGCCGCTGCCCAGGGATTATTAGCGGGCCTGAATGCTGCACTCAGAGCGAAGGAACAAGAACCTTGGTGTCCAGATAGAAGCGAGGCTTATATTGGAGTTTTGGTTGACGATCTGATCACACTCGGCACCAAAGAGCCGTATAGAATGTTTACCAGTCGCGCAGAGTATCGATTAATCCTTCGACAGGATAACGCAGACCGCAGATTGACCTCGAAGGGACGGTCGATAGGTCTTATCGATGATAAGCGGTGGAGCGCCTATGAAAAAAAAGAAGCTGGCATTGTTGCCTTAGCTGATGCAATGAAACATCAGTGGGTCAAACCAGGAGATGCGGCTGTTGAAAGCGTGCTTGGTAAACCCTTAAGTAGAGAATATTCTTTGCTCGACTTGCTTAAACGACCAGAAGTTACAATTGAAGATTTGTTACCTTTGGGTAATATTTCTATCCGACCAGATTGTGTCTCTGAGCAGGTGGAAATTGATTGTAAATATGAAGGGTATATTGCTCGACAGCAGAAAGAAATAGATCGTATTAAACTCCAGCACAATCTTGTTATACCTCAGGATCTGTCTTTCGACAGAGTCACTGGTTTATCCAATGAAGTAACTCAAAAGTTACAAGATGTGAAGCCAGAAACGATTGGCCAAGCAGCACGCATCTCTGGAGTTACTCCGGCAGCAGTGTCTCTTCTACTTATATATCTAAAAAAGTACAAAGCATTGGCACCAAAGAAGTCTGCTTGATGAGCCTACTTAGGCAGATTGAAGTAGGTCTTTCTAAATTTCCATTTTCTGTCGACCCTTCTTTCCCTGTGCCTTTGGAGCGCTATTTGAAGCTTCTCCTTCACTGGAATAAGACCTATAACCTGACGGGAATTCGGGATTCTAATCAAATGATTAGCCATCACTTGATGGATTCGCTTTCTCTTGTTCCGTATATTGATGGTTCGCGTATCGTCGATGTGGGTACAGGTGCCGGTTTACCCGGAATCCCTCTGGCTTTATATTTTCGAGAAAAGCATTTCACTTTAGTGGACAGTAACGGAAAAAAAGTTAGATTCCTTACACAAGCTAAGATCGAGCTTGAACTTGAAAATGTTACGGTTGTTCATTCACGAGTAGAGTCGTTTGATGATAAGTTTGATCAAGTTGTGTGTCGAGCATTTGCGTCGCTGGATAATTTAGCCAAATCTTGTGCGCACGCGGTAGAGACTGATGGTACTCTTCTTGCTATGAAAGCTGGTGGCCATGAATCATTGTCGGAGAATTCGGAACTTGAGATTGTGTCTCGTTTGTCAGTAACTGTGCCGTTGTTAGATGAGGAGCGAGTCCTTGTTATTATGCGGCAAAGAGCATCAGGTGCTCTTAATAATTTATGAGGTTAACTGTCTGTGATTTTGGCAATTGCAAACCAAAAAGGCGGCGTCGGTAAAACGACTACGAGTATTAACATTGCGGCGTGCCTCGCCGCTATGCAAAGGCGAGTTCTGCTTGTAGATCTTGATCCTCAGGGTAATGCGACGACCGGGAGCGGAGTAGATAGCGTTACAACCTCATTTACGACATACGATGTCTTGATTAACGAAATGATTGCTGCAGATGCGATAATTACTGTGGATGCTTCGAGCTACGATCTTTTGCCAGCGAATGTCGATTTAAGTGGTGCAGAAGTAGAGCTGATGGATATCGCAAATCGGGAACACAGTCTACGTAACGCGCTCGAGTCAGCAAATGAGACTTATGATTATATAATAATTGACTGCCCGCCTTCGCTAAGTCTTTTAACTTTGACAGGTCTTGTGGCTGCAGAGGGAGTAATAATTCCGATGCAATGTGAATATTATGCGCTTGAGGGTTTAACTGCACTTATAGGAACGATATCCCGTATTACGGATAGGCTAAACCCTGAGCTTGAGATAAAAGGCATATTAAGGACCATGTTTGATCCAAGGAACCGCTTAGCCAAAGAGGTATCCGATGATCTTATAGAGCATTTTGGAGATCTTGTTTTTAGTACGGTAATACCCCGTAACGTTAGGCTTGCAGAAGCACCTAGCTATGGGTTGCCTATTATGTATTATGATAAACAATCTAGAGGCGCTCGCGCTCATTTAGCTCTGGCGGGTGAGTTGGTAAAGCGTTTAGAGACAAAGGACTAGAGTGATGGTGATGAAAAAAAGGGGACTAGGGCGCGGTTTGGAAGCTTTGTTGGGCAGTGAAACCAAGCCCGATGTTGCAATGGATGAAATTCCTGTGGAGTTTATAAGTCCCGGACCCTTTCAGCCAAGAAAGAACTTTCCGGAGGATGCGCTTAATGAATTAGCAGAATCTATCAAACGTCAAGGTATCGTCCAGCCTATTGTCGTGCGTGAAGGCAGTGTCACGAAATATGAAATCATTGCAGGGGAGCGACGCTGGCGCGCTGCACAACGGGCTGCGTTAGAAACAGTACCAGTGGTCGTTAAACAAGTGAGTGATGAATCGGCCATTGCGATGTCACTTATTGAAAATATTCAACGCGAAGATTTAAACCCAATGGAAGAAGCAGAAGCTCTTAATAGACTCTTAGATGAGTTTCAGCTCAGTCATCAGGAACTGGCTGATGCTGTTGGTAAAAGCCGAGTGGCTGTAACCAACTACCTAAGACTCAATGGTTTGTCGTCCAAGGTTAAAGACTTTGTTATCTCTGGCGCGCTGGAGATGGGTCACGCTAGGGCGCTGTTGTCGTTATCTAATGCGGATCAAGATAAGTTAGCCAATGAGGTAATACTGCGTGGTCTAAATGTTCGTGAAACAGAAGCGCTCGTTCGCCGTAAATCAAGCAATAAACCCAAAAATAATCCCTCTACAAACAAAACTTCGGATACACGCCAATTAGAACAAAAATTGGGGGACCGGATCGGTCAGCCTGTCAATATTCAACATTCGTCTAAAGGGAGAGGTAAATTAATTATCAATTATAATAGTCTTGATGAGTTGGATGGTATTCTTTCGCATTTTGGAGAGCTGGAATGAGCCATTCTTGTTGCTCCGCCAAACTATAATCTCTATACTCTCCTCCCCTAGAAATTGACTCTATTTTTGACCATTTTTCGATCTTGGTACATTAAATGGTAAGAGAGATTGGTGGAATATTTGTCGTCCAATTGTTTGTAATGTTGTTGGTAGCGTCATTGTGTCTTTTAATAGATTTTGCCGCTGCCTACTCAGCGATTTTGGGTGGATTGATTTGCTTTATTCCTGGTCTATATTCGGGATTTCGCATCCAACGCAAAATCGAGGATGATAATAATGGCTTGGCGCCTGTATTAATTGGTGAGTTAGGGAAGCTAATTCTTACAATAGCTTTGTTTATAGCAGTTTTTGTTTTGGTAAAACCGCTAGATGTGGTTAGTTTTTTTGGTACCTTTGTGGCCTTGCAGTTAGTCTATATTGCTGTGCCGCTTTTTAAGGCAAATCGATTACGATATCGACGCAGATAGAAAAGGGAATACGGATATTTTATGGCTGGTGACGCACCGACATCGCAGGAATATATACAGCATCATCTAACCAACCTGGCTTATGGCAAGCATTCTGATGGTAGCTGGGGTTTTGCGGGTACCCCTGAACAAATTAGAGAAATGGGATTTTGGGCTATCCACGTGGACACTATGATCTGGTCGATTGGCCTAGGCATCTTGTTTTTAGCTTTCTTCACTATCGTGGCGAAAAGAGCCACAGCTGGGGTTCCTGGAAGTGTGCAGAACTTGTGTGAGGTAGCAGTAGAATTTGTCGAGGATAATATTACCCAGGTTTTTGGTACTCGCCCAAATAGTGTCATTGGGCCATTGTCGCTTACTATTTTGGTTTGGGTGTTTTTAATGAACTTAATGGATCTTGTGCCTGTTGATCTGATTCCACATGCCGCATATTTAGCAGGAGTTGAGTACTTTAAAATAGTACCTACAACAGATCCCAATGCGACTTTAGGTATGTCTATTGGCGTTTTTCTACTAGTCGTTTACTACAATATTAAAATTAAAGGACCAGTAAAGTTTGCAACGGGGTTTGTTACTCATCCGATACCAAAGTGGTTCATGTATCCTTTTAACTTTATTCTGGAGATAGTTGACCTGATTGCAAAGCCTCTATCTCACGGGTTGCGTTTGTTTGGCAATCTATATGCAGGCGAAATGATTTTTATATTAATTGCTCTGCTATATAGTAGCGGGATTGTCCTTGCTGTTTTTGGAGGGTTTTTGCAGTGGGCATGGGCTGTGTTTCACATTCTTATCATCTGTTTGCAGGCCTTTGTGTTCATGATTTTAACTATCGTGTACCTCACTCAGGCGCATGAGACAGGCGAACATTAGGTTTTTAACTTAGATATTTAAAGTAGGAGCAATTAAATGGAACAATCGCTTATTCTAATAGCTGGTGGTATTTTGATGGGGTTAGGCGCCATCGGGAGCGGAATCGGCATAGGTGTGTTATCAGGTAAGTATCTTGAGGGTGTGGCGCGTCAGCCAGAACTGCAACCCATGTTGATGACACAGCTATTTATTACACTAGCGTTAGTTGATGCGGTGCCGATCATCGCAGTAGGTATTTCGCTGTATATGATTTTTGCGCTTTAGTCTTGATGAGGATTAATCCACAACAAGACGTAGTAGCAAATTAATAAGTAGGAGCGCGAGCGTGAATATTAATTTGACGATGATCGGCCAAATGATCTCTTTCATGGTGTTTGTCGTTTTCTGTATGAAGTTTGTTTGGCCTCCCCTAACTCAAGCAATGCGAGAGCGACGGAAAGCAATTGCTGAGGGATTGGAGAAGGCAGCAGATGCGGAAAAGAAGCTTGAGAAGGCGAATGAAGCTGCTGATCTCGAGTCGGCTGAAGCTAAGAGGCATGCTGCAGAATTGATAAGCCAGGCACAGAGCAGGGCAAGTCAGATTGTTGAGGAAGCTAAAGGTCTAGCCTCCGAAGAAGCTGAAAGAATTCGTCAAGGAGCGCAAGGTGATATTGATCAAGAAATCAATCGCGCACGTGAGGAATTGAGAGAAAAAGTGAGTGAGCTTGCGATTGAAGGCGCAGAAAAAATTCTTGAGAGTAGCATTGATGAGAAGGCTCATCAGAATATGCTCAAAGAACTGTCAGCGAAATTATAGACGATGGCTGAAGCAGAACTTACAACAATCGCTAGGCCTTACGCGCGAGCAGCTTTCGCTAGCGCTGTAGAGACCAAATCCGGGTTGGTAAAGTGGTCGAAAATGTTAGCCATACTGGGCTCTGCTGTTAGTGAAGCGGTCGTTATGCAAAAGCTGGATGATCCGAGACTAACTACTGAGGACGCTGCAGGATTTTTAGAAGATTTGTTAGGCGTTGATGTTAATAGTGAGGGACGCAACTTTATTAATGTTTTAGCTCAATATGGGCGGTTAGAACTATTACCGAACATCGCCCATCAATATGAGCTATTGAAGGCTGATCACGAAAAAACAATTAATGTAGAAGTTATTAGCGCCTATAAAGTGACCAAATCTGAGGAAAAGCAATTATCGGATGCGTTGCATGCAAGGCTGCAACGTGATGTCAGTTTAACGACGAAGGTGGATGAGACTCTCTTGGGAGGCGCAGTCATTAAGGCTGAAGATACGGTAATAGATGGATCTATTTTGGGGAAACTTAGAAAACTGTCTCAAGCTCTTCAGTAGACAGAAAAGAATTTAATTTCATATAAAGGAACGGGACATGCAACAACTGAATCCTTCCGAGATTAGCGAGATAATCAAAAAACGAATTTCGAATCTCGATGTATCTTCAGAGGCGCGCAACGAGGGAACTATCGTTAGTGTGTCGGATGGTATTGTCAGAATTCATGGGCTTGCCGATGTTCAAAACGGTGAGATGATTGAATTCCCAAATAATCTTTTCGGCTTTGCCTTGAATCTCGAAAGAGATTCTGTCGGTGCGGTTGTATTGGGAGATTATAAGGAACTCCGAGAGGGGCAAATCGCAAAATGTACGGGAAGGATTTTAGAAGTCCCAACAGGACCAGAGTTGCTTGGTAGAGTCGTTGACGCTTTAGGCAATCCAATTGATGGTAAAGGGCCAATTAACGCAAAGTCTTCATCTCCCGTAGAGAAAGTAGCCCCTGGTGTTATTGCTCGTCAGCACGTTGACCAACCAGTTCAGACCGGACTTAAATGTATCGATTCTATGATCCCTGTTGGAAGAGGCCAGAGAGAACTGATTATTGGGGATAGGCAGACCGGTAAGACTGCTATCGCTATTGATACCATTATTAATCAGCAAGCTTCAGGCATTAAGTGTGTTTATGTTGCCATTGGTCAGAAATTCTCGTCAATAGCCAATGTGGTGCGAACACTAGAAGAGTATGGTGCTATGGAAAATACTATCGTAGTAGCGGCTGGAGCATCAGATCCAGCGCCGATGCAGTACTTGGCTGCTTATTCTGGTTGTTCCATGGGTGAGTACTTTCGTGATCGAGGGGAAGATGCTCTTATTATCTATGATGATTTGACGAAACAAGCGTGGGCTTATAGACAGATTTCTTTGTTATTGCGTCGTCCTCCAGGAAGAGAAGCATATCCCGGAGATGTTTTTTATCTACACTCTCGTCTTTTAGAGCGCGCTGCAAGAGTTAACGCAGACTATGTAGAAAATGCAACTAATGGCGAAGTAAAGGGTAAAACTGGGTCGTTAACAGCTTTGCCCATCATTGAGACTCAGGCTGGTGACGTTTCTGCGTTTGTTCCAACAAATGTGATCTCTATCACTGATGGGCAGATTTTCCTAGAAACAGATATGTTTAACTCTGGTAATCGCCCTGCTATGAACCCGGGGATATCGGTCTCGCGAGTTGGGGGTGATGCTCAGGTCAAGTTTATGAGTAAAATAAGTGGGGGTATTAAACTAGCTTTAGCACAGTTTCGGGAGTTGGCAGCGTTTTCACAATTTGCTTCTGATCTTGACGAAGCGACTCGTAGACAGCTCGAGCATGGTGAGCGAATATCGGAATTAATGAAGCAGAAACAGTATTCACCCATGAGCGTCGCTGAAATGGGTGTTGTTCTCTTCGCCGCCAATGAAGGGTACCTTGAAGATGTAGATACGGATAAGGTCTTAGATTTTGAGGCTGCTTTATTGTCTTATATGAATGCAGAACATTTAGATTTCATGACCGAGGTTAACAAAAAAGGTGAATATTCCGATGACGTAGTAGAAGCAATGACGAAGGCATTAGATGCCTTTAAATCGACCCAAACCTGGTAGCCTTGAGAGTATTATGGCAGGTACAAAAGAGCTTCGAAAGCAAATTGGGAGTATTCAAAATACTCAAAAGATCACCAGTGCCATGGAGATGGTCGCTGCAAGCAAGATGCGAAAAGCTCAAGACCGTATGTCGAAGGGACGTCCTTATTCTGACCGAATTCGATCAGTGATTGGCCACGTAGCCAACGCATCTGCTGAATTTCAGCATAGCTTGATGATAGAGAGAGAAGTAAAACGGGTTGGTTATATTGTTGTCACGACCGACAAAGGTTTGTGCGGTGGTTTAAACATTAATTTGCTGAAAGCGGTAGTCAATGATATTAAAACGTTCGTCGAACAAAATATTGAAGTCGATCTTTGTCTCATCGGGAATAAAGGATCACAATTTTTTCGAAGTTACGGAGGTAATGTTGTTGCGGCAGGAAGTCATGTTAGTGAATCACCCGCGATATCAGACTTAATTGGTAGTATTAAAGTGATGTTAGATTCTTTTCAAGACGGTAATTTAGATAAGATATATCTAGCGAACAATGTTTTTGTTAATACGATGACTCAAGAACCAACCATCAAGCAGTTGGTTCCGCTTGACCCAGACGAGGATGTGGAATTGAAACATCGCTGGGATTACATTTATGAACCCGAAGCTCGTCAGTTAATAGAGGGTTTGATCACAAGATTTATTGAGGCACAGGTTTATCAGGCAGTCGTAGAGAATGGTGCATGTGAACAAGCTGCAAAAATGATCGCAATGAAAAGTGCATCGGATAATGCTGGAGAGATGATTGATGAACTCCAGTTGATTATGAATAATGAGCGGCAGTCTGCGATAACCCAAGAGCTGTCAGAAATAATCGGTGGTGCGGCTGCTGTTTAGTCGGTGGCACTGCTTTAAAAGTAAGATAAGAGGAATAGCAAATGAGTAGTGGACGAATCGTATCGGTGATTGGTGCGGTGATTGACGTCGAGTTTCCACGAGACGAAGTACCACAGGTTTACGATGCTTTGATCGTGGACGAAGTTGATCTGACATTGGAGGTACAACAGCAACTTGGTGATGGAGTGGTTCGCACTATCGCTATGGGTAGCTCTGAAGGAATTGCTCGCGGTCTGCCTGTTAGTAATACTGAGTCGCCAATTCAGGTTCCGGTAGGTGAAGAGACTTTAGGTAGAATCATGGATGTCCTAGGGACGCCCATTGATGAGAAAGGACCAATCGGTGAAAAAGATCGCATGCCGATACATCGGAAACCTCCAGCGTTTTCAGAACAAGCGGGCGGCAGAGATCTGCTAGAAACTGGGGTCAAAGTGATTGATTTAATCTGCCCATTTGCTAAGGGCGGTAAAGTCGGATTGTTCGGTGGAGCTGGCGTTGGAAAGACCGTTACCATGCTAGAGTTAATTAATAACATCGCTAAAGAACATAGCGGCCTTTCAGTTTTTGCGGGTGTCGGAGAACGAACGCGTGAAGGAAATGATTTTTATCATGAAATGCAGGATGCAGGCGTCCTAGATAAGATCGCAATGGTGTTTGGTCAGATGAATGAGCCACCGGGAAATCGTTTAAGAGTTGCTCTATCGGGTTTAACGATGGCTGAGAAATTTCGTGATGACGGTAAAGACGTTCTATTATTCGTCGACAATATTTATCGCTATACACTCGCCGGCACTGAGGTTTCAGCTCTTCTTGGACGTATGCCGTCAGCAGTAGGATATCAACCTACGCTTGCTGAAGAAATGGGTGTTTTGCAAGAACGGATCACGACTACGAAATCAGGATCCATCACATCAATTCAAGCAGTCTATGTTCCTGCTGATGATCTAACTGATCCATCACCAGCGACAACTTTTGCACACCTTGATTCGACCGTTACCTTATCTCGGGACATAGCGGCCTTGGGTATCTACCCAGCAGTTGATCCGCTTGATTCTACTTCAAGACAATTAGATCCCCTTGTGGTTGGTGAAGAGCATTATGAGGTCGCTCAGGGAGTGCAGGGTGTGTTGCAAAAATATAAAGAGTTGAGAGATATCATCGCAATTCTTGGTATGGATGAATTGACAGAGGAAGATAAGCTTACAGTGTACCGTGCTCGTAAGATCTCTCAATTTTTCTCGCAGCCAATGCACGTTGCAGAAGTGTTCACAGGGCAACCTGGTGTCTATGTGCCTCTATCGGAAACCATTAGAAGCTTCAAAGGTATATTAGACGGTGACTATGACGATCTTCCAGAGGGTGCGTTTAGTATGGTTGGAAGTGTGGAACAGGCTATTGAAAAAGCAAAAACTCTCTAGAGATTAAATCATGGCATCCACAGTACTTTGTACTATTGTTAGCGCAGAAGAAGAAATATACTCCGGGCAAGTGGAGATGGTGGTCGCTACAGGGACTATTGGGGAACTGGGTATTTATCCTGGACATACTCCCTTATTAACCGGCGTTAAACCCGGTCCAGTGCGTTTGCGAGTGGAGGGTGGTGATGAGGAGATCTTTTTTGCCTCTGGTGGCTATATCGAGGTTCAGCCTGGGGCAGTCACTATTTTAGCAGATACTGCCCTGCGTGCTGATGATATTGATGAGGCCGCAGCAGTAGCTGCGCAGCAAAAAGCTGAACAAGAGCAAGGTGATCAGCGCTCGGATATCGATTTCGCAAGGGTTTCTGCAGACCTTCAAGAGCAGGCAGCCATGCTGAGAACCGTCCGTAAGCTAAGAGAAAGAAAAGGATAAGTCCTGCTGCCACCTTAACTTCGTTCGGAGTAAACTGGTTCTCCAAGTAGCATGAGGGATCCTATGAACGAGAAAAGTCTCGAAGTATGTATTCTCGCCGCGGGTATTGGGACGCGGATGAACTCCAGTATTCCTAAAGTCATGCAACCCTTGGCTGGCCGCCCTATGCTTGGCCATCTCATCAACAGCGTTGAGGCGCTAAATCCCGCAAATATCCATATTGTAATTGGGCCAGAGACCGATTCCGTTCGTCAAGCTTTTCCCAGTCAAAAAATCAACTGGGTTACTCAGACTGAGCGATTGGGAACGGGGCACGCGGTAATGCAGATAATGCCTCACCTAAATAAAGATGCCCGATTGCTCATTTTGCTTGGAGACGCGCCCTTGATTTCGTCGAAAACGATGCAGACATTGATTGACGTGAATGCTCACCTTACCGTTTTGACATCAGTTTTAGATGATCCTAGAAGTTATGGTCGCATCGTCCGTGACGAGGGAGATTCAATTTCGGCAATAGTTGAGGATCGAGACGCGACGGAAGAACAAAAAAAGATTAATGAAATCAACACCGGCGTAATGGCTGCAAATGCCAATGCTCTATCCGCATGGTTACCACAACTTAGCGTTCAAAATGCTCAAAAAGAACTGCTACTTACTGATATTATATCGATAGCTAACAAAGAGTCTATGTTAGTAAAACCTGTCATTGCCGAAGACAAAATGGAGATAAGTGGTGTAAACACTTTCGGGCAGTTGGCTCGTTTGGAAAGGATGTTACAGCAGCGCTATGCAAGAGATCTTCAAGATGCAGGAGTAAATATTTTGGATCCACAGAGGTTTGATAAAAGAGGCGAACTTTTATGTGGTTCCGATGTTTTTATTGATGCTAACAATATTTTTGAGGGGCGAGTAACACTGGGCGACCGAGTTCATATTGGAGCGAATTGTCATATTATCGATTCCATTATTGAGAGTGATACTGTCATTAAAGATTATTCTCATCTGCAAGGTTGTCATGTTGGACCTGATAGTCAAATAGGCCCGTTTGCACGCTTACGGCCCGGTACGTTTCTACGAAAAAAAGTGACGATAGGAAATTTTGTAGAAGTAAAAAATACTAAAATTGGAGAGAATACAAAAGCAAGTCACCTAACATATCTGGGAGATGCCAATATTGGAGAACATGTCAATATCGGAGCTGGGAGCATAACTTGCAACTATGATGGTCTCAAGAAATATCAAACGCGTATCGATGATAATGTTTTTGTAGGCTCTAATACCGCATTTGTTGCTCCTATCGTCATTGGTGCTGGGTCAACGATAGGTGCCGGCTCGGTCCTGACAAAGGACGTAGAGCCGGAAACACTTGCACTGTCTAGAGCAAAACAAAAAACTGTAACAACTTGGACTCGTCCTAAGGACAAAGACTAATGTGTGGCATTGTAGCCGCGGTTACCAAAAGGAATGTTGCAGATATATTACTTGAAGGCCTGCAGCGGTTAAAATACCGAGGCTATGACTCTGCTGGGTTGTGTGTTATCGATCAAGAATCGGGGACGCTTCAGCGCACTAGACGACTTGGTGATGTAGACGAGCTTGCTAAGGCTTGCAACGAAGGACATGATGGCGTCATCGGAATAGGCCATACCCGGTGGGCGACGCATGGCAAACCAAGCGAAGCAAACGCTCATCCCCATGTCTCACAGAATAGAATTGGCTTGGTACATAACGGTATTATTGAGAACCATGATGCCCTGAGAAAAGATTTGAGCAATAACTATGTTTTTGAATCAGACACTGATTCAGAAGTGTTAGCCCACCTTCTTGATCGGGAAATATCGGCAGAGGGAAATTTCAAAGATGGTGTTTTCAAAGCCTTGGCCCAAGTACAGGGTGCTTATGCTATAACTGTTATCCATGTTGACTACCCTAGTACATTGTTGGCCGCACGGGTTGGTAGTCCGTTAGTTATAGGTATTGGGATCGGCGAGAACTTTGTAGCGTCTGACCCTCAGGCATTACGACCAGTCACAGACCGTTTTATATACCTTGAAGAAGGAGAAGTTGTTGAGGTTACCTCTAACGACATCTCAATCTTTGGTATCGATAGAGAGGTGATAGATAGACGAAGTATTGAGTTAGATGACGTTCAAGATGCTGGAGCGAGCAAAGGTGATTTTCGTCACTTCATGTTAAAGGAAATCTATGATCAACCTGAGGCTGTCAGACAGACTCTTGAAGGTCGACTACAGGACGATAATGTCCTGATTCAATCCTTTGGTATTGATGCGGAAACCATTTTCAAGAAAGTAAAAGCAATACAAATCGTTGCGTGTGGTAGCAGTTATTATGCTGGGATGGTTGCCAAATATTGGTTTGAAGAAATTGTTGGACTCCCGTGTAGTGTTGAAATAGCAAGTGAATTTAGATATCGAAAAACTGCGGTATTACCCAATACACTTCTCGTGACTATTTCCCAATCAGGAGAGACTGCAGATACTCTGGCTGCACAGAGATCCGCTACTGACAAAAATTACTTGGCTAGCCTTTGTATTTGTAATGTCCCTAATAGTACGATGGTCAGAGAATCTGATCTAAGTTTCTTGATCAATGCTGGAACTGAGGTGTGTGTAGCGTCAACCAAGGCTTTCACTACCCAGCTCACAGATCTGCTGATGTTAGTTTTAGCTCTCGGTCATTACAATGCCGTCGATAGGGTAACCCAGAAGGATATCGTTGAGACCTTACGTGAGTTACCAGAGGTTTTAGAACAAGCTTTGTTATTAAACACTCATATCCAGAATATGGCTGAAAAATTTGTAGAGAAACAGCATGCCTTATTTTTGGGACGAGGTATCCATTACCCCATTGCCCTAGAGGGAGCACTAAAGTTAAAGGAAATCTCATATATTCATGCTGAGGCCTATCCTGCTGGCGAATTAAAGCACGGACCTCTAGCGTTAGTTGATAATGCCATGCCAGTTATTGCGGTTGCGCCAGGCGACGAGTTGCTCGAGAAATTGAAATCAAACCTTGAGGAAGTAAAAGCCCGCGGTGGTGAACTGTTTGTAGTGGGTGATCGCCAGATTATCGGAGAGGACGATACTCATTCGATAAGGATGCCTTTATGCAAAAATATCATTTCTCCAATTGTCTATGCACTGCCGATGCAATTAGTTGCTTATCATGTAGCTGTTTTCAAGGGGACCGATGTTGATCAACCGCGTAACCTAGCTAAGTCCGTTAC
>NZGG01000017.1 GCA_002690865.1 Gammaproteobacteria bacterium | reverse complement strand
TGGCTAGAGCAGGTATTAGCATCATGGCAACCATAAGGGATGCAAATAAGGATGCGGTAACTGTAAATGCGATGCCCTCGATCAATCGAGCAGCCATACCCTGGACGAAAATCACGGGTAGAAAAACGACACATGTTGTTAGTGTAGACACTGCAATAGCCCCCGCAACTTGACCCGTTCCAGTTGACGCAGCACTAAGTGGAGATTCCCCTTCAGAAAGCTTTCGGTAGATACTTTCAACGACGACGATTGCATTATCAACTAGCATACCGGCACCAAGCGCTAACCCAGCGAGAGTGACGATATTTAGGGTCTGCGAACTTAATCCCATGAGAAATAAAGTCGCTAAGATTGATATAGGTACAGCGGCGAAGACAACTAATATCGCTCCCGGGGATCGCAGAAATAATGCAAGGACGACAAGTGCTAACAAGATACCGACGCCTGCAGCGATCTGAAGGTCTGAAAGCGCGTCTTTCACAAGAGCAGCCCCATCATTTACTTCGATTAATTGCACATCAGGCAGGTCGAGACTGAGATTCCTCATTGCCTCGTGTACTAAGTTGGATACTTCGACAGTATTAGCACCAGCTTCTTTATAGATAGCTAAACCAACCCCTTCAATCCCGTTAACTCTTACTAGATGGTCGAAGTCTTGGTCAATTAGATTTACGCTACCTATATCAGAGATTCTAATAGCCTGCTGACTACCGTCGTCAGCAGTTATATATTTCACCACTACTTGAGCAATATCACTTGCTTGATTGAGCCGAGAGAGGCCTCTTACAAGAAATATCTGAGACTCCTGATCTAAAGTTCCAGCGTTATAGTCGAGGTTCTCCGCTTGGAGCCGCTGTTCAATCTGAGCGAGAGTTACTTTGAACGCATCAAGCTTGTAGTTATCTAATTGAATTCGGATTTCTTTTTCTCTGCCGCCCGTTACCCGGACTTCTGCGACACCTGTCAATTGTTCTAAATTTGGGCCAATCTGTCGTCGCGCAAGCTGTCGTAATTCCGCGAGATCAAGTTTGCCGTCAGGGGCGACAAGACCGTAATTAAGCACCGGCGCTTGGCGAGGATCAAAGCGCCTGACTATAATTTCCTCTACGGCAGTGTCCGCACCAATTGGGCCAAGAGCTTTTTGTACTTCTATAAGCCCAATCTCTATATTCGCGTCCCAGTCGAAAATAATTGTGGCTACAAGTTTTCCGCTTCGTGCAACCTGGGTGATTTCACGAATACCTTGGACCGTGAACAAACGCTGTTCTAATTGTTCGCCATAGAGTCGCTCCATTTCGGTTGGTGGTCTGTCTCCAGCGCGTATCGAGACTGCGATAGTAGGGCTTTGTATATCAGGTAATAAATCGACGGGGATTTGCTGCCATGATAACCAGCCTACAAGGGCGACAGCTATTGCCGTTACGCTTATTGCTACTGGCCTACGCGCAGCAAGCGCAGCAAGACTTTCAGCAAAAGTCACGGGGTTATTACTCGTACCCGCGTACCGTCAGTAAGTGTCTCGAGACCACGTATAGCGATTCGATCTCCTACGATCAAGCCTTGTGAAACCTCAAACTGAAGATCATCTGCAAGACCGAGTAAGACATCTCGCTGAACTACACGCTGGCCTTCAATGACAAATACCACATTACGACCACCTCTCTGCGTTATACCATCTCTGGGAACGACAATGACGTCCTGAGCTTGTTTGGCGACAATACCAGCCTGAATGAACATGCCTGGTCTTAACAGCTCTTCATCATTATCGACCTCAACCTCAACTCGAAAAGTACGTGTGCTTGAATCGATGATAGGAGAAAGACGAATGATGATGCCTTCTAAGGTGCGGTCAGCAAAAGCGTAGTGACTTATACGTACCTTCTGGCCTACCACTACTCTCGCATATTCTGGCCCGACTAGTTCCAGATCAGCAATCAGTTTATCGAGAGGCGCAATTCTTGCGATACTCATTCCCTGGTTGACCGTTTGTCCATCGGCTATGGGCTGTCCGGAAGAATCTCTTGCAAGCTCTAGAATCGTACCATCGATAGGCGTGGTGATGCGGGTTTTCTCGAAAGTACGTTGACTAGTTTCGTAAGCGAGGAGACGATCTTCATATTGAGTTCGGGCAGCCCAAACTTCAGCCTCTGAAATGAGTCTTTGTTTGAACAACTGTTGTCGGCGTTCGAGTTCAGTCTTGGCAGATCTTAGGTGTTCTTGTGATGCTTCTATTCCCGCTGCAAGTCGGGCATCTTCGCCAGTAACTTGAGCAATCAAATCACCAGAGATTACAGACATACCCTCTTCAAGTCTGATCCCTTTTTGATTTTGTGCAAGGGCTAGAAAGCCAGGCGTTTGTATTGTTAGAACAACATTCTCTCGTGTTCTCACGGTGCCGGTTGTAAAGATTATATCCTCAACGGTATCGGTTTTAATATCAGTAACTTCAACAGGAATCAGAAAGTCTATAGCTGGGGTATTAGTGGGTTGACCACAGCCTACTAAAATTACGAATACAATAGCTAATAACACTCTGCATCTATTCATTTTTTGCTAATCCTTGTTCATTAACTATTTGCTGCCTTGTGAGGCTCTGTTCGGGAGAGTGTTCTCTTCCAGTCGATCTCCAACGGATTGCATCTGCCACTACTACAGAGCCAGAATTATCATCTGATATTTTCAAACTTACCTTTCCGGCGGGTAGATTGAAGTCTCCAAGATCATTCCATCCCGGTGTAGCAAAGTTACCATCGAACTCAATCTTCTGGTTTCTACCATCTGCTGTGAGAGACATGAAGAACTGACCCACTAAGTTTTGCCTATAGATCGATTGTGCTCTGTCTGTTTCCCTATTCCAGCTCTCTTTTTCTTTTTTTGAACTTGCCATCTTATCTAGCTTTTGTTTTTTCTCTATGCCACTAGCGAATCGTGGTGGAAGGTAATAGGAAAGCCTCCACTCTCCTGCGCTAGGAAGCTCCGCCTCGAAAATTGCATATTGGTCTCCCTCGCCACTTCTCACAAGAGCATGGGTGCGACGATATTTCCCCCAGCTTCTATCGCCTTTTGCGCGGCTCCATATTTCGGGATTTCCAAATATTGCGTGGTGTTGTGGGAGTCCTTGATCCATATCAATTTTCAATCGGCCTGATCCGCCAGGGCCGTTATATTGCCGTTCCGCGGGATTATCCTTGGTGCTCTCGACTGAGAAACCTTGATCCAAGTCATCAATAACGATGTCTGAGTTCAGAGGCAGCTGCCAATCACTAGGCCGACTGCCATTGAAAGGTGTTAAGTTTATTTGGTCCTTTGCATTTGGGCGATTTATTTGTATTGGCATGTTCTCTCGGTTTAGTGAGAGGGAAGGTTGAAAGTATATCTGATGTATTGGTGATGAAGTTAAAATACCAATTTCGATAGCTGATCGTTCCGGTATCCGATAAGGTTTCGTGCCGTCCCACCGAATGTTACCTTTTCCCTCACCCCATTGATAAGCTAGGCTCGCTAATCCAGGCGCAGGCTCATCATTGCGGACATGTATTGTTGTTTGATAACGAGGTTTACCTTGTTGATCATCTTTAAGGCGAATGGTCTTAGAACCTGAGACCAGGAAACCGGGTAAAGCTGTGTCACTTAGCCAATTGCCTAGTAAAGGCTCAAGTTCAATTGCTAGTTCGCTTGCTAAATTAGAGAGGTCTTCTGCGGTAAAATGTTTCCCCCTGTAGCGTGTTAGCAATTCACTGATTAGTCGGCCTGATTCTTCGTAACCTAACCCTCCAAGTACAGCGTCGGTAATAGCTTGTCCTTTTAACGTGAGTACATTGAGCACCTGTGCTGGATTATCATCAGGTTCTAGAGAAGCAAGAGGAGTACCTAATGCATGATCCCAAACAGACGGGCGATCAGTGATAGTGTCAATCAGAATTTGTGATATCGATAAGTGCTTCAGATATGGCATTGAAGTGATGACTTGTCCTCGAAGAGGACCAGCAAATTGAAACTCATGAGCTGAAAAGTAGCCTCTTTTTTTTGTCAAAAGCATGCTAGTAATATCTTCTAATACGAAGTTGATTGCATGCGCTCCCTCTCCAACTGCGCTTGTTTGAAAAGTTGAAAAATTTCTTGCTAATCCGGTGAAAGGATTCCCTCCACTAAAATCATTTTCAAAAAAGCGCTCAAGAATTTTGATTTGAGCGATAGCTAGGCCACCCTCCTGCTCATCATAAATGTTAGAATCAAAATTAAATCGAGCAGCAGGAAAGCTATTTTCTCTAAGCATCATAATCCCAGGCATTGATTGTGTTGTATCCATACGCCAACCCCCACCATACCCTCTTAGTATATTTGGAGTTTCAACGACGGTTAAAGCTTTGTAGGGGTAAGGGTATCCACTGTCTTGAGCAGCCGTGAAGATTTCACCAATTCGTTCTTTTAGCTTTTCTCCTGAAGGTTCAAACAAAGTGAAATTTTTTTCATGCTCCGGCCAGTACAGTACTTCAAAATGAATCCCTGCCGCTTCGAACCCTCTTTTTTCAAAGGCAGAGGTAAGCAATCCGACTTGAGGGATTGCGATACTTGGATTAAATCGAAAGTGCGAAAAGTTTCCTTCATCTTTCAGTTTCTCGCTTTTCCCTGGTCCTGCGATAAGCCAGTCCTTGGGGACGATGACTTCTAGATCAAGTTCAAAGTAGTCATCAGGATGTGAACGCGGATCGTCATGTGGGACATCTGTCCCTGTTGAAGGTAGCCAGTGGCCACCTGGTGTCATCGCTACGTATTCTCGATCGAAAATGCTCGTTTTATAGCCAAGAAAGAAAAGCTCTACTTCATCCGGCAAAGCTTTCATGAAGTTATAGGAAGTATTGAGATAGCCGAAGTATTCGTCTGGTCTTCCTTCCCCTTTTAGGGATATTGAGGCAATAGCCTTTGACGGGAGTCGATATTCTATTTCAAGCAAACCATCCCGGTGAGTCCATTTCGGACGTAAACTGTTTACCTCAATTTGTGAAATTTTAATACCCGGATTAAGGGTAAGAATAAGAGAGTTTAGATCCTCCTCTGCATAGATCTCTATCACTGTGTCAATGACTATACCTTTGCCTCGATCTAACTTGATACTCCCAGCCAAGGACTGCATGTCACCATAGGGCTTTACGCTTTTCACTTGGTGTGCTGCATTCCATTTGTCTGGTTGATTTAGTGTTTGGAGGTAGTTGTAGCTAAAGTAAATGAGCAAACTGCTCGCGATTGCAAATAAGATCACACCATGCAGAGAACCTACGAGGTTATTATCGCGGCGAGGGTAAAGTCGCGCGGCGAATACGACTAAAGAGAATGCTAAAATCCAATGACTAAGTAATCGTACAAACTCGTTATCCGGGAATGCTCTTGGCAGGATATCAGAGGCTATTTCTAAATTCGGTAATATCGTCGTTAGTCCTGCGAGATAGACAGGCTGACTTGTAGCTATCCAGAATTGAAGTAGTGCAAGAGCTCCTCCCGCAACAGCCACTAAAAAGCGATTTTTAAGGACAACTGACAAAAGGATAATTAATGCTGTCCAAAGCAATAAGGCTGTTAAAGAGGAAAAAAGATAGCCAAAGATGGACCATGGTTCTATAAATTGTCCAATGGGAAGTTCTATTATTATCGCGATAGCCCCAAATATCTGGAATGTGATTATGATCAGGGGAATTGGAATCCAAACTACAAAAACGATCCCAATCAATTTGCCAATTAAGAATTCGAAATTGGTGAATGGGCGAGCATCGAGCACATCTGATATTCGTTCTCGGACATCCCTAGCTCTGATATCAAATGCTATAAACAGCGCTCCAATAAGGAATAGCATGGTCATGAAATAGCTTGATATGCCGATCATATACCGTGGCGAATTCGCTGCTAATGTTGCCGATTGAGAAGAGGTCAAATCATGCGATAAGGTGTAGAGGGCGAACATTAAAACGCAGGATAGTAACGCCACGAAAGAAAACAGCCAGTAGCGCCCCAAGCGACGGGTAGAAATAATTTCTGCACGAGCAACTGCAGAAATCATCAAGAGACTTAATTGCATATTCTTTCCTTGATGCAGTTAATTTTTGGTTGTAAATCAACTGTCATGAACGCGAGATAGCTCTCTTCCAAAGTAGGTTCGGTGACCTGCTCCGCGTTTTTAGGAATTTCATTTTTGTTCGCGATTCCGCGCACGATAATTTTATTACTAGCAACGTGAGTCGATACCAGGACATACTTCTCCTCAAATTGATCCAACTCTGCCTCAGTAATAGATGATTGAAAAACCCGGCCCAAAGCTGCTTGGACAAGCTCCCTGGGTGGCCCTTGGAATACAACTTTCCCGGCATCTAGTAATGCGATTTCTTTGCAGGCGCCACCGAGGTCAGCCACGATATGCGTCGAGAGGAGGACTGTTCTATCCAAACCAAGGTCGGAGAGCACGTTTCGAAAACGAATTCTTTCCTCCGGATCAAGACCTACCGTTGGTTCGTCAACAATTATGACCTTTGGTTCGTGGATTAGCGCTTGAGCAATACCCAACCTTCGCAGCATACCGCCCGAGAGCTTCTTAACCTTTCGATCAGCAATTTCCCGCAGGCCCACCTCGCCCAGTGCTTTGGTAATCGCCTCAAGACGGATTTTTTTATCATGCATACCTGATAATTGAGCAAGAATATTCAGCACTTCTTCTATACGATAATTTCGCCAAGCACCAAATTCTTGAGGCAGATAGCCTAACTGTCTGCGAACTGAAACAGGATCGGCAGTTACATTATTGCCACAGATCGAAACTTGACCTTCTGTCGGGGTGATAAGTGTGCAAAGAATTTTCATAAGTGTGCTTTTGCCCGCGCCATTGGGTCCAAGAAGCCCATAAACGCCACTATCAAAGGACAAATTAATATCTTTAAGCACTTGATGCCCACCTTTATAGGTGTGGCTCAGTTGATTGATTTCTATATTTGAGGCCATATGCTGTTTTCGATGTGAGGTTTGTATTTAGCTTACTCTTATCCCAAGCTAAAAATCTGTCGTAATGGGTATTACTACCCGTAACCGAGAGAAGTACAATACGCTCTTTAGTTATAATTACCGAGTATAATTGTTGGTTTTTACAATGACCTAACATGAGTTTCTTGATCTGGGCTAACAAAGCTAGACTAAGTATTCTTGAGAGAATGTTATGAAAAATCGCTATATTACTGAAATGGGTATGGGGACAGATGTTCATGGATGTGACCATACAGTCGCCGCCGAACGGGCAGTTTTTGATGCTATCCATCATTCTAGTCTCCATTTCTTTCCTCACATGAGTAAAACTGCTAAAGATATGCAAATCGATTTGATGATTGGTGTGCCTGACCCTGATTCTGTTGACCAGGAAAAAGTGGCGAAAGTATTACCTTATGGAACTGTTTCAGTGAGTGTTTGCAAAGGTGGTCTTGAAATTCCCACCGAGAACGGTGACTCAATCATCATCGCAAATGCAGGTGTGATCGTAAGCATTAATGATTAGTATGTTCGGTGGCAAAATAGTAAGAAAGTTATGCCCTTGCTAACTAAATTCTTTGATAATTGAGAATCTAGTAGCGGAAATTTAGGACTCAGTATTTTATTATAAGTAGTAACCTAGATAAGGTGACTGGGGGTTAATTTAACTAAAAACGTACTTCAGTTTGAGGAAAATTCGAATGAAACTTAAAACATCGAGAAAAACACTTAATGTGGCGGTGGCTGCAGCGTTTGGTGCCGGTATTGCCATATCTCCAACAGTAGTAGCCAACGCTAACCCCTTTGGTGTATCGGAGCTCAATAGTGGTTATATGCAAATTGCCGGTGGTCATGCGGGTGAAGGTAAATGCGGTAGTCACGAGGATAAAAAAAAGGAGGATGCTGAAGGTAAATGTGGCGAAGGTAAATGTGGCGAAGGTAAATGTGGCGAAGGTAAGTGTGGTGGTCATGAAGATAAAAAAATGAAAGATGCTTAGGTTAAATATGCAGAGCTTAAGTGCGGCGCTTAAAATATTGAGATTGTTTGCGAGGTCGAGGCTTCAACTTGGCATCTCACTGCGATAAAAATGTTGAAAAATCTGTTGATCTGTCTGGTGCCGGCCTCGGATTACGCAGGGAGATGATGTCAGAAATGTCTGTAGAGGTACCCCCTGTAATCGACTTCTTTGAGCTAGCCCCTGAAAACTGGATCGGTATAGGGGGACGACTAGGTCGCCAGTTAGAAGGCTTAGCTGAACAGAGACCGATCGTTTGTCATGGGCTATCGCTTTCTATTGGGGGTCCATCGCCAATTGACAGAAGCCTTGTTGCGGACATCAAAAAATTTATTGCTAAGCATCGTGTTCGTATTTATAGCGAGCACCTTAGTTATACAAGCGATGGGGGCCAATTGTATGATCTTTTGCCAATGCCCCATACTGACGAGGCAGTTCGGCATATAGCAAGTCGTGTCAAGGAAGTTCAGGATATCCTTGAACAGAAGATCGCCCTAGAGAATGTGTCTTATTATCTGACGCCAAAAGCTTGTATGGATGAGGTGAGTTTCATTACTGCGGTTTTAGAAGAAGCAGATTGTGACCTACTACTAGATGTTAACAATGTTTATGTGAATAGCATCAACCACAGCTATGACGCCCTCGATTTTATTAAAAAAATGCCCTCGGATAGGGTTGTCTATCTGCATGTTGCAGGACACTTTGAGGACTCTGATGGAGTTATCATTGATACTCATGGTTCACCTGTTGTCCATTCTGTCTGGGATCTATTAGAACAAACATACGCGGTGGTTGGGGTGAAGCCGACGCTCCTTGAGCGTGATTTTAATATACCAGCAACAGACATTTTACTTGCAGAAATCAAAGCGGTGCGTCAGCGTCAAGAAAAAGTGGTGGATCACAATAATCAATGTCTGAATTAGTTGATTTACAGAGAGCATTCGCGGCACATTTAAGGAATCCGGAAAAAGCTCCTATCCCCGCAGGAATAGATCCTAGGAGGATGAGAATTTATACTGATCTAGTTTTCGGAAATTTGTCAGCTTTATTGAGTGACTTTTTTCCAGTTATTCGAAGTATCCTTAATGACAAAGACTGGCGAAATCTAGTTAGAGACTTTTTTATAGCGCATCAGGCAGAGACCCCGTATTTTCCAAAAGTTTCCGAAGAGTTTGTGCACTATTTGGCTGAGCGACCAAAAGTTCAGAGTGATCCAAAATTCCTATTGGAGTTAGCTCACTACGAGTGGATCGAGCAATATCTTTATCTGCATGAAGAAACTCTGCCTAAAGCACCAATCGCGGAAATCGACCTATTAGCTAGACCATTAAAACTATCCCCAGTTGCTGTCCCACTCGCTTATGATTTTCCTGTACAACGAATTCGTCCGGACTTTCAACCGAATGAGTCTGACGGTGTAACTACTTTCCTATTAGTCTTTCGTGATATTACGGAATCGGTAAGGTTCTTTGAACTACAGCCTTTCGCATATCAATTATTTGCTGCAATTAATGAGAATCCGGGCCTTATGGTTAGGGAATGGTTAGAGGATTTTTCCGCACAGTACGCAACTAAAGATGTAACTCGTTTTATTACAAGTGGGTTCGAAATGTTGAAACTATTTAATCAAGAATATATTTTGGCAATTAAAGATTAACCAAAAGCCTTTATAGGTTTGCGATATATGAAAGATTGATGAGCCACGCTAAAACAATCACTTGGGGTAAGCTAATTAACGGTAGGAAAAGCGCGATTCTCCATGATTTCGTCGTTTCTTTTAACACCATAACCTCGGTGTAATCAGTTGCAACGCCACCCATCAGAAAGGCAAAGCTATTTCCGGGAGCATTTGCTCGATTGAGAATGTCAGCAGCGATCGGAGTCGAACCTTCAGAGCAAATCTCAATGAGAGTTGCTGCGAGCACAGTAATACCAAGACCGACAAGTGTCGGTCCAAGGAACGTGGCGAAAAGTTCGGGGGGGATGGCTGCCCGCAATAATGAAGCAAGACACACTCCAAAAAGTAGCCAGCGTACTACCATCCTTGACTCTAAAATTCCATCAGTCAACATTCGAAAGACGAAAGGGGCATCTATGTCTGTTTTACCCCATTGTGATCGAACCTCAGTCCAAAACCGCCAATTTGTCGGTAGTTCACTTGTCTGAGGATTCTTTGGTAGAACGTTCCGTTTAACTAGCATCTCAAATAGCCGGCCAGTAATTATAGCAATCAGCATTGAGAACAGGATAAAACCTACAGTCCAAGTTAATCCAATGAGTGTGATTAAGATGAGAGTTAGTGATAATGAATTCCATGGGCTTGAAATTAAAAAAGCTACCACCTGTCCGATACTTGCCCCACGTTCATAAAGTTTGGAGCCAACCATTAGAACACCATGGCTACATAAATCGAGGAGTGTCCCCGCGAGAGTGGCCCGGATAATTCCTGGTAATCCTGGTTTATTCCCTAGCGCGCTCATGACAAATTCTCTAGGAATTCGTCCTAAAATCGAGATCATCACGATTCCAAGTAAAATAGCCCACCAAGTATTATTCATCAGTTCGAAGACAGAATGTGATGCGGTATTTAACCACTGCATTTCAGTGACATGAGAGGAGAACTGCCAGTGAGTTACATAAAAAATGACGATTATTGTCGCAGAGGTTAATAATAACCAATCGATATTGTTTTTTTCTGGTCCGCAGTGGCTGGATTCGCTATGGCATGATCCGTTTGCAAAATCGTTGGGTTTTTGGTGTTCCGATTGCATAGGTAAAGTAAAGTTAGGGAGTCAGCTCAATCAACAAGATTTCCATATGTTACCAGTAAAATATTATCTCTGGGCGATATTATTGGCGTTCTGGCCATGGACCGTTATTGCTGATTCTGTGGTATCCCGCTATGGTTTTTCCGTCGAACATGTCTATCCTCATGATCCAAAGGCGTTCACTCAGGGTCTTATTTTTGAGAATGGTCGTTTGTATGAAAGCACTGGATTAAAGGGGCATTCTTCACTTAGAGAGATCGATTTAGAGACGGGGAATGTCCTGAGAATAAAAAATCTAGCACCGAAACATTTTGCCGAAGGTTTGACCCTCTATAAAGGAAAGTTATACCAGTTGACTTGGAAGAGTGGGGAAGGATTTATTTATGACTTTGATTCCTTTAAATATTTAGAGCCTTTTGTCTATAGATATGGGGAAGGACGGCGTAAGCCTTGGGGGCTTACAAATGACGGGAAAGAACTTATCTTAAGTGATGGGTCCTCAATGATTTACTTTATTGATCCCACGACTCATGAAGAGATTCGCAGTATTATCGTGACTCGCTATTCTCGCGAGCTTAGTAAAATCAATGAACTGGAATATATCAGAGGTGAGATATTTGCCAATGTCTGGCAAAGCGATCTTATCATAAGAGTCGACCCAACTACGGGGAAGGTAATTGGAGAGATTGATTTGTCGGAACTTTATCCTGATAGGGACCCTAATGAGCAGGTTTTAAATGGGATCGCGTATGATCGAGATCGGGATAGACTATTCGTTACAGGGAAAAAATGGCCAAAGCTGTTTGAAATTAAGTTGTATGAGTTATCAACCTTGAATCAAAGAGAGCCTTAGATGTCCTTACCAACGAACTCGGGGCTCTTCAGCCACGATTTTGGGAATCTCCCAAGAATCTCATTCATTGCTGCTTCAGATCTAGGGTGCTGCCCTTTATCATCTGTTTCTTCAATCCATCCTTCGAGTTGTGCTCTCATTTCGTCAAGCGTCTTCTGATACGCAGGATCGACTGCAAGATTGATCAATTCATTAGGATCATTTTTAAGATCATAAAGTTCTTCCGCAACTCTTGGGCCATAGCCTGCCGCTTGTGCGGGCGTTAATTTGCCTTCTTTATATAAATTTCTAATTTCCAAAAAACTGGTTGGTTCATTTTTACTGAGGGCATGCATTTCTCGGTGGCCCCAGTTGAAAAGTGGTCGGTCAGTCATAAAATTACGGATGTAGTGGTAACGAGGTGATATGACAGAACGTACCCTATCGATAACATTAGACATGCGATCTGCGGAGGAGAACACATAGTCTCGGGAATAGTCTTTATCGAATAGATTCTTTGAGTCCATATAGGCGGGTATCGGTACCCCTGCTAGTGCGAGGGAGCTTGCTGCTATATCTAGTAGATCAACGATATCGGTACGTCGAGTCCCAGGTTTGAGAGTGTCTTGCATACCCGGGGCCACGACAATCAGAGGGACGTGTAAGCCCTCTATGTAGCAGAATTCTTTACTACGAGGCAGGTCCGAGCCATGGTCACTAAATAGAAAAATAATGGTATTGTCCCAAAGCCCATCTGCTTTTAGCCTAGCAATGGTTTGTCCGACCTCATGATCGGTTCTTTGAATACTATTGTAGTGATCGGCGATATGTTGGCGAACTAGTGGTGTGTCAGGGTATTGTCCGGGGACGCTCACATCCTTTGGAGCGATTGGTCGAGCCCCATAATTGGCGAGCACTTCATTGATATTACCAACGGATTTGCCCCCGGCAACCTGCATTTGCCCAAAAAAAGGCTGATTATTTGGAACGTCTCTCCAATCTCCAGCTCCTTGCGGGCCTTTCACCTGTTTACCGTAACCACTGCTGCTCCCCTCGCTATAAACCAGCTTGGTAGAGAGATTTCGAGGGATAGAATAAAGATCGGATCTCTTATACGAGAAATTATAGTCATCTTTGGTGCCATTATAGGTTTCATAGCCCGCTTCACGAAAAACCTGAGGAAGTGTTGTCACATCCTCTGGTAAATAAATTTGATATTCAGGGATACGCCCTGAGCGCATATCATGTGTTCCAGTTCTTATAGTATACGCTCCGGTGATTATTGCTGAGCGTGTGGGAGCACAGACGGGAGTCGGTGCGTAGGCCCGTTCAAAGATAACCCCTTGGCTTGCAAGCTCATCTATATTTGGAGTTTCTACAAGTTTATCCCCATAACTACTGTACCAGGGAGATTGATCATCTACATAGATCCACAATATATTTGGCCGGTCGGCATTGCTTTTTATGCTGATCGTTGAGGCAAGAACCATTACAAAGAAACACTTTATTAGTTTACGCATATCGATCATTGCAACACTACCAGGCTAGACAAACTCCTTTTCATAATACCAGATTAATCGAGCATTAATATGCTGCTAATGGTCAGGAAAACTATAAATTGCGGAAAAGATAAGAACCGAAGTTGAAGTTCAATAGAAACGATCACTTTGACTCGGTTTGAAAAAAGCAATCTGTTATGAACAGCAATGTTAGACGTATTGCACAAGGCAGCTTAAATGAATCGTTAGGATGAGAAGAAGGAATCTTAACCAAACTCTAAAATATTTTTTTCGCTCTTCTAAATGATTAAGATTTAATTGACGTTACCTAACATCCGCAATTGGAATAATAGAACTTTATATGCAACGGGTTTTAATTAAGCTGGTAACGCTGATTGCAGAAATAAATAGGAAGGATATAACCAGGTTTATATTACAGACTAATTCGTAATTCTTTAGTGTGATTATTATGTTCTAACAGTTTTTCTATTGTTGCACGGCGTGCAACTCGGTATGCTCAAAGTCTCTTTATTTTTGGTGGGAAAAGTAATTGAAAGTATTAATGACCGAGCCGTTGCAACCGGTAGGACAAGCTTTATTTCATGATTCCAGCGAGGTAGAACTGATTACTCCGGAGGAGCTCAGTGAGGAAGCTCTGATTGCTGCAGTGCAAGGTGTTGAAGGGATCGCCGTGCGATCAGCTAAATTAACAGAGAGTGTCCTAGCAGCAGCGACAGATCTTCGCGCTGTCTCACGGCATGGTGTTGGATACGATAATATCCACGTGGCATCGCTCACGAGTCGCGGTATTCCGATGTTACTGGCCATCCATGCTAATGCTGTCTCTGTTGCGGAACATGTTATGTATTTCCTTTTATCTTTAGCAAAGAGAGGTAGGGTTTACGACGCCGCGGCTCGTTCATCTGATTTTGCAATGCGTAGCTCGCCGATTGCGGTAGATATTGCGGACAAAACATTAACTATAGTAGGTTTTGGTCGGATTGGTACTCGGCTTGCGCGAAGGGCATTGGCGTTCGATATGAAAGTATTCGTTACTGATCCCTATGTTTCAGATGACCTTATAGTAGAATCTGGATGTATTCCAATAGGTGATTTCCGCACAGTTTTGCCTGAAACTGATTTTTTGACAGTGCATTGTCCTCTCAATGATAAAACCCGACATATGGTCGGTGCCGATGAGTTTTCGCTCATGAAGTCTGACAGTTTCGTTATCAATTGTGCTCGTGGCGGCATTGTTCATGAGGAAGCACTTACAGATGCTCTTAACAAAGAGAAGATTGCTGGTGCAGGAGTAGATGTGTTTGAGACTGAGCCACCATTATCTAGTCATCCGTTTCTTGCGAATAAAAAGATTTATCTCAGTCCCCACAGCGCAGGGGTATCTATAGAGGCAGCTAGACGGATGTCTTATGAAACGGCGGATAATTTAATTAATGCATTACAGGGAAGCATCAATCCCGCAACCTTAGCTAATCCTGAAATTCTTGAATAGGAGCATGAAATGACTTTGTTCAATGCGTTATGGGTTGAGAAAACAGAAGAGGGCTATATCCAAAGTATTATTGAGCGATCGATTGACGATTTACCCGAGGGTGAGGTCCTGATAAAAGTTGCTTATTCTTCCCTAAATTATAAGGATGCATTATCTGCTAAGGGTATACCGGGAGTGACCCGTAATTATCCGCACACGCCAGGTATCGATGCTGCAGGATTGGTGGTGAGTTCAACAGATCCTTCATTTAGTGAGGGTGACTCAGTTATCTGTATTGGCTTTGATCTAGGGATGAATACGTCTGGGGGCTTTGGAGAGTACGTAAGAGTCCCAGGCGACTGGCTAACCTTATTACCCAATGGATTAACATTAAGAGAATCAATGATTCTTGGAACGGCTGGATTCACAGCTGCCCTTTGTGTCGGGAAACTCGAGCGAATGAGAGCAGTGCCAGAGGATGGACCTGTGTTCGTCACGGGCGCTACGGGAGGTGTTGGGTCTGTGGCCGTAGCGTTGCTCGCTAAGATCGGTTTTGAAGTCGTTGCGATTACTGGAAAATCTGATAAGTCGGATTATCTTAAATCGCTGGGAGCGGCGAGCATCGTCATGCGCGAGGAACTTCAGCAAGAGAATGCTAAACCACTACTTGCGACAACTTATTCGCATGGAATCGACACGGTGGGTGGAAATATTTTATCTAACCTTATCAAATCTGTTCGCTATAGTGGAAGCGTTGCTGTTTGTGGCTTGGTTGCATCACCGAAATTCGAGGCGACAGTACTACCTTTTATCTTGCGCGGTATCAATGTGCTGGGTATTGATTCAGTAACGCTACCAATTTCTGAAAAATCAGAGACCTGGGAAAGGCTATCATCAGAATGGAAGCTGGATACCTTAGATGCCCTCTCGCGGGAGATTAAGCTCGAGCAGGCTTCAGGAGAGATAGATAAAATTTTCTCGGGAAAAATCGCTGGAAGGACACTGATCGCTCATAATTAGAATAGTCTATGCTGTCAGTGGAATAGCAGTAAATTGTTATTAGTGTCCTTAGGCCATCGATAGATACGCTATTCGTTCCATTTGTCGAAAATTAAAGCGTCAAGTTCTGGAGTTAATAAAGAGGTTTCTTATACTTAGGGGATCGTGTAGATGGAGGAGTAGAGCTCCTCTTAGTGGGCGCTGATTAAGTTCTCCTGCCCCCTTGCACTTTGAAGACCAAAGTCACGCACTGGATTTGTGCCGGATGGCTTCCAAGTTTTAAATAATTTATCCCATACAGCTAGATAAGTACCTAAGTTGGCGTGCCCATTGGTGCGGCTATGGTGCATTTGGTGCTGCGCAGGGCTAATGAAAAGTCTTTCCACAACACCAAAAGAAAGCCAAATGTGTGAGTGTCTTAAATTTGCGCCTACCAAATTGAATAGGAAACCTAGCAAATCGACTCCCATTATATCAAAAGTGGAAAGCTGTCGGCCAAAAAGCCAAATAAACGTTCCACTGACTAGACCGAAGATTAATGTTCCGCGGAAGAAATAGGCTGCGCTCTCAATAGGATGTACCCGGAACAGAGTCAGTGGGGTCAATGTTGTTGCAGAATGATGGACTTGGTGAAATCTCCAAAGTAACGGATTACGATGCATCATGAAATGCAATCCAAAACGACTCAAGTCTTCAAAGATTAAAAATACCAAAGCATAAATTGACGCGATTGCGAACCAAGGCAACTGAATTTCGGGTGCATCTCCTATTGTGCTCTGTAGGAATCGACCTGTTGCTAAAGTAAACCATAGATGACTACCTATAATCGGTATAAGCAGAGCTGCCCTCAAGACACTATTAGTGAACATCCATGAGATATCTTCCATTGTTGATTTGTTGAACCAATAGCCTCGATCGAACAAAGAGTGGAATTGTTTTCGAATATCGAATTGTCTATTTTGTGTTGTGACAACGATTGACGCTATTACAAGTGAGCTCAGGATGCTGACCCAGTAGACCCTTTTGGCCGGATCTAGAGGATAGAGGAGAGGAGCTAATAAACCTTCTAACAAACTTTCCACTGTTATAATTGCCTGCTGATATTCGTCTTAAAACTGATATTTTATTCTACCAATAAGTGATCTGGGATGGTTAGGTCTAGCGCCATAGGGTCGATGAGCAATGATGACTGCTTCATCCGTAACGTTTTGCATAATAATTTGGATTGTCATTTTATCGTTGTGAAAGTAACTCGCTGTTACGTCAGCAGTGACATAATCATCTGCATGAAGTCCCTCTTCAATTACGCCTTGTCCTGGTTCTTCACGCATCTTGCTTTGAAATTTTATATTACTTATCAAACTCCACTTTCCACCTTCTATCCCTATACCGATTTGACCAGTATGTTCAGGTAGATAAGGTAGCTCATCCTCCGCCTTGACAAGCCCCCACTGTGAAAAACCTGAAAAGAAAGTCGATTCAAATGCTGAATTTGTATAGGTGTAGTTGCCATTGATAAAGAAGCTAAGACCACCAAATTGTATACCCTCGATACTGGAAGATATTTCGACCCCAGATATTTTTACTTCTCCCCCATTAAATTCTTTTCCCGGCTTGCAATCCGAGTCGCTGACCCGACACCTGCCAATCAGCTCTTCGTAATCACTATGGAAACCCACCACTTCTAGACCAAAAACTGGTCCAGAGTATCTGATGCCATATTCATAATTAAGGCTGTGTTCTGCCTCTACTGTCGAGCCAGGTCCGGGAGGTGAAAATCCTAGGTATGCCCCAGCTAGGATTGTAGTTTTTTCATTAAACTTATAGATTAATCCCAAGCCAGGAGAGGTGAAGTCTTGCGCTGATTTACTGGAAGTGTTGGTTGCGAAATTAGTTTTTTTTCCATCGATCTTTTCAAGCCTCGCCCCCACTTCCATTGAAAGATTTTTCCAAGCTACAGTCTCAGCTAGATATATAGCAAACGCATCACTTTGGGCCTTGTTCCAAGTTTTGTAGGGTCTGCTTATTCCATTAGGGACTAGGTTGCCGTCCATCATTAAGTAACTAACGGGTGAGTGTTGCCTTTCAACATGATCTTTATGTAGGCGCAAACCTAATTTGCTCTCTAGGGTGGCTGAACCAAACTTTTGAATCTGTGTAAGCGAGAGTTGGATGCCTTTAGACTCAAAACTACGATCATTGCTCGTGACGTCAAGAGTTTGGGAATTAATGGGTCGAGAGTTAGTGTCTCCCTTAAGTATTTCATACTGAGTTCTAAATTGATTGGGGCGCGCCAGGACCGATTGCAGAGCCGGGCCGAGAACAAATCCGTCTAATTTATTCCAGTCTCGATGAAATTCGTTGTAGTAGCTTTTAATATTGATCCGCCAGTTATCTCTCAATACTGCGCCATAGTTAACCAATACCTTGGTGTGATCTGAGGTAAAGTTGGCAAGCTGTGATGCTCGGTATCGCCTCGTAGGTTCTTCTCTCAGATCATCATCTGTCAGACCTAAGTACGTTTCATTAGCGTCTTCTTCTCCATATCCAACTTTTAAAGTTAGTAACTGTTCTATGTTCGACTCAGGTCTCCAACTCAGCTTTAAGCCAAAGTCTGAACGCTCAAAGCCTGTATCCCCAACGCCGTCTAGAGCTTTGAATCCATCACTGCCGTAAGCCAATCCGTCTAACACAATACCGAGATTATTATATTTCCCCCCAATAGCGCCTTGGTATTTATAAAAATTATTTATTCCTTTACTAAGGTCGATTTCAAAGGTTTGGACGTCAGGTACTGGGCGGCTGACAAAATTTATAGAACCTCCTACCGTGTGTGGCCCATGTTGAATGGCAGAGGGACCTTTCAATACCTCTATGGTGTGGACTCGAGAAACATTTGGCACGTAGTAGGCTGCAGGGGCTGAGTAGGGCGCAGGTGTAATCAGGACTCCATCTTCCATAATAGTGATTTTTTGGCTTCGATCGCTGGTGGCGCCTCTTATGCCAATGTTTGGTCGCAGTCCAAATCCATCTTCCTCACGAATATAAACGCCGGGGACTGAACCTAATAATTGGCCCAGGTCGATATGATCAAACTGATCTATTTCAGTTTGATCTATCACAGATCCTGACCCCGCTATTTCCTTTACATTTTGCCTGTCACCAATAACAACAATCTCCTCGAGGTATCGAAGTTCGCTCTGATCAAGAAGAGAAGCTAAGGCTGTGAAAGGAGACGCTACAAATAATCCGAGCCAAAATGTTTTCGATATCTTATTCATTAGTCAGTGTCCGATTGAACTCCACTTGGAAGATTTATGTTCACAATCGTTACAAATTCTAGCTTCATTATGTCCGTGACTCGCTTCATTAGACCAGCAAGGGTACAGGCTGGTAAATCTAAGTCCATCGTTCCTGGGTTTGAAGAAGCATTCGTGCACGCCGTTGCTTTTGAAGAAGTGTTAATGCTGAGAGCTTGTTCATAAAGAGGCGTATCAATGGTGTCTATTGCTGATATTATATCTGCAACGGCTGTTTGCATGCTTTGGTTAACTTCTGGAAAGCCGGCTTCACTGATTACATCATCGAAACCTCTGCCAGTTCCACCTTCAAATATTTCTAGGAAGGCTAACGCGTTACTCTTAATATTTTGTAGTGAATTTTTGCTATATTTGGACTCCACGCTTTCTGGACAAGAGTTATTTGTACAGGTTCTAAGTCCGAGAGGAATATTCAGCTTCTTATCCTTTCCGCCCATCTCGATGTAAAAAAGTGCATCTGTGGTGTCCTGTAAGTACTGGCCGCTAGTCCCTTCTGCAGAATATTCTGCAATAAAGTTTCCACCGCTGGCATCCCAAGCACTTGCGATTTGCTCTGCCGCATTCTTTACGTCTGTTACGATGACTTTTGCGGCCTCGCATCTTGCGGCTTTTCTTTCATTGTTTGACAGTGCATTCCAGTTTGCAGTAGTGGGAACGAGAGCAGAGCATGAGTGATTTAGGTCTTCATTGAAGAGTAAGTAGCCAGCTGCACCCATTCCAAGTTGATTACTAGCTCTACTATTAATATTAAAATCGGCTTCAGAAGCCAGAACTGCGATCTCGTCAATACCACAGGTGCTTAGCGCACCATCACTAAAGGATATCATACGTTTGCGAAGAATTTCTCCGTTGGCTATTGCAGGCCCTACCGCATGTAGTTCTGTTGCCTGCACATCTGCCATGACAGACCGCCAAGTGGATTGAGCGTCAGCGAGAGCGGTGGCCTCCTCGGCTGTTCCAATGCTGCTGCAATAGGTCTCAAGAGCACCGCTTTCGCTAGAAAATTCCCCCGCGCTAGTAACAAGACTTGTATAGTTTGGGATGAATATGTTTGTGGCGAGATTATTTAATAGAAGCATCGTACTGCTTGCGTCATCACTGCTTGATTCGTCACTGCTCGCGTCATCACTGCTTGATTCGTCACTGCTCGCGTCATCACCACTGCTCCCTGTTCCTGATGTTGCTATGGGTGATTGACTACTTTCAGATCCGCCTGAACCACCACCTCCACAGCCTACTAGAGTGAATGAGATAGCCAGTATAAGGGTGAATAACTTAATCATTGTTAACCTCGAATATATATTTTGGGGATTCGATACATGCTTCTGTCGGAGCTGCCTCTTAAGACCATAATTACCGCTGCCATAATACGTTCTTTACTGCTCCTGAGATCTGCTTTAAGTGTATATTACCGAAAAAAAAAGGGCACAATTTCTGTGCCCTTCGCTTCCTTACTAAGGCTTAAGGTTACCAGTTTTGAGCAACCTCTGTGTCAAATCCATATGCTGCAGTCAGAGTATTACGGACTGATTCCAGTTTGGATCTATAAGTAGTAATCGCTGCTTGAGCTGAGCCTGCTGCAGGAACACCGTTTTGTGATCCGTCAGCTAGGACAGGGGCATCACCAATATTTGCGAGTAATGCTTTCAGGTCATCTAGCGTAATACCATCTACGGTGCCATCGCGGAAAGGTGAGTTAGGGCTGAATTGCAAGCTAAGCGCGAAGCCTTTCAGCTCACCCCAGTGCTTTGCTAGGTCGGTGAAATTATCTACGTCAGCGAACTCTCCGGCCGCAGTAAATTCATCCATATCCTCTAGAACATCCTTGACATAATGAATTGCAGTTGCGGCAATGCATTTTTCCCAGGCTTTCGAGGCTGTGACGATGTGTGCATTGAGTGCAGTCAACTGGACTTCAGTTAGACTTCCTGCTGCTGACCCAGCCGCGATAATCGTCCTGCCTGCGAGGATAGCGTTCATTACTTCAGAACTTAGATCAGTTGGGTTCGCGCGGCTTGCAGAACCTACATCACGCTTTGCGCAGTTTTGGGCATGGCCGAGAACCATTTCTGATGTAAGGTCTATGGAGCCATCGTTATCAGAATCATGATAACCATTCTTATATGCGTCCCGACCAGACTTGGCGCGTGCCTCGAGGTCTGTGTAGTCCATAATGTCCCTTGCAGCACCATAATAACCAAAGGCTTCGTCGTAGTTATGCTCTGCCTCGGTATAATTCTTCGTCGGTCCTTCACGCAAAGCTACTTGCTCTGTGAAGTTGGCCTGGAAGTAATCATTAGTTCCCTGAGAGAAATTGACCGCCCCCATTAGAAACTTTTGAAGAAGCTGTCGATAATCACGTCCATGAGCATCGACAGCTACATTGCTGACTGGTGCCGCAGGATTTCCTACAACAGGAACTGTTGGGCTTGTGCCATCACTTGCCTGCGCGGCTGTTCGACTGATAAACAGGTCAACCAATTCAAGTGGCAGAGGTGTTGCATCCAAGCCATCCTGCCATCCAAAAAATTCATCACCGATTAGACGACTGGTTTCGCCCTCACCTGCAGGTGTGCCACCGGCAATTTTCTTGTGCAGATTCTTTCCTGAACTAATATTTCCGTAGTTTGGACCCGGTATGACAGGTTCGCCACCCTTTGCTGTTCGTCCATGTGGTATGGAGTCAGTTCCCACACCATAAACAAAGGCATTTAGCTCATCTGTAATGGCGACGGATTCACCAGGTCTTTCCGTTAGTGCAACTAGGCTATCTACGAGTCCAAGTATGAGCATCTGGCGGGCAGTTTGCCCAGTGTATGAAACTGAGTCCGAGCCTGCCTCATATGTATCATTGGTAAAAGCGTAAGTTGTTGTAATCGCGTCACAAGCGTCGCCCGCACCATTCACATCAGCATCTGCTTGATTGGGGTTATATACTGCTGGGCAGTTATCTGCATTATCACCAGTACCATCGAGGTCCCCATCTCCAAATTCAGTTGCGTCGTTCGGGAATACATCTCGTCGATCGCCAACGCCATCGCCATCTGCATCAGCACTTTCGTTAAAGTCGTTGGGGAAGGCATCCAGGGTATCAGGAACGCCGTCCCTATCCGTATCTACTGGACCGCTCGAGGCATTAGAGCCGTCGTTGTTGTCACAAGCGGCGACAAAAAGAAGAAGAACAAAAGCCCCAATTAATCGCGGCAATTTGGTAAAAAACATCATAACTAACCTTCATAGACGAGACATAAAACAGAAGTCGGTAGGGTAATCTAAACGAGAATGATTATCAATAACTAATGAAAATGATTCTCACTTGCAGTGTAGTCCCCCTAAAATGCCTAGGATCCGCTTGTAGGTCTCTTTTTCTCTGGGGCAATAAGCCTTTTTATCGCTGAAAAGACCATAGACGCGAGGCTAGCCTTCACAGAAAGTGTTAATGACAATATAAATTATATAAAAGGAGAGTCATTAAATAATAAAATCGATAAACAATTATAGAACTGATTAAATATGAATAACCGATTCGATATCGAGCTCTTTTTAAAGGGAAACTGTGGAGACTGTTAAAAAAATTTCGATCATTCTATGCGCTGTTCTGCTAGCTGCGTGCACTAGACAGCTCGATATGGATGTGCAAATAAACGCAAGTGGGGAACAGGTTGTCTATGCAGCGATCAGCGGCGAATCAGCTTTATCGACATTAAAACGATTTGCAAAGGTGAACACTCAAACTGAAGACTTTGGTGAATTTGTTATCGCGATAAACGATATCGAAGGGAATGGCGATGTTCGCTTCTGGGCTTTCTTTGTAAATGGGAAGAAATCACGAGAAGGTGCTAGTTCTTATATTGCAAAGCCAGCAGATATATTTGAGTGGAGACTAACAAAACGGAAGGAAGACTAAGTCTTTTTTAAAGATTTTTGCTTTTAGGAGGATACTATGGCGATTATTGAATCTGTTTCAGTCTGTATTACAAGGATTCCTTTCGATCATGTTGCGTTTTTTGCCACGAGAACTGTTTCTGCGCGGGATTGCTGATTAGTGAAAGTGCATTCTACTAATGTAATTGAGGGTATTGGTTTTTGCTATGTAGAATGTTTTTCTAATAATTTTTTCTGAACCGCCGCGAGAATAGACATAAGCGGCATCAATAGAGATTCATCCATTATCAATGGTAGTTCAATCGTTTTAGAACCAACTTCAAAATCCATATCCTCGTCGCTAGTACAAGAGTTCATCGGTTTCCCAGAGTACATTGCGCCTAATCCGAAGATTGATACTTCTAGTCCTGTAGACCGAGTATTTTTATTCTCATTAGTGCCCGCTATTTCCAAATTACTTTTTTAATTCACCTCTTAGTTAGCTTACTCATAAACCATGATTGACCGGCCCCGAATTTCTCCTTTCTCGAGAGCTCTAACACCTTCATTAATCTCATCAAGACCAGAGTAAATAGTAGTAATCATTTTATCGAGCGGTAAATCACCTCTCCGAAACCAATCAATGTATTTCGGATAATCAATAGTGGGTTGACTAGATCCTCCGACTGATCCAATGAGATTTTTCTCACCGCCAGGGAAAGCTTCTTTTGGCAGTAGTACAGACTCCATCGGTATCCCTACGATTACAGCCGTACCTCCCCGGTTAGCGCCGACCCGACCTGAGCGAACAGAGGCAAGAACTTGTGGGATCGTAATTGCGCCGCCAATAGCATCGAAAGCAAAGTCAGCCCCACCATTTGTTATCTGATGAATAGCCTCTACCGGATCTGTATTGGTTGCATTAATAGTGTGTGTTGCTCCAAACTCTTTTGCAAACGCTAGTTTTTCGTTTGTGAGATCAACAGCAATGATTGGGTTGGCCCCGGCAATGTTTGCACCAGCGATGATATTAATGCCTACTCCACCGACACCAATGATTGCAACGGATTCACCTCTCTTGACCTTCGCTGAGCCCATTACTGCTCCTACACCGGTAACTGTTGCACAACCAACGATTGCAGTAGCGACCGAGGGAACGTCTTTTGAAAGAGGTACTACTAATTGTTCATTTATCAGCGCAGATTCAGCCCAGGTGTAAACGCCAGCATGATATGTCTTCCCTTGAAATTCATACTTCGTCGCTGCTAGCGCTGGACTATCGATAGTGATATCCCGGGGCACCCAGGTTACTATGCAATGATCCCCTTCCTTGACATGACTTACGTTTTTACCAGTTTTTAAGACGATTCCGGTGCCTTCATGACCAAGTAAGGAGGGTGTTTTAAGTGTATTACTATGAATTGCATGGAGTTGAGAATGACAGATACCAGAAGCAATAAGTTTAACGAGCACTTCTGATTCGCAAGGGTCTTGCAGGATAATCTCGTCAACGGCTAGTGGTTGGCCATAATCGACTATCAGCGCTGCTCTTGTCTTTATGGCCATTGCCTCTCCATCGTTTATTCGAAGGTTATGATTGACCGTCCACGAATTTCTCCAGCCGCCAGTGCGCGCACAGCCTCATTGATATCATCAAGGCTGGTGTAAGTGGTGGTCACCATTTTATCAAGCGGTAATTCACCCTTTTGATACCAGTTGATATATTGGGGATAGTTGCCCTCTGGATGACTGGACCCGCCGAAAGATCCGATAAGTGATTTTTCCCCGAACGGGAATTGGAAGTTAGGTATTGTAAATTCACCTTGGGGAATACCAACGACGACCGCAACCCCACCTCTATCAAGACCTAGACGACCAGAGCGAACGGCGGCTAGGCTCTGTGGTGTTGTTACTGGTCCGCCAATCGCATCGAAAGCAAAATCTGCGCCTCCGTTTGTTAGAGCCTTTATTTCTTTAACCGCATCAGTATTCGATGCATTGATCGTGTGTGTTGCACCGAATTCTTTTGCAAACTCGAGTTTGTCATCTGCAAGATCGACTGCAATTATAGGATTTGCGCCAGCTATTTTTGCGCCGGCTATAACATTGATTCCGACACCGCCTACTCCGATAACTGCTACTGATTGTCCCTTTTGCACCTGCGCTGTGCCCATGACAGCGCCTACTCCTGTAACTGTTGCGCAGCCAACGATCGATGTGGAAGCAGTAGAAATATCATTGGGCATAGGGAGTACAAATTGTTCATTAATGAGGGCGTGTTCTGCCCAGGTATAACAGGACCCGGCTGGGTATTGCTCGCCGCGCCACTCAAATTGGGTGCCTGGGGCAGCGGGACTATCTTCTTTTGCGTCTCGAGGCACCCAAGTTAGCATGCAGTGATCACCCTCTTTAAGATGGGTAACTTTACTCCCTACCTTGATGACCACTCCAGTCCCTTCGTGTCCTATTATTCCTGGTATACGCACTCCAGGAATAGTGTTGTGAATTTGATGTAACTGAGAATGGCAAACCCCTGTCGCAAATAACTTTACAAGTACTTCCTCTCCCTGCGGGTCACCGAGACCAATTTCATCGACTATTAAAGGCTTATTGAATTCAACTAACAAAGCTGCTCTCGACTTCGTCGACATCATATTTCTCCCTATTTTTCTAATCTGCCATCATACCTTATGGATCTCTCAAAAACGCGAAATTTACCTACAAACTTTCGTTAGTAAGCTTGCCCTTTCGGCAATATACAACTATCTTGCCCATATGAATCTTGATTAACTTGAGGGAAAGAGCATGAGCCATGATTTGGTGATTAGGCAGGGCAATATAATTGATGGATCCGGGACAGATCCAATTGTTGGTGATATTGCTATTGATGGCGACGTGATTACTGAGGTTGGTGATGTTTCGGGTAAAGGCACTCGAGAGATAAATGCTGAGGGACATGCCGTTACCCCTGGATTTATGGATCTTCATACACACCTAGATGCACAGATTGGTTGGGATCCTATGATGACTTCTATTAGTTGGCACGGGGTGACTACAGCACTTATGGGGAACTGTAGCGTTTGCTTTGCGCCCGTTCGACCTGATGGCCATCGGTTCTTAGCAGAGATGATGGAGTCGGTCGAAGATATTCCGCGTGAAACAATCTTGGAAGGCTTGCCTTGGGATTGGGAATCTTATGGTGAGTATCTTGACTCGGTAGAAAAAAATAAGCCGGGCATTAATGTTGCTGGCATGGTCGGTCATAGTGCTCTTCGTTATTATGTTATGGGGGAGCGTGGTGTCGATGAGAATCCAACGACAGAAGAAACTAAGCAAATGGCAGCTATTGCCGCGGAATCAATACGTCAGGGTGCTATTGGATTTTCGACTAATCGATTGAGAGCACATAAGCTTCCAGACGGGAGAGTCATTCCAGGTACCCTTGCTCCAATGGAGGAGGTAATTGAAATAAACAAGGCGGTGGGTGCTGAAGGCGGTATTTTGCAGGTTATACCAAATACCCCTGGAGTAAATAGAGAAGTGTTTGACTATGAGATGGAACTTTTTGAGCAGGCGATGTTAACGGGAGGCAATCGATTATTATTTAGCTCAACGACAGATACTTATGGGGATCAGCCAAGCTTGCTAGAAAGTTATGATAGATGCGTAGGCAAGATGCATCAAAATGGATTGCCAGTGTTTGGTACGACTGTTCCTCGCCGAGGCGGTAATCTGTCGGGCTTGAAAAACTCGTACTTTTTCTCCACCCAGACTTGGGATCAATTACGAGCAATGCCTTTTTCAGAGCGATTGGCAGCGATTCGGGATGAAGAGTTTCGTAACAAGTTGA
This sequence comes from Gammaproteobacteria bacterium, assembly GCA_002690865.1. Lineage (GTDB taxonomy): Bacteria > Pseudomonadota > Gammaproteobacteria > Pseudomonadales > Azotimanducaceae > UBA7455. The sequence goes on along the minus strand of NZGG01000017.1, from coordinate 4,690 downwards.
TCAGTGAAGCACAGGGCAATGAGAAATGTGATGCGCTTGCAAAGCGGCTTTGTTGGCTTGGTGCAGGGGAGAGTCCCAAATATACTCGTGATTTAGAGGATAACTTGTATAACGAGGCCAAGAAGCAGAATAAGTGTGGTGCAGAACTCTGGTTGGAAAGAATGTTGGAGAGTAATGGCGAGACGATGTTCCACGCACCTTTTTTCAATATGGAATATGAGAAAACCTACGAACTATTGTCAAGAGATTGGATTGTCCCTGGCCTCGGCGACGCAGGTGCTCATGTAACCTCCATCTGTGATTCCGGTTGGTCTAGTTTTTATCTAGGACATTGGGTTCGCGATACCGGCCGAATACCACTGCCAGAAGCGATACGAAAAATGACGAGTTTGCCTGCAACAGTCCTAGGGCTTAATGACCGTGGTGTCATAGGTCAGGGAATGAAAGCCGACGTAAATGTTATTGATATGGAGCGTGTTGCTGAGCGACATCCACAGATTTCAGATGATTTTCCCTGCGGTGCAAGCCGTCTTCTGCAGAAAGCGATGGGTTACAGGGCTACAGTATGTAATGGTGAAGTTATCCTGGAGGACGATGAGCATACTGGCGGTCGCGGAGGCATCATTCTTGGCGGTGGTAAGCGCGCGCACTAATAGGTGTTTTAACAAACACCTTCTGATATGCGTATAGATATTCCTAATGTAACGGAGTCTATTACCGCTAGTGGTTCTGAAATTGAATCTGTTTTGCAAAGGGCGCATCTGCGTTCTTTGCATATGGCCTTAGTTCAGATTACCCGTGATGAATCTTTGTTGACTTCGCGGCATTCAGAGCGCGAAACGTTGATTCCGTTAGCTTTGAGTGTAATAGAGTCTATGCCTGGCGTGTACCAACCCCTCGATAGGGATATGTTGGGTGCGGAATTTGTCCACAAAATGATGCAGACTATGGTCCAGGGTAATGTTCCGAAAGAATACGTGCCCATGATGATGCAGCAAATGTCTTTGTTAAAGCCTGTTAATAAATACGGAGACCATCCTGCTAGTTGCTCAACGGATCTAAAGGTGGCAGTGATTGGGGCCGGTATGTCGGGAATCCTAGCGGCCATTCGGTTAAAAGAGGCTGGTATTCCTTTCGTTGTATATGAAAAAAATTCAGAAGTTGGCGGCACTTGGCTAGAGAATAGTTATCCGGGATGCCGAGTCGATGTTCCCAGCCATTTCTACTGTTACTCTTTTGCGCCAAATCATGATTGGTCTTCTAATTTTTCACCGCGTAATGAATTGCTAGACTACTTCAAGTCAGTTGTTGATAAGTACGATCTTAGGCAGCACATCCAATTTCAGAGTGACATCAAATCCATTGAGTACATAAAGAATGGGTGTTGGAACCTGACAACAGTTGAAGGTAAAAAAGAAACATTCCGTTCAGTTATATCTGCGGTAGGGCAGCTAAATAGACCAAAGCTACCAGATATTAAAGGGCTTGCTGATTTCGGCGGGTGTCTGCTACATTCTGCGGCTTGGGATGAGCACGTCAATCTCAGGGGCAAAAAGATTGTAGTTATAGGGAGTGGTGCTAGCGCCTTTCAACTCGTTCCAGAAATTGTTGATAAAGCCCGGCACACGTCTGTCGTGCAGCGATCTGCGCCCTGGTTATTTCCTACACCTGATTACCATGATGAAGTCGACATAGGACATCAATGGTTACTTAAGCATTTACCCTACTATGCGAATTGGTATCGATTTTGGCTGTTTTGGACCGGTTGTGATGCGTTTCTCGAGTCTTTAAAAGTTGATAGCAATTGGAGCGGCGCTCGTTCTGTAAGTGCGGCTAATGAGAAGCTTAGAAAATCTGTTAGTGAATACATGGCAAATCAGATTCACGATTACAGTCTTTTAGAGAAAATAATTCCGAACTATCCACCTGGAGCAAAGAGACCACTGCGGGACAATGGCAGGTGGCTTTCAGCCTTGCAACGAGATAACGTTGATTTGATCACTGAGTCAATTAGTCAAGTAACTGCTGAAGGTATTCAATTGAAAAGTGGCAGTTTTGTTGATGCAGACGTGATCATTTGTGCGACAGGTTTTCAAGCTGATCAATTTCTCGCACCCATGGAAATTATTGGCCGAGATGGTTTGTCGTTGCATGACTTTTGGGGAAACAATCCACAAGCGTATTTAGGTATGACAGTACCAAACTTTCCCAATTTATTTTGTCTTTATGGTCCGAATACGAATTTAGTTCATGGTGGCAGTATCATTTTCCATTCGGAATGCCAGATTAACTACATAATGAATTGTCTTAGCGAATTACTGGATAAGGGGCATCGCTCGATGGAGCCTCGTATGGAAGTCATGGATAAATTCTCCGAGCGTATTGAACAGGCTAATAACAAGCGCGCCTGGGGCGTTCCCGGTGTTCAGAGTTGGTACAAAAATAGCGAAGGACGGGTTACCCAGAACTGGCCCTTTCGTCTTGTTGACTATTGGTCGGAGACTAGCCAAATGAAAGTAGAGGATTATATTTGGCAATAAATAGCCAGTTGGTCGTTAGCTTCTTTCCCCACCCATTTCGAAATCAAACCCACTGCCTGAACCGGTGCCCTGAATTGTGTTGCCTATTAGTTCCCCCTCAAAATTTGCCTCAAAACCAAACCCAGCTTTTTCGATAATGAAGTCAAAGGAGATCCTCAGTCCCTCAATTTTGGCATTTTCGAGCTTTTGCCGCTGACCGTATTGATCCTCTTGCATACAAGAAAGGTCTGGCTCTATAAATACAGTTTGCAAGTCAAATCCTAGGTCGAAAATCCATTTTCCAATAAAAGGGTTATCGTTGATATCCTTAGATACGCCTTCAGCGACTAATCCTTCATCTGGAAGTGCTAAGACATTTTTGGCAATTGTCGAAGTTCTGCGGGCAAGCTCGGAGATTTTGTTATCATTGAATTCGCGCACCGAGGACATCAAGCGATCATTTAAAACTCCAATCCATTTACTGGGTAAAGCATTGGCCCCGAATTTAAGCCCTAGTATCGAGCCTACTGTCGCGCCGTTACAGTCGGTATCCCAGCCGCTTCGAACTGAAACTACAATTCCTTTCTCAAAGTCAGAGGTGCCAAAGTATAGCCCGAGAACAACGAGTGCCGCATTATTGATGGTATGTACGCCACTATAATGACCATATTCGGCTTTTATTTTACTCCAAACCGCTTCCCAGTCGTTCAGCTGCTCGCACCAGCAGAGCGTTTTATTAATCGCTTCAGCAAGCCTGCACTTCTCGGGTATCTCACTTAACCCAATGTTAATAATTTCAACAATATCGTCCGATATATAGGTGGCAGCTAACATTGCCGCTACGAACATTTCGCCATAAATACCATTCTTTACATGAGAGATGCTGGCATCTTTGAATGCTAGTTCGGCCGCTTTTTCGGGCCAGCCAGGGGCAACGTAGCCAAAAATATCCGCTCGAATTTGTGCGCCAATCCACTCGCGAAAGGGATTACGGAAGGAGGCGGATTCTGGAGGCATGTGTCCCATTGTAAAATTGCGATATGCAGCTCGCTCTGCGGTATAAAGCAGATTGGCAGGCATATAACTCATCCAAACATTAGATATACCGCGAGCTGTAAAACTAGTGCCACGCTCTTCCAGTGCGATAAGCCCTAGAATCGGAAAATCCATATCATCGTCCCTTGCCATAAATTCAATATTGCCAAGAGTACTTGATTTGAGATGTTCATTAATAAGTTTCCCATCGTACGGGAGGTAATTGTCTAGAGGCAGCGCTTGATGAGACTCAAGGTAATCATCAATTCGTTCTCGCGGCCATCCTTCTACGGGCTTCCCAAGAGAACATCCTGCTGCACGACCAAGCCAGCCACCATAGATACGGTTATGCAGATCTTCTTCGCTAATTGAGATGGGAACACGCCTAGGACCATCAGGTCGCAGTTGACGGATCTCTGCAAGCGCGGAGGGTTCTTCATAAGTGAATGATTTAGCAGGTTCCAGAGCATCAAGGTGATCATATAGGTCATTCAGGGCTTTCGAGTCATTAGTTTGCACTGCCTTTTCAATCTGATCTCTAATATTTCCTACATCACAACCCTCTTCCTCTCTTTGTGTGACTTCTTGTCTGATAAATAGACGCTCTACATTTTTCATTTGTTCAGCCTAGTATTGATGTCAATTTAATGCTTTGCTTTATAAATTACCTTACTAAAAAGGTTATTGTTTCCTTCAAGACTTTTCGACTATTCTATCCTTTCGCTTTGCCTGATTGCCTTTTATTCAGACCCAGCATTATCTAATCGATTTAAAGTCTCATCACTTAAATCAATATCAAACCCTTTAAAGCTCTCATCTAATTGCTCTTTTTTACTCGCTCCTGAGATTACAATTACACCACGTTCAATCATCCAGGCTAAGACTACCTGATTTGCTGTGAGGCTTAGTTCTTGCGCAATTTCGAGCAGTGTTGTCATTCTTGATTCAGAGTCATGGTGTCGATATTGTGCGGCTAGCGGTCGGTCTTCCCTAATATAAGCTCCTCTCAATAGAGGTGAATAAGCAATTAGTTGTAAGCCTCTTTCGTCGCAGTACTCAAGAAGGTCATCATTCGTCGACTTCTGAAAGCCGAAGTCTGCATCTACTCGTGGTCTGAGGTAGGTGTAACGTTGTTG
>NZGG01000016.1 GCA_002690865.1 Gammaproteobacteria bacterium | reverse complement strand
GTATGGCTGCTCGATTGATCGAGGGCATCGCATTTACAGTTACCGCATCCTTATTTGCATCCCTTATGGTTGCCATGATGCTAATACCTGCTCTAGCCAGGTGGTTCATGCCGGCAACTGGTGACAAATCTGAAACTATTTTTCTAACATATCGATATCGACTCGAAAAATTAGTTAGGAGATTATTAGAAAGGCCAGGAAAAACAGTGACCATCGCCCTGTTAGCTTCAGGGCTGGCTGGCTATTCTTTAATACAACTCGGGACCGAGTTGCTCCCCTCTGCTGATCCTAGGCAATTCTCGCTCAGAATCGTTGGCACCCCTGGACAAAAAGTAGAGTCGACATCTCGAGTTATTGAAGGTATTGAATCAATGATGATTCAGGCAAATGGTAACCATCTGGAAGCGATGCTATCAGAAATCGGACGCTTACCCGAAGACTCAAGATTAGTTCGTATGGAATCAACAGAAGAAAATACTGCAAAGATTACTATTCGGTTAAGTGATGAAGGATTACCCGGTAAAGAACTTGCTAACTATTTAACACCTCATCTAGCCGCACTGGATTCGATAGAGGCTGATTGGCAAATTGGCTCAAGTGCAATCGCAAATGCGCTCGGAGGGACAGGACCTGCCGTCATTGTTGAGGTATCGGGACAAGCTTTACCAGATCTAAGAAGGGGGACCGAAATAGTACGACAAAGGCTAACCAAATTAAGTGAACTTTGGAACGTGCGATCCTCGTTTGAAGACGGTCCACCTGAGCTCCGAATAGTTCTCAATCAAATAATGGCTGATGGTCTTGGTATTGACCTGGGCACAGTGACCCGAGTTTTGGAGACAAGTTTAGATGGCAGAGACATAACAATACTGTCGAATGGTGATGAAGACCAACCTGTGAGACTTAGAACAGACCAAGCAACCCGCGAAACTCTTGAACAAATTATCTTTCGATCCAATCGAGGACAAAAGATTACTATTGGTGAAATCGCTAGTTTCCAAGAGGTCGCCGGAGCACGAGAAATTTTTCGAAGAGACCAACGCAGAACAGCAACCGTTACAGCAGAAATTTCTAATCTGGTTGAATATCCCCTAGCCCTTATCGCGGTAAAAAAAGCCTTAGAGGATCCTCTACTGCCGGGGATCAATGCACAACTTCGAGGAGAAGAGACAGAACGGGTTAAAACAATCAATGAGCTTAAACTAGCGGGAGTTTTAGCTCTTATTTTGGTTCTTATGGTACTTGCAGGATCATTTGAGTCTTTTATTCACCCCATTACAGTGTTGTCTGCGATCCCTCTTTCGTTAATTGGAGTTGGATTAGTTCTCTTCCCAACGGGATCACCAATTGGTGTGATGGCCATTATGGGCCTGATTGTACTCGCCGGTGTAGCAGTCAATGACGCGGTATTGCTTTTAGCTACAGCACGTCAGCTAATGTCAAAAGGAGTAGATAGAATTGATGCGCTTGTTAGTGCTGCTGGCATCAGATTGAGACCGATTATAATGACCACATTGACGACTGTCATGGTTCTATTACCTCTTGTTTTTGGAACCGGAGAGGGAGCCTCCTTACGCGCCCCGATGGCTATCACAATAATTGGTGGAATTATCGCATCTACTATTGGGTCACTTCTCGTACTGCCATGCATTTATTTACTGCTTGATCGAGTGAGGCAGAGGCAAGCGTAATGTCCTTCCTCATGCTTTCTATACATCGCCCAGTTGCCGTAGCGATGTTTTTCATTGGAATAATACTTCTGGGAGGTATAGCTTGGCAGAAGATACCGGTGGAATTATTCCCCAGATTAGTTGGAAGCGAAATCAACATAAACTTCTATCGCCCTGGAAGCAATCCAGAAGTAATCGAAAGAGAAATTCTATTACCCCTCCAAGCACAGATATCCACCATGTCAGATATTGCAGAAACACGAGGGCAGATTCGTGGATCAAATGGCCAATTTACAGTCCGCTTTGAGCCCAAAATCGATATCAAGATTCGCGAGTTCGAATTGCAACGCATCATTACAGAATTACAACGTAATCAACCACAGGGTACTTCACTCACTGTTAGTTCTGCTGGAACGCAGGCGATTTCCGAATTAGCAATGGTCCTTTACATCGTTGGTAAAAATAACGATGGTAAGAATGCTCTCTATGATATTACTGATCAAATGATCGCACCCAGATTCGCTTCAATGTCTGGGGTGAGTCAAGCAATGGCCGTAGGAGGTTCAAAACCCCAAGTTACAGTCACTGTCGATCCCATTCGGACGACTGCACTTGGAGTTACCGTTGATAGCGTCGTGACAATGGTACGTAACACTTTAGGTCGCGCTCAGTATACAGGGAGTATGAATAGTGAAAGAGGACAAACGTCAGTGGTGCTGGATGGAAGGCCAATGGGTCTCCACTCTCTCTCAAACAGTCGCATTGAATACAATAAACCTGCACTTTTACATCATACAAGTGAGGTAACTCTAGGACCGGGTCCCGAAAGTGGACTATTCCGCGTTAATGGTCAAGCATCTGTTGGCCTAGTCATATATCAGGATCAAGATTCTAACCTCATCCGTCTTGGAAAAAATCTTCGATCTCGTATAGCGGAAGTTAAAGAGGAACTAAATCCCCAAGGCCTGGATCTCGTTGTAGGCTTTGATGCCGCTGAAACCATCGAAACCCAGATTGAATATCTATCTAAGCTTGGAGCCTCAGGCTTTTTAGTCGCTTTAGCCATACTGTTTTTATTTCTCCGACAATGGCGTGCAGTCGCTGTAGTTGGCTTAGCTGTTCCGGTAAGCCTTATGGCCGCTTTAGCATTTTTATACTTACTGGACCAAACGCTAAATTTAGTCTCACTGTTTGGTTTGATGCTGGCAATTGGTCTAGTAGTTGACAACAGCGTCGTCGTTTTTGAAGCCATACAGAGGCATTTAGAGCGAGGACAAGATATAGAAACTGCTGTCAATAAAGGCTTGAGAAGAACAGTTAGGGCTATTCTGGCTGCAAGCACAACCACTGCAATCGTATTCTTACCAATTATTTTAGTAGATATTGAAGATCCTATGATCCTTCAATCAGTCATAATACTAAGTCTCTCTATTCTCTTACCTCTTGCCGGTTCCCTAATAGTCGCGATTGGTTTGGTGCCTTTACTCGCACACTATCTTGCCGCCCCTGCTGCCGCTCAACGTATTAGCATCGCAAAAGCTCGGCGGAGAGAAAAAGGCAATCTCGTACCACCTGACCAAGCCAAAATACTTTTCAGCATAATCGTAGCAAAAGCTCTTAGATATCCATCAACTTGGATTATAGGTACATTAGCCGCCATATTACTTACCGGTGCGATCGCACTACCGTGGGTCAGTAGTATCGGTAATCTTGACCAAGCAAGCGAGCCCGACACTATTCAGCTAACTGCAAGGTTCCCATCTAATAGATCGCTAGAGGTAGCAAGTAATGCTGTAGCAATTCTAGAAAATGTATTACTCGAGGATCCTTTTGTGGAATCTGTTGAAAGCCAAATCGATGAAAATGGCGGATCACTCACTATTCGTCTTGTCGATAGAGACGAACGACCAGAGGACTTTAGGGCTCAGTCAGTTCGCAACAAAATTTACGAAGCAGCTCGAAACGTAAAGGGAGGTTTTCGCATTCTTCGTCCTGGTGATGAAACCGCTAGTGGTGGCGGTAAAAGTGCTGGCGATGCTTTTGGTGGGACCCCAACAGAAATCGTACTTTCTGGACCCGATAGCGAGGTACTGCTAAGTCTTGCGGATAGTGTGGAATCGCAACTGGAATCAACTCCTCAGATATCCGCTGCGTGGACAAACGTCCAACCGGGTATGAGTGAATTTTGGATAGAACCCATCGGACCAGTCTTTGAATCTTTAGGTCTAACTTTCAGTCAAGTTTTACCTGTTTTACAACTAGCAGGACGGGAAGGTCAACGGATGCCGATCGGCTTTATAACTGACAATGGCCGAGAATTACCAGTCTTCGTCACTCGAAAAGGTGCTCGTGAGAAAAACAGTGGCATGCGTGATTTAACCCGAATGCGCATACAAACGCCTGCTGGAGTGATGCCCGTTACAGCATTAGCCACCATGCGCCAAATGCCGCCGCCAACAGTTATATCTCACCGTAACGGTCGACGTGAAGTGAGCGTCATGTACCGACTTCGAGACGATATTCCTGACACTGGGCCAACGCGGCTTAGTATTGAAAGGGAAATTTCGGAACTGGTCCGAGCGATTCCAAAACCCAGTGGGGTAAGTATCGAAACAACGGACAATAACGATACAGAAGTTTGGTTCAAAAAAATAAGTGTGCCTGCAGTTGCTCTACTTTTTCTTGTGCTAGCCACTGTATTCGAATCGCTTACACTACCATTATTGATACTCCTAGCGTTACCACTGACAATACTTGGCGCTATTTGGGCTCTCGCTTTTGCTGGCATTGCGTTTGAGTTAATGGCGGCAATGGGAGCAATCGTTCTTGTTGGTCTTACCGTTAACCCCGCAATACTATTAGTCGATAGAATACAGCAACTGATAAGAGAAAGTCATTGGAGTTCTGGTGCTGCAGCGTTTGCAGCAGTAAAAGAACGTACGAGACCAGTTTTAATGACATCTGCAACAACTATAGCTGGGCTATGGCCACTGACTATTGTTACGGGAAGAGAAAATGAAATTTGGCCGCCTTTTGCTATAGTAGTTATAGGCGGGCTGGTGACCTCTAGCTTATTAACACTGGTACTCATTCCTGTGGGCTTCACACTCTTAAACAAAGTAGATAACTTTTTCATTCGAGCAGGCCCATGGCTTGTACTGTTCTGGATTAGCTCGATGCTCATAACTATGATGATGCTAGTGTGGACAGAAACTTTGACGGCTTTACCATGGCAGATAATCAGCGCACTACTAATTGGAAGTGTATATTTAGCATTGATTATGCTGATTTTTCGCCCAAAAGAAGTGCCGGTTCTAGATCTGGTTAATGGATGTCCAAAACTCACGGTAACCCATTTACACAAGAAATACGGAATATCAGGGCCTCTTAAAACCGCTTTGTTGGCTCCAGAAATTTACGCTGAAAACGTTATTTCACGAGGAGGGAAGGTATTCCTTCCCTCAGATGCACGGGATCGCTTTGCACCCTTAGTCCTCGGTATTTTTGGACTCGGTATCGTCGCGATAATGGTTCAATCTGCTTTTTGGGAACTATTTTTTTGGATGATGACGGGTTTCCTTCTCACGCGACTGATTACAGAAATTCAGAAATTTCGTGGACACGTAACACAGAAGGGTAAGGCTCTGCATAGTAGAATTGTAGAAAGACTTATATACGCAGCACCCTGGTTAGTTATCATTTCATATTTACTATTCACCGAGATTAACCTGCATACGCAGGGTAGTGAAAAACCTAATGCTTATTTTGTTAGCGCAATAGCTGCGTTAATTGTCTTAATAGCACAAGGTATGCGGCACAGTGCAGAGAGGCAATCGAGAGGACTTCTGCCTCGACGCGTCTCACACAGCAGAATTAAAGCAGTTATCAATTCATGGCGTGGATTATCAGCACAAGTTGCTGGTCTAGATCTCCCCGATGATCCAATAGTTGCTTTATCAGGAGTGAACTTTGAAATAGAGAGAGGAATGGTTGGTATTCTTGGCCCAAATGGGGCTGGTAAAACCACTCTGTTAAGGCAGTTGGCGGGGATACTTAATCCAACACGCGGAACCATACGTTATGGAGGAGTCCAATTAAAGCGTATTCAGCGTTACCTTGCTAACTGGGTAGGTTACTTGCCACAAGATACAGGTCTACCTGCCGGTATGTCTGCAGTAGATTATCTGAATTGGTATGCAGCTCTTTATGGCATCCCTGCGGGTGAACGAAAACAACGGGTAAAAGACTTACTAGGCGAAGTTGATCTTACCGGTAAGAAAGATGAAAAAATTAGTGAACTATCGGGAGGTATGCAACAACGAGTAGCTATTGCGAGGACTTTATTACGTATGCCTCCTGTAATCATTGTTGATGAACCAACCGTTGGTCTTGATCCGAGGGAAAGAATTCGATTAAGAAATCTCCTAAGCAAACTTGCCAGAGATAGAATTGTTCTCATCTCTACCCATGTAGTGGAAGATGTAGCAGCTGCTTGTGAGCGAGTTATAGTAATTGCAAAAGGAGAACTAGTTTTCGATGGTGGTACGGAAGAATTAGCCCATAGAGCGACTGCTAAGGTTTGGGAAGTAAGAACACAACAAGGAATCAAACCTATCATTCCCACCAAGTCAATTCGAACCCATGAAACTCCCTCAGCAGATGGAAAAACTGTGCATCGCATACTCACAAGTGATTATCTCGACGATGCAGAACCTGTAAACGCAACACTGGAAGACGGTTATATCTGGCTTTTATCTCACACTGATACTAAAACATAATTATGAAACTAAAAATCGACTTTGATTTTATACATTATGCAATGATCGCTCTCGCGGGATATCGCTTCTGGTTTTTACCCCTATTAACTTTAGTTTGGATTATGTTCCAATATTTTTTGAGAGTGCGTAATGGATTAGAGGTAATTAATCTCCTAACCATTCAATATACGATTATTGGACTACCCCTAACGGCATTAGCTATATTTTTTGGTGTCAGAGTTATCGCCGGAGAGTTGGACGAAAGGAGTCTAGAAATAGCGTACACTATACCAGGTGGCTCTGAACGACTTTGGCTTGCTAAACTTTTTTCTGCTTTTCTTATTCTGCTTTTTACAACATTAATTTTATCCGTCTTGGTATACGCTATCTTTAAACCTTTTCCATTTGGCATGGCCTATGGCTTACTCCAAGATGCATGTTTTTATATGATTTTAGCGATGGCTTTGGGTGTACTTTTTCGAAGTATGACTTCAGCAATTATTAGCACAACAGCTATCGTATGCCTCAACATATTGCTGACGGATTTTGGGGAAAACCAATTGCGTTTCCTTCCCTTTTTCAACCCTTACGTATTTTTGGAATCTTCTACTACTTCAACGATAATCGATGGCGGTTTCACTAGCCCAAAAGAGCTATTGGCATGGACAATCCAAAACCGGATTACTATAGCGTTATTAATGAGTCTTACCCTTACCTTGGCGTTTATGAGGGCGGGCAAGCATGAAACCATGCTAAATGGTGCTTAATGCTTTTTTGAACTGTTTCCTTGCTTCTCCTTCTTACTTGGGCGGTTAGATGATGGAATAGACTGTTCAAGATCTGCGAAAGCACTTTGACTAGTGCCTCCGATAGTAGCGCTGGATTTTTTCTTACGGACTTGAATTTTTTTCATTTTAGCTCCAATGAGACACTTAATTCGGCGATAGGAATTAACGGCTACAAAAATATTTCGGATAACGTAACATGATTCTTGGGTCAACTGAATATTATCGAGTTACTTAATAAGAATAATCTTATCTGCAGCTCGATTCAATTTCGTTAACATAAATATAAACCTAATTAATAGGAAGTGAATTGGATAAAGATATCGAAAGTTTGCGTGAAAAATTCCTAAATAAGGAATTTGACGAAGTCACATTTAAGCTTGATGAACAAAGGATAGCGGAATACGCCAAGGTTTGTGGTGAAATAGCGAAAAAGTTCATAGATCCAACTAATGAAAAATTCCAAGCAACTCCGACGTTTGTATCAACACTTGTAGGCTCTAGAGGACTACCAGAAGATTTTCCAAAGCCTCCAGGAATGGCTATGGATGCCGGGAAATACGTGGAATGGATAGCGCCAATACTCGGTGGCGCTACTCTTGTTGGCAAGTCCCATCTACATGACATTTATACAAAAACAGGTCGATCCGGTCGTATGATTTTTCTTGTGACCCGCATGGAATTATTTGATGGTAATACCCATGTTGCTAATGCAGATACTCGGACAGTATTTAGGGAAAGCAGTAATGGATAATCAAGTACAAACAATCAAGGACGTAGAGTTTGGATTAGAATTACCCTCTTTCCTACCAGACACAAGTCTGGAAAATGTGAAACGTCATGGAAAATTTGTAGGATGGGGTACAGGGAGATTTGTCGACCATCAAATCGCGCGAGATCAAGGCTTTTCTGGTGCAATTATCCCCGGTGTGATGAGTCAAGGTTTCTTAGGCGCAATGATTCACAGATGGGCTCCAAACGCAATTATTAGAAGCATAGACACTATTTTCCGAGCTCCAGTATTCGTCGACCAAGCTTATGGTATCAATGGTGTTGTAACCGATATTGACGAAGAAAGATCTACCATTGAGATAGATATAACGATAACTAATGAACGCAATGAGACCAGAGTTTTTGGAACAGCGACCCTTTATTTTCCCGACTCTGACCCCTAAGCAGAGGAGATCTGATAACTCAAGAAAACGAATCCCATTAGAACCATGAGCTTTATTATTTTCAATACTATTAAGTCGGCCTTACCTCTGCACAAAAATGTGATTCTGGTCTACGATTAAATCTCGGTGAACATCTTTTTGGCCGTTTGGCCAGTGAACTTCTAACAGACTAATAATATCGGTAGCCCCCAAGCCAAACGTTAACGGTAATTCAACTTGTGTTAAATAACTTCTCGATGGCATTACCGATCTTGTCTGCTTTAGGCCGTCAGCATAAACAAGGACCGTAGCGCCAATCGCTTCTGGATTTGGAGGTTTACCCACAAGAGTCACACGAATCCAATGATTTTTAGACGACTGATCATTACGTAAGAGAACCACGGGTCCTCCTGCCTGGGTAATAGCTAAGTCGGTATCACCATCCCCATCAATATCTGCATAACCTGCTCCACGACCAACAAATTTTAGAGCCCCCAGAGAATCGCCAGCTGGCTGATAAACTCGCGAGCAACTGTCACCACAATTCCAAAATATATGAAGTGGTTGTTCATAGTACTGACTGCTTTGTACACGGTTTATTTCAGGCTCTACATGGCCATTAGCTGCAATAAGATCGAGTCTCCCATCGAGATCCAAATCTACAAATACGGTACCAAATGTTAAAGCCTTGCGGCTGTGCGCACCAATCCCAGCAACAATCGAATTATCACTAAAAACATTGTCTAACCCTCGCTTGACGTAGAAAGAGGACATCTCGTTTGCGAAGTTGCCAATCGTAATTCCAAGCCTCTCATCATTTGCATAATAAGCTGCATCGACACCCATCGCCCCAGTAGCAGAACCACTATTATCAAACGCCAAACCCGAGAAAACACCGGATTCTTTGAACTTACCATTGCGTTGATTAATAAAAAGGAAATTTTGAACAGTATCATTCGCCACGATAACGTCAAGCCAGCCATCGCTATTCACGTCTATAGGATGTACCGCAAGACCTTTACCTACTGGGGCACCTGATGCCTCATTCATTACCTGTACTCCAGCGCTTGCAGAGACATCAAAAAACTTACCGTTATCATTACGGTAAAGGATTGAATTAGTTCCCCCAAAATCAGTGGGCGGCCCATAGGCGGCACCAAGGCCCGTCAGCCTATAGTCTACCGATTCATTTATCTCTCTTGACCAAACTACATAATTACAGACAAATAAATCTAAATCACCATCACGATCAAAATCAAAAAATGCTGCGCTCGTACTCCAGCTATCGGCAGGGCCAGAAACACCTTGTAATCTGGTCACATTCTCAAAACGTTTTCCATTAATATTTTTCAAAAGGAGATTTTCACCTACAGCCGTTACGAAAATATCACTCCAACCATCACCATCATAATCCCCTACAGCAACACCCATACCATAGACCTGAAGATCTAGTCCCGTACGCTCTGAAACATCCTCGAAAGTACCATCTCCGTTTCCTCGATAGAGCTTAGACCTTGAATTCTTATCCTGCCCGTCCTTCCACGACCAACTGACTGAATTAATTAGCAACAGATCCTGGTGTGTATCATTGTTATAATCAAAGAAGGCTAACCCCCCTCCCATAGTCTCAGGCAACATCCGACTTCCGTATGCACCATTCGTATGGGTGAAATCAATACCAGACTCCTGCGTAATGTCCTTAAGCAAGATCGTTGGGGTAACTACTGATTTACTAATTTGTGGACCAGTAACCTCGGCCTCATCGACTAAGATTTCCTCTTCCTCTCCACCAAGAAGAACTAAAACGACAATAACTACCGCGGCAATCAATAATGATGAAAAGGAGGATATAATTAACGCACGTCGTATAATTTTCTCATCATTATTCATGCTTGCTACCTATCCAGATTGTAAATGACAATACTTTCTGCAGCGAAATTTGCGGCAGGATCATTTTTTCTTGCTATCGCGATAGCAAGATCATGGGCATTATCATCTACACGATAATCTTCGTGTAATTTTCGATGTTGCGTTGCAAGCTGCGTACTTCCTGAAAGAGCATATAGTTGAGACAGACCGTAGTGGGCTTCTGCGTTTTCAGGATCTAGGGCTAGCGCTGCCGTATAATGAGCTTCTGCCTTGTTTCGCCAAATTTCATCCTGCTCCTCCATCTTGGATTTCTCGAAATAAGCCTGGGCCAACTTGTTTTGCAGCCTATAATCTAAGGAGAAATCAAAACCTCGCTGACGAGCATCGTTAAATTGGGTTTTAACCAGAGCTAATAATCCTTCTATCGCGCTATCAAACTCTCCGTTTTGCATATCAACAAGCGCGGAGAACCAAGTCACTGACCAGGGATATGCGCCTTTTGAAGCAGCTTCCTTCAAAGAGATCGCAGCTTCCTCCAATCTTCCTTCCTTTATGAAAACGCGCGACAAATTCAAAGGTCCCTCTGGACGGCCAAGATCTCGCACTTTTTGGAAAGCCGACTCAGCCTGCCGATAAGCACCTTTCCTTAACATACCAATCCCGTAGTCATTCCAACGTTGCCAGACGTTTTCTCCAGCCACAGCAACTGCCGAAGAGAATAGAACAGAATCCTCTGCGATCGTAACTATTGGTAAATCGTTCTTAGTAAATTCATCCCCTTGGAATGCCTGCAAGTATGTTGTGTCAAACTTACGGTACTTGAGTTTAGCCGTTACTGTTACATCATCCTGAACTCTCTCAGGCATCTCTAATCGATAATGGACGGTATCTGCAGCACCAGGCGGTATCTGATGGTCATATAATTTAGTGAATATATCCTCGGCATTCCTTCTATCAATACGATTGCCCTCTCGATCTAACACGTATGCGTTAACTAAATGAGATAATGGATCCAAACGGCCATTCTCTATATCTATTAATCCACTATTCCCTATTACTTCACCATCTTGAGTTACAATTACTTCCAGCCACACCTGATTAGAGTCTGCAGTTCCCTCTGTAAACAAATGGCCAATCGTCAAAGATCGAATAACGATATCCAACAAGTAGACATTACCTGCTTCCAGAGATAGCAACTCCGGTCGAATTGGAGCAACTATAGGAACATCTATGTCGGACCCAGCCCGAATTCCAAAAATATCTACCCGAAGAGAGTCCTTCAACATCCTCTCATGCGCCTCGTTAACATCGTCAGGCATTCCGAGAAGGTATGGTATAGCCGTGTTCGCTGCCGGAAACTGATGCCCATGGACCGTTAAAAAGGTGCTGTCATCATTTACGCTAGCACCGAAGTCTTGGGACTTCACTAAAGGCATATGACACTCTGAACAATTATCTATTGCCTTTCCCGGATAATAAAAACTTTGAACACCGTGACCAGATACACCACTCAGAAGGAATGAATCATAGTGATTTTGTCCACGCAGCCATTTATATTTGTTCAAGACCTCGGGAATATGAACCTTGTGACAAGTACCGCAAAATTCTGAACTCTTGTGCAGTGGTTTGAGAAAAGTATCTTTATGTAATTGCGGCTTACCTTTTATAAGCAATCCATTAATAAAGGACAAATAAGTATTGTCTGAGAATGCGAAAGGATATTCTTCCGGAGCAGCGATAACATAGTCCGCATTTCCTCGTGGACTACCCAATTGTTCTATTGCATGGCAAGAAACGCACGTAATGCCTGCGTGTGCTGTGGGATGGTTTTCATCATCAAAATCAACCTCATCGAAAGCACCGGAAAATAAGGGTACAGGATCATGGCAACCCGCACAAAATCGCGAAGCACGCACATCTCCATCGTTTAACAGCGCTGCCTGACGAGTGTTCCTGACCGAAAACAGATAGGCAGGATTATTAAATGAAGAGAAGCGATGCGCACTGACTTCCCATTGGGCATGAATGTCAGAATGACATGAGGCGCAATAGTCCTCTCGCATCAAAGCATTTGATGGAATTAATAAGCCTGTGTCTGTACGAGCTAGGGATGGCAAGAAATTACCCTCTGGCGCTGGTTTTACTGGCGCTTCCACAAAAACAAATACGCCAACGCTAACCACCAAACTCAAGGAAACGACTAATCCACCCACTCTCCATCGAATTCGGGAACCCGCAAGCCGATGCATGACAAACAGCCAACACGCGAGTAACGGTGTTACTACATGGAGCCAATACATCACTTCTCTTTTCGTAGGATGGACTATTTCAAAACCAGGCAACCCGCGCGTTAGGAGAATTCCAGAAACCAGCAACAGAACAACTGTTAAAAATAATAATAGTCCCAGCCTAACCGCGAGTCTATTTGGTCGGTTGATTGCTTTCCTCAAATGTAAAAAAATAAAGATGATGGTTGGAATTATCACAACAAAACCGAGAATCAAATGGGCTAGAAAGGCAAATTGATAGACTGTTCCTTGATAGGTGGGGCTGGGATCCTCAATCGGTCCTGAATCGCCTACAGCAGTTATTTCTTCGATCCACTCAAGGAAAGTGATACTGCTTAAGTAAACCGAATCAACAATTAAGACTGCAAATAAAAAAAATAATACGATTAAAAGTTTACGGAGGCCTGGACTTACAACGGTTTTATCGACCTGACTCATGTCTGTAACTTAAAAACCTTCCTGGAAACGCACATTGTACTTTGAATGCAGAAATTCACGTCGTGTCTCATCAGCATAAGAAGGCATTGGCAAGGGATCGACGGTTTCTCCATCTTTGGTATAAAGATCCATATCTTTAGCCCAACCGCGAAAATCCAACACAAAAAACCGATTGAATTCCTCAGCCGGAGGCGGCAAGGCTATGAACTCCATATGGAGTTCCTCTCCGCCACCAATTATAGCAACGGCACCATCTAATCTTTCAACCAGCTCAGTGGCATCTCCGAGGGCGGTATAAAATCCACGCTGAAATTTTGTATCCCAATAAGGAGATCTCTTCTCATAATCATAGCTAGGTGCTTTCTGATCATTATTCCTTCGCTCAGGAAATCCAATTCTAGAGGCCTGAACCGAATCGGGCTTTAAGACTTGATAACTCATATCCACACCACTGACTTCATATACAAGCTCGACCTTATCCCAATATATCTCCATATTTGAAGATAATCTAAGTGCAGAACTACCTTCCCTTACGTCCATTAAGGGCAGGGTCATTTTACGCGGCATCCCAGCTGGGTAACCAAATTCACTCGCCACGGTATACCAGTTCCCTTTGTCATCCCTTGCCTCGATAGTTACCGTGCGATAACGGAGACCCGCCTGCCAAGCAGCAAATACGGTCTGAGAATATGGATATTCGACCCAGCCATCGGCCACCAAAGTCGCTCCAGAGTGTTTAATCGGAGCATTAAATTCTAGTGTTATCTCTTGGTCCTCCTCTAAAAGTCCAATGAAGCGCTTATCTAAACTACCTGGATCAGGCGCTTTAAGATCTGCTGTTGCTAATAATGACGTGACATCCCTACCTTTTTTATCCACTACGCGATAAGGAGCTACGCTTTCTTTAAAGATAATTGGCCGACCAGTAACATCATCGCCCATGCGCTCGTCAAGCACCATTGAATAACCTTTGGAGAGATCATAGGCATAGATCGTTGCAGCATCAAGGTAAGCATTTTCCTCCATCGGTTCAGTTAACTTTATGTGATACCTCCCACCGCGCTCTTTCATAACATTCTTACCTAAGAGATAGCGCTCAAATGGTCGAGGTTTCGCATAAATTCCTGGACTTGTAAAAAACCCCATCCCACCAACGCCCAGAACATCAGTGATAAAACGATATCGATCACCATCCCAGACAAAAATAACGGGACAACTGGCTAACTGGCGTTGCGTTTCAGCAATAACATGCAACTTGCCTGACATAAGATCGATTTCAGTCTGGGTTACCCCATCTGACCACGTCAGTGCAATGTAATCAGCATCGGCGTATCCGCGCAGTCCGAACGATAACGGCATAAGACTTTGGCCTGGACCAGAATGAGAATCTAAAACCATTTCTACCGTCCATTTCCCAGCCACACGCATACGAGCCTGCGTACCAATACCCGACCCATTAGACCTCATCTGGTCTGCCTCACTGCGGCCACTTGGCAAAACAGAAAGAAATGCGTATCTCCCAGGACCAGGAGGCCATTTATAGACTCCATCTTGACTTGCCGTGACAATTGAAGGACCGTACCCAGGATCAATATTAGCAACTATAGCACTCTGCAAACCTTCAATCGATTGTTCGTGGACTAAGTACCCCGTATTCGGATCCATAATTTCGAACCCACTGTCATGACTGCGCAGTAACTCTTGATTACCATCCCCATCAAAGTCGGCAATGGCTAACTCAGCACTGCCTCTATCTGTGGTTTCTTGCTTAAGGGTGTTTTTCTTAGCCCAGGCCACTCCATCGTAACGCCAAACCAAAAGATTATCTTTCGAATCAACACCATAGATCTCTTGATGGCCGTCCGCATCGGTATCACCAGCCGTAACAGCCTTCAAAAAAGTACTTTTGAGGTCGACAAGCCCGGGAAACGGTTTGTATTGCCATGTGCGATCATTCTGCCAAATACTATTTTTAACATCCCCAAGTATCAGAATATCTAGATCTCGATCAGCATCGATATCCAAAACTAGCACTTGTTTCCCAGGAACGCCAAGAAGACTCATCTCCTCAGCAATGTCGCGAAACGTACCGTCCCGATTATTAATAAGCAGCTGATTTCCCTCGGGTCCTGTCGCCAGAATATCAAGGTCGCCATCGTGATCAGCATCAAATAAAGCTCCCGCGTCGCAGGACTTATCGGAAAGCAGAAGTGCCGGAATCCAAGACGCCGCCTTTTGGTAAATCAAGCTTACCCCTCCTTTGCCGCATGTGGCTATATCCACCTGCCCATCATCGTCAATATCCCCCCAAAGAATAGCCTCATCGATGCCTTCTAATAGCTCTGGCTTCTCAAACCCTGAAGTTAGAAGGACTCCATTCTTCCCCTCATTGACTAGGAAGAAATCGAGAAAATCATCACGATCAACATCTGTAGCCGTTATTGAAGATACCTTGGTTAAATTACTTAATTTTTCGGCCGCCCCAAACAATTTTCCCTCGGGCCGAGGCTGAACTTGAAAGTTCTCCTGCCCGATAGAGAGAGTCTCCGCTTTACCACCCATCCGCGTATAAGAAAAACTTGCGAGACGAGCCGCTGGGTTGGGCGCAAATCGCTGATAATCTAAGAGTAAAGCCTCACTTTCCTGTTCGCGTCCAATCCGCCGAAGAGCCTGTGAGCCGGCCCAGTATGCGCTTCGCAAATAAGGGTCTAGACTAACTGACTTGAGAAACCAATTAGAAGCAGATGCATTATCACCCATTTGCAAATAGGCCTGACCTAAAAAATAGGCCGCATATCCGTCATACTCATCTAACTCCGTAACCCTGATCATGGGCGGCACTGCAAGCTCGGGCTTACCTAGATATAGATGAATCAGGCTTGTTACGTACAACGCCCTCAAGTTTTCAGGATCTTCCCGTAAGACGTCCTTTACTATTTTAAAAGCCTTCAACTCATCACCCTCTTTTTGCCGGTTCAATGTGGCAATGGCGAGGTTATTTCTGGCCTCAAGCCAATCGGGAGCAGACTTAACTAAGCTTTGGAACGTAGCCTGTGCAGTGGAATACTCGTACCTACCCATTTCTGCAACGCCGCGGTCATTCAGCGCCATCTGCTCTTTCGAAATGTTGAAGTCCGAACATCCGCTTAAAACCCCTATTATCAAGCCAACTAGAAGCATAAAAATTTTCAAAATCCAGGTCTCTGAAAGGGTTAATGGAGGATATTGCCTGACCAGCTACCAGTCAATTTGAGAGATTATTCCTCTTAAACACATAATTGGGAACTTTTGTCTCACAATAAATTACGTATCCAAGTCAAAATAGGATGACTATGGTAAAACGGGAGTCTCCTAAACCGAGTAATTAGAGGTCACGTCTCTTTACCTAAAGTGCTCGAAAGCACCTTTTTAATCCTACCCAGACTGGAGTTAGGACCTCATCAACGATTTGTCCATAGCTAGTGTCTGACACTCACTTGCGTTTTTCGTCTGCTAACCTGTAAAGCGGCAATATGAGGAGCTACCCTAGTTAAATTTGTCTAGACTATTTATACGCTGGAAAGCAAGATTGTCTTACAATACATATTCAAACCTTTTGAAATGAGTCGCCCACCTCATGAATTTACGATCCGACGCTAACCATTGTTTCGTTTGCGGACCTAACAATTCTATTGGGTTAAAATTAATGTTTAGAATGGAGGATGAAATTTGCAAGAGCGAATTTACCCCAGAAGAGGAACATTGTGGGTACGATGGAGTAACACATGGCGGCATTGTCTATAGTGTGTTAGATGATGTGATGGCCAACTGGTTATTTCTAAGAGGAGTAAGAGCTTTTACAGCAGCGTGCGAAATCAGATATAAAAATCCCCTCGCAATTGGTACACGCGTCTTTTTAGAAGGGAAGTGCGTAAA
This sequence comes from Gammaproteobacteria bacterium, assembly GCA_002690865.1. Taxonomy (GTDB): domain Bacteria; phylum Pseudomonadota; class Gammaproteobacteria; order Pseudomonadales; family Azotimanducaceae; genus UBA7455. The sequence continues at coordinate 35,493 of NZGG01000016.1, read as the reverse complement.
AGAGAAGTCCCGAATCGCGCTCCTGGAAGGGAAAATGCTCCGAAAAGATAATCGCCAATTGATTGCAGAAACTCATGCTAAATTCATGAAAATATTTATGGAGTAGCAAATCTCTAGTCAAAGTTCAGCAGAAAATGAAAGCTTTAATAAACCTCGTAAATCTCATGTTCATATGAACGCTAGCTTTATGCGGAGGTTCGCAGCGCTCATTTACGATACATTTTTAATCATAGCTATTTGGATGATTAGTACTACGCTTATTGTGGCCCTGTTGGTCGATGGAAAGGAAATCAAAGGATTGGTATATCAGATTTTTCTCTACCTAGAGGTAGCAATTTTTTATATCTATTTCTGGAGTTTTAAAGGTCAGACCCTCGGTATGCAAGTATGGAACATTCGTACAGTGAACCAAGAAAATAAGCTTTTAACCATCAATAACTGCTTGGTTCGTTTTTTTTACGCAACAATTTTCCTGATTCCGATAGGTCTAGGTTTTCTTTGGATATTTTTTAATAAGGAGCGGTTAGCATGGTATGACATGGCCTCAGGAACCCGAGTAATCTACTTAGGTAAAAGACCTTATCTATCACAGAAAATCAAGGACTAACCAGAACGCCTTAATAAATACATACCAAGTAAGAGACATAAGCTAATTGGAGACAAGACTGCAATTATTGGCGGGAAATTAAAAACTAAACTAGCAGGCGAGATCAGATTCTGGAAAAATTTGAAAGCAATCCCTACGATGATACCTGCCAGAATACGCGTACCCATAGAGGAATCACGCAAGGGACCAAAAATAAAAGAAATACCAATCAGTACAAGGCTTATAGTTGCAATTGGCTGAAAAATTTTTTCCCATAAACCTAATTCAAATTTTTTACTTTCAAGCCCCTGTTTGGTCATATACTCAATCTTTTCTTTGAGCTCCCTGATAGACATTTTATCTGGTTGAACAACAATCTCCCCGCTAATCAAATTGGGGGTCAATGACGTCCGCCATTCAAAACTGGGAAGTGTCCCCGCTTTAACATCGGTGCCACTAAAGTCCGAGAAGGTTACCGTCTCTAAAAGCCAATAATCCTCTCCATCTCTAATATCATGATAAACGCCTCGTCGAGCAAAGAGCGACCTGATCATTTCTTTTTCTTGGAAATAATATAGCGAGACACCTTGCAAGACCCCTCTCTGTCCAACAACATCAAAATGCATATAAACATCATTCTCGCGATACCAAAAACCTCCTCTTTCTGTAATGCCTACAAGGTCTGTTTTTGCCTGAACACGATCAGCGCGCGCCATCCTCTCGAAATCAGGCAATAGAAATTCTCCCACTAACATGCCAATAAACGCCAAAATTAGTGCGGGCTTCAGCACGCTCCAAGCAATTGAAAATGTTGATATTCCTGATGATCTCATCACCAAAATTTCACTACTACTAGCTAGTAAGCCAAGTCCCGCCAGACAACCAATAAGCGCTGCATACGGAACCACCTCGTACAACATTCTCGGCAAACTATATAGGACGAAGCGGAGCACATTTAAAATAGTATATTCATTTACAATACTCTGAACCTGCTCAATCAAAGTTAAAACAACGAAGAGTCCAAGCAACGCTATAACCGCTAGGCCCATCGCCGTGGCGACAGTAGTAGATATATATCTATCTATACGGTTCATAGCTAATCATCTGCAGCTATCGAGGGGGTATCATTAACGCTTTTGGGATCGCAAGAGCGACCAGCAAAAAAAAGACATGTATCCACCATAGGCCAAGAAAAATAGGGATATCCTCTCTTTGGAGACTTGTTTTAGCTGCTGCAAGTAGACCAACGTATAAGAAGCATAGAAACATACCGGGTACAAGTTTACTTAATCTTCCTTGACGCGGGTTTACTTTACTCAAAGGTAGGGCGATCAACCCCAGAATTGGAATCATAATAATCACAGCAATCCGCCAGTGTAGTTCCGATAAATATTTTGCCTCTGTTGCAAGAATTAGCTTAGAAGTCGGTATTCCAGCCAGACGTTCTATTCGGTGTCGTTCTTTCTCCTCTGCAATCATCTGACCATAGACTTCATATTTAATGACTTGATAGTCATGAGTGCCGGCTTGCCCCGTATATCGAACCCCATTTTCAAGTACTAAATATCGGTTCCCAAATTCGTCTAGTTGAGACTGCCCGCTTTCAGCAACCATCGTAGTCACGGTTTGTAAACCAGCAACTTCAGCACTTTCATAAGTTGACATAAAAATATTTTCTAGTCGCTCTGATTCATTCAGCTTTTCTGTGTATGTGACGCGCTTTCCAGTTCTTATAGTTTGAAATCGACCAGGTGCAAGGGTATCAAACTCTGTTTGGTTTAGCTGATCAGTCATAAGCAACTGGGTACGCAATTCACCCTCTGGTTTAAGCCAAAGGGATACCACTGCCGTTATAACCATAACAAAAAAAGCAAGTGACATTACAAAAAACATAAGCTTAACTGGACCAATCCCACACGAATTCATAATAATTATTTCATTATCTGCGTGCATTCTCCCAAGAACCAACATCAGAGCAAAAAAGAAACTAATTGGGAGTATAATTTCAAGGAAACTAGGCAATCTGTAACCAATCAATAGAAGCAAGACATCACTAGAGATTGTTCCCACAGCCGCCTGATCAAGATATCCGCTAAAGCGCCATCCCATAGAAATCACTAACACCACTGCGATCATAGCCGTAAGTGTAAAAAGAACATCTTTCACAAAATATTTATAAAGAGTCACTACTATCTCACCGCGTGCCACACGCTTCGTAAAAGGCTATATTACCCTTTCACAAGCTAGCGTGTTGGAGTCAATATGAAGTATGTCACCCGATCTGGGGATCTGGGGAAAAATAAAGTCCAGTGTATCGTAGTACCTATTCATGATTCTCTCGAAATGTCGGAACCTGCCGCGAATTTAAACCAAATCAGCAACGGTCAAATCGCTAGGGTGCTAAAACGTGGGGACCTAAAAAACAAACCAGGCGACACTGTTTTACTGCATGACATAGCAAATTGTAATATTCAACGTATCCTCCTAGTGAATGTAGGGCCTAAAGGAGACTTAAGTACCATAAAGTTTATATTAATCCTAAAGAAGCTTATTAATGTGCTCAAGTCCCTACCAATCAAAAATGCTTCAATTTGTATTAGCAATATCAAATGTGAGGATAAGAGTCTCGACTGGCTTATAGAGCGTGCCATTGAATACTTTGAGGCAGGTACTTACGAATATATCGAAATGAAAGGAACATCAAATATTGAGCGAACGTTAAATCAGATTGAATTTCTATGTGATAGACCATCTTTAGTTGCTATTAAAGCAGGTATTAAACGGGGCAAAGCCTTGGCGCAAGGCATGCACTTAGCAAAAAATGTTGCAAATGCGCCAGGTAATATTTGCACTCCTACCTATCTCGCAAAAAAAGCGAGACAACTATGCAAAGGTAATGCCGACCTGTCTCTTTCGATTCTCGAAGAAAAAGATATGAAGAAGCTTGGTATGGGGGCATTCCTGGCTGTTAGTCAAGGTAGTGATGAACCAGGAAAACTCATCATTATTAACTATCGAGGTGCTAATAAAGCTCAACAGCCCCATGTTCTTATAGGAAAAGGCATCACATTTGATACCGGGGGAATTAGTCTTAAGTCAGCACCATCAATGCACGAGATGATATACGATATGAGCGGTGCTGCTAGCGTCTTAGGAACGCTGAGTTGCGTCGCAGAACAAAAGCTACCTATCAATATTATCGGAGTGCTAGCAGCAGCAGAAAATATGCCCTCAGGGAGAGCTACCCGTCCCGGCGATATCGTCAAAACAATGTCGGGACAAACCGTCGAGATTCTAAATACCGATGCAGAGGGACGTCTTGTTTTATGCGATGCCTTAACCTACATTAGTAGATATAGGCCCGCTAGCGTTATCGATATCGCTACATTAACGGGAGCTATTATCACTAGCCTTGGCTCAGTAGCTACAGGACTTTTTTCTAATAATGACGAGCTTGCAGACCAAATACTAAATGCTGGTGAATTTGCATTTGACCGAGCTTGGCAGTTACCAATCTGGGAGGATTATCAACCTCAAATTGCCAGTGCTTTTGCTGATATGGCAAACATTGGAGGGAAAGAGGCCGGTAGTATCACCGCCGCTTGTTACTTAGCACGATTTGCAAAAAGTTATCGCTGGGCGCATCTAGATATAGCAGGTACAGCTTTTCAAGGGTCTGGACCTAATAAAGGTTACACGGGAAGACCGATAGCGCTTTTATCTCAATATTTATATGACCGAATATGACTCGAATTAATTTCTATCAAGTTGGTATTGAAGAAACTGTCATGGGATTTGCATGCCGTCTTGTGAATATGATTTATAAACGGGGTCATCGAGTGCATGTGTATACAGGGCAGGAGGCTGTCGCTGGAGAGTTGGATAAGCTTCTTTGGTCATGGGAAGATGCTCGATTTCTTCCACATGAGATGTACACTAAATCAGGCAGCGCAAGAATTAAAATTAGCGCCCATGTTGTACCTGAAGATCATCATGATGTTTTGGTAAATCTCTCAGAAGAAATTCCGAATTTTTTCTCACAGTTCGAACGAGTTGCGGAAATAGTACCTCTCGATCATGAGAGTCGAGAACGTGCCCGAGAGAACTATCGTTTCTATCAAGACCGCGGATATCAACTCGAGTACCATCAAATAAAAGGAAAACAGGATGGTTAAAAAAGAAGCATCAGAAAGCCAAGTTCACAAGTCTTCAATAACCATGGCAATCTAGACCTCTTTGACTCTATAGAGACTGGTGAACAAGTGTTGCATGCAGGCAAATTAAGGGTATTCGATAATTTGGCGCCAGAACACTCAAAATTACTAGATAGAGGACTACGTGAGGAACTTACTAGCCAGTTAAAATCAATTTTGAAAGATCTCGAACGAGAAACTGACAAGAATCAACGTTAAGGTATAATCATGTCTTCGCTCTAGGTTCCAACTGCCATGGATAAATATCAACCAAAAAACTTTGAAGAAAAGTGGTACCAACGTTGGGAGCAGGCTAATCGCTTTGCGCCCAGCGGCGATGGCACCCCTTTCTCTATTGCTATTCCACCACCAAATGTCACTGGCACATTGCATATGGGACATGCTTTCCAGCACAGCCTCGTTGACTCGCTGATCAGATATCGTCGCATGAAGGGCAACAACACACTATGGCAAATGGGAACAGATCATGCTGGCATAGCCACCCAACTTATCGTTACTGAACAATTAGCTGCAGAGAAGATCAAGCCAAGTGACCTTGGGAGGGAAAAATTTGTTGGAAAAATTTGGGAATGGAAGGAAAAATCGGGAAACACTATATCCGAACAATTGCGACGTTTAGGTGCATCTCTTAATTGGGAAACGGAACGGTTTACTCTTGACGAGGGTCTCTCCCGCGCTGTGCTAGAAGTCTTCGTGAGTCTTTATGAAGAGGGACTAATATACCGAGGCAAACGTTTGGTGAACTGGGATCCTGTATTGAAGACCTCAATTTCTGACCTAGAAGTAGCATCCGATGAAGAAGAGGGACATCTATGGCACCTACGCTACCCATTAGCTGACAACCCGAAGGAATTCGTTGTAGTAGCAACAACCCGACCAGAAACAATGCTAGGGGATACTGCGATTGCTGTGCATCCTGAAGACCCAAGATACAAAGCTCTTGTGGGTAAATCAATACTACTTCCGCTTACAGAACGAACTATACCGATAATCTCAGATTCATACGTAGATCAAGAATTCGGGAGCGGCTGTGTAAAAATAACTCCAGCTCATGACTTCAATGATTATGATATGGGTAAACGACACGGTCTAGAGATTATCAATATTTTCAATGAAGACGCATCAATAAACGAACAAGCACCAAAAAAATACTGGGGTTTGGATCGGTATGAAGCAAGAGAAATAATCCTAAAGGACCTGGAAGACATGGGCATGATCGAAAAGGTAGAGGCGCATATGCTTTCGGTTCCACGTGGAGAAAGGTCTGGCGTAATAATTGAACCCTATCTAAGCAATCAATGGTTCGTAAAAACAAAGCCTCTTGCCGAACCAGCAATCAAAAAAGTGGAAGAGGGGGAAATAGAATTTATACCGAAAAATTATGAAAATACCTTCTTTGTTTGGATGAGAGATATTCAAGATTGGTGCATCTCTCGTCAGCAGTGGTGGGGCCATAGAATCCCCGCTTGGTATGATAACGAAGGTAAGGTTTACGTAGGACGAGACGAAGAAGAAGTGAGACACAATAATCATCTAAAGGATGACTTCTTCCTCTCACAGGACGAAGATGTACTCGATACTTGGTTTTCATCTTCACTTTGGACCTTCTCCACACTCGGTTGGCCTGATAGAACTATAGAGTTAAAAACTTTTCATCCAACCGATGTCATGGTTACGGGACACGACATCATCTCATTCTGGGTATCAAGAATGATTATGATGGCCCTCAAATTTGTTGAGGAAGTACCGTTTAAAAAAGTTTACGTAACAGGAATGGTTACTGATGCTAATGGGCAAAAACAATCCAAGTCGAAAGGGAATGGTCTTGATCCACTTGATATTATAGATGGGATTTCACTTGATGATCTTATCGTCAAGCGAACAACTAATCTCTTACAACCGAAAATGGCGGAACGTATCGCACAAAACACAAAGCGGGAATTTCCAAATGGTATACAGACCTATGGTACAGATGCACTTAGATTTACTTTTTATTCAATAGCGACCCGTTCACGTACTATTCGGTTTGATATGAATCGTGTAGAAGGTTATCAACATTTTTGTAACAAACTTTGGAATGCGGCTAATTTCGTCTTCATTAACACAATTGAGGGGGAAATCGGAAATGGCGTATCAAATAACGATGTCATTGATAAATGGATAGTTTCTGAACTAAACCATACTATTCAACTTGTAGATCAGGCGATGGATAGGTACCGCTTTGATCTTGCAGCGAAAGCAATTTATGAATTCGTCTGGGATGAATTGTGTGACTGGTACTTGGAGTTAGTTAAGCCTATTTTAAATAACCCAGAAATTGATAATCAACTTGTTCAGACAAAAAGATTTACTCTTATTACAGTTCTAGAACAGACCTTACGGCTAGCTCATCCGTTCTTACCTTTCGTAACAGAAGAACTCTGGCAAAAACTACCAGGGAAAATTCGTGGCGAAGGTAAGACCATAATGTCTCAACCCTACCCATCACTAAATCAGACTTTAATTGACCCTAGCGCAAAGTTGGATATTACTTGGATAAAAGAAGTCGTTACAGGAACAAGAAATATCAGAGGGGAAATGGATATTCCTCACAGTACACCAATTCCCATCATTTTTGCGAATGGAAGCGATATGGACAAAAGTAGATTGTATGAATTTCAATCGCTACTTGAATATCTAATCAAGCCCAAAGAAATTCAATGGTCTGAATCAACAGATAAACAACCTCCTTCGTCCACCCATTTAGTGGGTGAAATGCAATTGCTCGTTCCCCTAAAAGGTCTAATAAATAAGGAATTAGAGATTATAAGATTGGATAAGGAGATTGAACGAAAAATAAACGACAAATCGCGGACAGCGAAAAAATTGGGTAATAATAACTTCATAAGTAAGGCGCCTTTAGAAGTAGTCAATAAGGAACGCGAAAAATTAATAGAGATAGATTCTGCACTTACAAAACTTAAAGAGCAGAGACTAAAAATCGCTTCTTTATAATAGAAAAACCTAAGTTTGGGATTGGACAGCCTTAACGCATTATGTCTTAATGCGTGTGTGGCGACGAGCCAATATTTCAATAATAATAAGAGGTATGGGCTATGTCTGAGAGACAGTCTGGCACCGTAAAATGGTTTAACGACGCCAAAGGATTCGGTTTTATAGAGCGACAAGATGGAGAGGACGTATTTGTTCACTTTAGATCGATACAAGGCGAGGGCTATCGAACCCTTAAACAAGGGGCACAAGTAGAATTTGGGTTGTCTGAAACAGAAAAGGGTTTTCAGGCCGAAGACGTATCAGAGATCTAGGATGATCTTGATTATATGAAACCTATCGCCCCAAGCTGTCGCTGTTACACAACCTAATGGAGCCTTGCTAGCGAGATCTGATGGTCTTAATCTTTCAATAATGAGGGGGTCGCTCATCTTGAATAGAAGGCAGCTCTCTCTGGACCAGTTTTAATTGCTCTGTAACAAGGCTTAGTCTCTGGTTAATATCAATCAATTGTTTCTGCTGACTAGCCAATGCATCATCTAATTTTCCCAGAAGATCTTCCTGAAAAGTCAGCCTCGTTTCAAGATCTTGAATTCTCGACTCCATCAGTAATGCATCCTCATCTTGACTCCCCTATCGTTCAGATAGGCTTTAAGTTCACTTACTTTATACTCATTGTAATGCAGCATGGATGCTACTAGAGCGGCATCAGCACAGCCTTCTGTTAGAACCTCATAGAGATGCTCAGGCTTGCCAGCCCCTCCTGAAGCGATTACCGGGATAGAAACTGCTTCTGCGATCATTCTTGTAAGCGCGATCTCATAACCGTCGCGAGTGCCATCTGCATCTATGGAGTTTATAACCAGCTCCCCTGCACCAAGCTCTTCCCCTTTGAGAGCCCAATCAAGCGCATCAATACCCATACGCTTCCTACCACCATTAATAACGATTTCGTAACCGCTAGGAAGATCTCGACTAGCAACCACTTTAACGATATCCATGGAAAGTACCGTATTCTGATTTCCAATCGCATGCGCGCACTCAGCAATAATTGCCGGCCGCATCACCGCAGCAGAATTAACATTGATTTTTTCAGCACCCGCCCAAAGTAACTTTTGGGCATCATCAATTGAACGAATTCCTCCCCCGACAGACAAAGGAATATACACTTGGCGAGCGACCTGCCCCACTACATCCAACATAATATTTCTCTCATCACTGGAAGCTGTAATATCATAAAAAACAAGTTCGTCTAAACCATCGTCATAATATTGCTTAGCCTTCTCTATAGGATCGCCAATATCTCGGGTATCAACAAACTTTACACTCTTTGCAAGATTACCATTCCTAACATCAAGACATCCTATTATTCTCTTGCTCAACATCCCCTAGTCTCCTTTCCAACCAGAAAATGCTGCCAAAAGACGCAACCCGATTTTTCCACTTTTCTCCAAATGGAATTGTGTTGAAAAAAAATTTTCCCGACCAATAACACTAGCAAACTTAATATCACCATAAGTAGTCCGCCCAAATACGTGCTTTTCAGACTCAGGATGCGCAAAATAACTATGGACAAAGTAGAACTCGTCGCCATCATGAATAGAGCGTAGCATCGGGTGATCCTGAACAATTTCTAACTCGTTCCAGCCAATATGCGGCACCTTCACCGCCCTATTCGAAAATGAAAATCTTTCACATGCCCCGGGAATAATACCCAGACACTGCTTATTACCCTCTTCACTGAACTCGAGAGCGATTTGAAGACCAAGACATATTCCTAATAGTGGTTTACCTGAATTGAAAAATTCCATTAGAGCTTGATCTAGCCCTTTAAACTGCAAAGTCGACATAGCACTTTCTGCCGAACCGACTCCTGGAAAAATAACTTTGTCGGCCTTGACGACCAAATCTGGATCTTCTGTAATCTCTGCGTCGAGGCCCACCTGATAACAAGCTCGCTGGACACTTCTCAAATTGCCTGCATCATAATCTACAATTACCGCTAACATAAAAACTCCGAGGTTGAGACCAAGCATTATAGGGCTCCAATGAGCGCGTGCAAAATTAACGCGCCACCTGTACTATGATGATAGTACAGGTGAGGCATCCTATGAAATTAGTAATCGAGACGCGAACGTCTAAACCAGTATTTCAACAACTTGTGGACCAAATCCATTTCGCTATTAATATGGGCACTCTCAAACCCGGGCAAAAACTCCCAAGCATTAGAGCTCTAGCAGCTGAATATGGTATCGCCGCGGATACTGTCGCTAAGGCTTTTCGACAACTTGAATTTCGTGATGTGATAGAGGCTAAGGATCGCTCAGGATATCTGGTAAAACAAAGCACAATAAACAGATATAAAGCGCGAGGGGTAAGCGCGGATAAATCCGAGGTTCATGCGGCAATCAGTAGTCTTGATGCAGGGGTCATCCCAGGAGCATTTTGCAAAATCACAGAAGATTATCTCGGTGGTGATCCTGAAAAATGTAATGTCATTCACTCAGATGGCAGCGGTACAAAATCGATCATTGCTTATTTACATTATAAAGAAACAGGTGATGCTAAGGTTTTCGAGGGCATAGCCCAAGACAGTATTGTAATGAACTTAGATGACCTCATGTGTATCGGTATAAACGGCCGTGTCGTTTTCTCCAATACAATAAATCGCAATGCGTTAAATTGCCCAGGAGAAGTCATAGATGCCCTTATAAATGGGAGCGAATTATTCATGTCTTCCATGAGAGACCAAGGTGTCGAAATCTATTCAGGTGGCGGCGAGACTGCAGACGTGGGTGATCTCACGGGAACCATAGTAGTAGATTCCTGTGCCGTAACTACAATGAAAAAAAAGGATATAGTCACGAATACAATTGTCCCTGATTTAGCGATTGTAGGCCTGAGTTCCGCCGGCCAAGCGTACTACGAAGACACTGAAAATAGTGGTATCGGTAGTAATGGACTAACCAGTGCTAGACATGATTTGCTATCCCCCGCTTACGGAGATAAGTATCCCGAAACATTTGACAGTAACTTACAAGAAAATCTAGTTTACTGCGGCCCCTACCAACTTCATGAAGCCTTTCCGAATTCGAAATTAAAAGTGGGAGAAGCTCTACTAAGCCCAACCCGCAGCTATGCTCCCGTTATAATGGCGTTATTGGCAGAACTGAGGCCAAACATAAAAGGACTTATTCACTGTTCTGGTGGGGCACAAACCAAATGCCTTAATTTTGGATCAGGCATACATTTCATAAAACAAAATATGTTATCCGTTCCACCAATTTTTATGGCAATACAAGCTGCCTCGCATACCAGTTGGCATGAAATGTATAAGGTATTTAATATGGGGCATCGGATGGAAGTGTACATTAGCCCAAAATACGTCGAGACAGTTATATCTATCGCTAAACAATATAATGTGGAGGCGCAGCAAATCGGAGTCACTGAGGAAGCAAAAACCAACCAACTTACACTTACAGACTGGTCAGGAAATCTTCAGGAATATATAAAATAAAGTTACCAATTCAATTATTTAGTCGGTTATCACCTTAATTTTGACTCAACCTCTTTAACAATGATTGATAAAAGTTAGCTACTAGGGGTAGTGAGTAAGTAGATTTTCTCGCAACGAAACGCACAGGTCTCATTAACCCCTTAGGACCTAAATTGATAAGACAGGATTCGGGTACTTTCAAAGTTCGAGCAACTCCTATCGGCACCATACCATTACCAAATCCGGCTATGGCCATTTGCGCGACGCTAAAAAAAGATTCCAGACTTACCACTCTACGAATACGTAGACGGGTGACTTCGTCCCGGAAAGAGCGCCAAGCCCCTGAGTAATCTTCAATTGTAATTACTGGTAACTCACCTTCAGGAGGGAAAATAATCGTCTTGCAACCTGAGGGGATTATTACCATAGCCTCATGCGTCAATACCTCCGACTGTAAATCAGTATCTAGCGAATCAGAACCAGTACAAACACCAACCATAAATTCTCCAGAACGAATTCTGTCGAGTACAACCGGGGTCCGGTGCGTATGAAAAACAAATGAAACATCTGGCATCTCTTTTTTAGTCTGGTGAAAAACTTCTGGTCCCCAAGAAGATAGAATTGCGTCGGAAACACCAATTACTAATTCACCACTACCAGCACGCTCTTCAATAAACATATCTCTTAATTCAGATAGGATAGGGGAAACCTTATCGACCAGCCGCTGCCCATGCTGGGTTAATTCAACTCTACGGCCTTTCTTCTGAATAAGACTTTTATCGTAATATTTTTCTAATGCAGCAATTCGTTTGCTGACAGCTGACTGAGATACTCGCAGCTCTGTACTTGCCTCCATCATAGTACCGGTTCTAGATAAAACCAGTAATGTTTCCATATTCTCGATCATGTCTATAACTTATTCATCTCTCACAATTATTCTATTCCTTCCATTCACTTTATACATCAAATAGTCTCTAGGACACTTACATGATGATTTATTTCATAATCACCTCAGCCACTTTAGTGCCAGCTATTGTATCTGAGCTTTTTAGCATGGCGGGAGGTCTTGTTCTAATAGGTATTATGACATCTTTGCTTCCTGTGCCTGCAGCAATGATTCTTCAGGGTATTGCACAAACATTTTCAAATGGCTCCCAAGTCTGGCTTTACAGATATGATATAAAATAGGTTGTACTACTACCTTATTCATTAGGTGCTTTAATTATATTAAGCATATTCATATCTATTTCGTATGTACCGTCCAGCGGGGTCGTTTTAATAATGGTCGGTATCTTTCCATTTTTAGCTTTACTGCTACCGTATTCTGAAAACCCAAAAATTCAAAAAAACAATTGCATTTTTTTGCGGTTCGATAGGTATTTCCACCCAATTGCTAGCTGGCATTACAGGCGCCTTACTAGATGTTTTTTATATAAAAAGTGATCTTAGTAGACAGTAAATATTAGCAACTAAAGCTGTTTAGCAAATCCTTGGGCATCTAATAAAACCAGGTTGTTACAGTGCGTTCTTAAACTATTCAGACCTAAGCAAGAAGCTAATAGCTTTGGTAGTTACTGCTGCATTGGTTGGAAATTTTATTGCTATCAAGATAGTAAATAGGATGTCGGATCACTTATTTTACTCTGTCCGCAAATGTCTTATATGTTTTTTCGAAGCCCCTTTCCTTTAGCTGAGCATTCAAGATTTATGGAGTTGAGGTAGGTCAAACAGGCTTAATAACAAATAGAAGGTCCCCTTCATTTACTTGTTGACCTGAATTTAGATTAATCCTAATAACACGATATTTTTTGTCTGATTGGTATAATTCTCCAGAGTCAGTCGAGAAACTGTTTAGACTTACCGGAGAAAACATTTTCATTGCCTCTAATTGACACAATACATCACCAGTTGAAATCACATCCCCTAAATGAATATATTCCTGCTCCGATGGCGATGGCGTCAAATAGAACACACCCGTCGAAGGAGCCAAAACCTTAATTTCATCACTGCCTTCAATCCTGATCATCTCGGGATCTAAGGCTGAGCTATCACTACCACTGTCCTTCTCAATTTCTTGAATCAAGGCAGACGCATCAATACGATTTAAAAACTCTGGGAGATACTTAGTGTCATATTTCCCTTCAATAAAAGTTTTGTCCTTAAGTATCCTCTTAATCAAGCTAATGTTTGTGCAAATCCCATGGATAGTAACGGAATCAAGATATGCATACATCTTAGAAATCGCATCCCCGCGACTCTCCCCATGGCATATAATCTGGATAATTAAACTATCATAAAAAGGGGAAACCACTTTTCCTTTCGCAACAGTAGAGATCAGATCAATACCACTCACTTCAGGGAGCACACATTCTGTAATCTCTCCCGGAGTTGGAACAAAGGACACGTTACCATCAGCATCCTGAACCGCTTTTTCTGCGTTGATACGCACCTCAAGCCCATAGCCTTTTTCTTTTGCTTTCAAAGCAGATATTGATTCGCCTGATGCAATAGCAAATTGCATCCCCACGATATCAACGGCGGTTACGACTTCTGTAACAGGGTGCTCAACCTGCAATCGGGTATTCATTTCCATAAAATAGATAGCGTCATTTGGTACGTCATAGATAAATTCGACAGTACCAGCCCCATGATAATCAACGGTATTAGCTATCTGTTCAGCATATCCAAAAACCGATTTCTTAAGTTTCGCCGGCAACATGGTTGACCCCGACTCCTCCATTAATTTCTGATTATTACGCTGAACACTGCAATCACGAAGTCCAAGAACCTTCGTGTTACCATGAGTATCACGTAAAATCTGCACCTCAATATGCCGCAACGAAGTGACAAATTTCTCGATGTAGATGTCACCATTACCAAAGGCATTTTTCGCTTCAGTAGTCACTTGGTGAAATAAACCATGGACCTGCTCAGGACGCTCTACTATTTGTATGCCTTTACCTCCCCCCCCATGGACAGCTTTCAGTAAAACAGGAAATCCAATATTTTCTGAGATCTCTGCAGCACGCTCAGCAGTATCCACGATACCGTGACTACCCGGAACCACCGGCACATGGATGCTCATGGTCGTATTTATTGCATTTGACTTATTGCCCATTGTTTCCATACTGTTAACCTTGGGGCCAACAAAGTTAATGCCGCGTTGACGGACAATACGCGCAAAATTAGGATCCTCCGATAAAAATCCAATACCTGGATGCAGAGAATCCACTTCTTGCGCCTCCCCTATACTCAATACACTCAGAGCGTTTAGATAACTCTCGTCAGATGTGTTACCTCCAATACAAACAAGAGTATGAGCTGGCTCAGTACGAATCATATCTGCCGCAACAGAATCCATATCTGGATCTGATTGCACGAGAACGACACTTAGATCATGTTCCTTGGCCTTCCGTACTAGTTTGACCGCTGTACAGCCTCTAGCATGAATTAAAGTTTTTCTAACTGGACGAATAAGTTCACTTTCTAACGTTTCCGGCTTCACAATAATAGGCTGGGCTGCGGTTAATACGCCAGACATAATGCGATCAACGACGTCCTCTACCGTCTCTTTAGGAAGCGGTATTCCAGGATCGACATCTCGAAGTTCATCATCCAGCTCATTCGCAAAAGGATGCTTTACGAGACCTTTCATTGCTCCGTTTTTGACTGAAAGATAGTTGCTCAACAAGCAAGTGAACGGCAAGTTAGACTCTACAACAGCCTGACCTGCAAATGGCATGCTAGTTCCTGTGAAATAGTATGTCTGAACCAATGGATGAGTAACAAAACTTGCTTGTGCTCCACCAGTACAATCTCCAAAACCAAACATTATTATTGGCAAATCATTATCACGCACAAATCGAGTGATCCGATCATTGACTGCGGCCATAGTGAATAGAGCAGCCGCCCCCTCTTTTGTCTGCATTCCCCCGGATGAAACAAAACAAATTACTGGAATCTGTTTTATCGCGCACTCAACTAATAGTTTACAAAATCGAGCACAGTCTGAACTGTCAATGCAACCCACCTGAAACTCTATATTTGAAATTACTATGCCCGCTTTATAACAACCTTTCTCTGTTTCAAAATCGCCTATTCCAGTGATCAAACCACATGGTTGTAAACCTTTATTAAGAGCTGCTTCAATCGTCGGCCGAAAAGTGGGGAAGTTAACCGGATTCGCTGACATCAGCGTCGCGTTTAATTCAGAAAAATTGGAGACGTATTTTTGAATCAAAGCCTCTTTGTTTGTGCGCTTACTTCTTTTTTCCTTAGTTAGCACCTCATGGAACAGCAGGTCCCTGTACGCGATTGTAAGTCGATTCCAAAAGTCTTTTCGTCGACCTATTCTAACCGGCTCGACTTTTCCTTCATACGTTTTATCAGTGCGACGACTGACATAATATTCGGGTAGTAATTTCTCAAAGAAAAAACTTATTATAACGAACAAGGTATCGGACTTATCTTTGTGTACAACTCTCATCCATTCTTCAACTGCCTTAAGAAAATTACTACTGCGTGAGTGTCCAGCGAATTGTGCCATCCAAATATCAAAATCTTTTTCAATCTGAGTAGTAGTAAAACCGTTGAACACCTCACTTAACTTTGCCTCTGCCACAGATTCATCTAGCAACTTTGCGACGAACGAATCAGGAACTATCCGTGCCTCATGAGCATGCTTAGCAATAGAAACCAAATCATGGATGATATTGTTATACACGATAGAAAAAACTATTAGGTTACGGGACTGAAAAATAAAGTCCTCTCGGACATCTTCATCTAGTATTACATCAAGAATAGTTAATTCTTGATCATCTCCATCCCGGATTTTATCTTGTTTACGCTCCAAGAAAGTCCAAAGAGTGTCTTCGAGCAATCTTCGGTTCAGCTTTAGCAAGTTCTGGTCTTTTCGAGCGACTAGGCTCTTAGTGTAGTCCGATAATTCTACATTTTTGAGTAGTGACTCGTTAAAAAGGGAGTGAGCCTCCACGATAAGATTTAACTCCGAAACAAGTTGACTATTGAGCTGAGCATCATTTTTAGATTCAATGTAATCAAGATCAAATAACTTTTTACCCTCGAAAGTAAAAAGAGATTTTAGGTGCATAATAAAATCTGCGTTAGACTCTGACATCTTTGCCAGAAGATGTTTCACATCATTAAGATCATCAGTCGATAATAAATATGCATTTGTTTCAGGATCTTTCAAATGCTCAATTAAAGCGGAAAGATTATCTGGCGCACTTGATTTCCAGCGATTATATAAATGCAATCCTCCTAGTAAACATAAATCACCCTTCGCATTTGCGTAGTTTTCCTTTGGCTCCCCAAAAAATATTTGAGCAATTCTTCCCCGTTCATCCCCTAAAGCTGATTTTTTCTCAACATAACTCTTCCAAGACTTGTTTAAGAGATCCTCGTATAGAATTTTGTCTGGATCTTGAAACCAACTAAGAAAAGCAGAGCGTCGCTCACGATAAAGTCTTTGCGCCAGCTCCCCCTCGGGAATATCGCTATCTGCTAATCTGCCATATAACGTAGTGGTCGTACTTTTAATTCTATTTCGTAAACCGAGGTAACGGAGAAAACGAACTGTCACCCCAAAAACATTAGGATATTCTGTTGGCGAAGTACGCAGCTTTAGTGTCGAACTAGCGTGGACGGCTGCTAAGGACTCAGACAGATGGAGGTATCGATTAATATTTCGTCGATAGTGATCAAGAACCTCTGGATAATTTGCTACAAATGATTTAGCTCCATCCTCTATGAAGGTGATACCAGATACAATTACATTTCGGAGATTTTGAATCTTGTCATTTTCCCCCGGGTCAAAATCAACTATTCCATCAATGTTTCCTTGTTTATATAGTTCAAAAGGTGACACTCCGACGAACTTCGCACATTCCTGCCATGAGAGATTATATCGAGTAACTAAATTTGCCAGCCCTTTGGGATGAATAGTGTTAAAAACACCAGTACGCAGACTCAATAGAAGGTTACTAGCGGCAAGAGGTATAGCTCCACCTGAATATCCCTGACCAATAATTATGCCCAGAGTCGGAACATCTACATTACATAATTCTGCTATCAGACGGGAAATGGAGTGTGCCTGGTTATTAGCATTCGCATACTCGTTACCATCAGCTCCTGGAGTATCCATAAGAGTGACGATCGGGATTGAACGTACAGCAAAGTTACTTGCCGCATCCGCGGCGGCCTTATGATGCTCTGGACCCCAGACGCCCGAGGCATAACTCCTTTCTTGAGCAATAAAACCGATACTTCGTCGGATACCATTGAAGTCAAATGCGCATTCTGCTGAGTAAAATGGGCCATCAATAGTCTCGTTTATTATTGGGACATCGAGCGCACCAATAATATCTCGTGCGCTATCCCTAGAAGTCTCTTCGCAGGGAGCTACTGTTGCGGCGATGTATGCATCGACATCCATATTACGTAGCCGATCAAGCCGCAGTTCAATCTGTCTATCTGTTAGCAGCCCCTGTATAACAGATGAGGTCTCTTTTCGCGGGAATAACGAAAAATCCTCGGCGAGACGCTCCGCATTTATATAGAGTTGATCAACACTCTCCACTTGTTCTTCCATCTATCTATTCCCAAGCGTGCGTTGACTGAGAGATGAATAATTTCGCTTCGCCTCTCGGCAAATACCTAAAATATGCACTGGAATAGCCTTTGTAAATTATTGATTTTAATCATTTTTATTATTATTAATACACCTACACCTGGTCAAGTGGTATTTTCCTAATTTTTGCACGCCACTCTCGAGGACCGTTAACATGCACTGATTCCCCTCGACTATCTACCGCGACTGTTACAGGCATATCTTTAACCTCAAACTCGTGAATAGCTTCCATACCGAGATCAGCAAAGGCCACAACTCGAGATTTGCGAATAGCTTTCGAGACCAAGAATGCAGCCCCACCAACTGCCATGAGATACACTGCACCATGCTTTCTAATTTCCTCAACAGCTGCAGGACCACGCTCAGCCTTACCAATCATGCCTAGGATTCCTGTCGACTCAAGCATCATTCCAGTGAAACCATCCATCCTCGTTGCCGTAGTTGGACCTGCAGGCCCTACTACCTCTTCGCGCACAGGGTCTACCGGACCCACATAGTAGATAAACTTTCCCTCAAAATCGATTCCCTCTGGTAAAGATTTGCCTTTTTGAAATAGATCTTGAATTCGTTTGTGTGCTGCATCCCGACCTGTCAACATTTTCCCCGATAATAACAAACGCTCACCAGGCTGCCATTTGCCAATCTCATTTCGAGTAATAGTATCGAGATTAACACGGCGAGTCTTTTTACCGTCTTTAAAAGCAATATCTGGCCAGATATCTTCTCTGGGAACAGCGAGATCTGCAGGTCCTGAACCATCGAGAACGAAGTGGGCGTGCCGAGTAGCAGCGCAATTGGGTATCATAGCGACAGGGAGATTCGCAGCGTGGGTTGGATAGTCTAAGACCTTAACATCCAGCACCGTAGTGAGCCCCCCCAATCCCTGGGCGCCTATTCCCAGCTTATTAACTTCTTCAAAAATCTCCAATCGGAGTTCATCCGTTCGCGTTTTAGGACCGTTTTCTTTCAACTTGTAGATATCAATTGGTTCCATCAATGACCTTTTAGCGAGAAGCATAGCTTTCTCAGACGTACCACCAATTCCAATCCCCAGTATTCCAGGTGGACACCAGCCTGCCCCCATGGTGGGCACAGTTTTTACAACCCAATCTACAATATCATCAGAAGGATTCAGCATAGCGAATTTTGACTTGGCTTCTGAACCCCCTCCCTTCGCAGCAACATGTACTTCGACCGTATTACCTGGCACGAGTTCAGAATGAATAACAGCTGGCGTATTGTCTTTAGTATTAACTCTCAATCCGGCTGGATCAGCCAGCACTGATGCGCGTAGAATATTTTCTGAATTCAGGTATGCTCTCCTAACACCCTCGTTAATCATATCTTCTAGAGATAAATTAGTATCGAAATGCACATTCATCCCAATCGATAAAAAAACATTTACTATTCCGGTATCCTGACAAACAGGTCTCTTCCCCTCGGCGCAAATTTTGGAATTATGTAAAATCTGACCCATTGCATCTTTCGCCGCTTGAGATTCTTCTCTCTCATATGCATTAGTCAGCGCGCGAATAAAATCAGGCGGGTGATAATAAGAAATATATTGAAGAGCATCCGCTATACTCTGTATCACATCCCCTTCACTAATCTCGTTCATGTCATTCATACTCATTTTTCACTGCTGCGCAGGATAACATAGGCCATTGTCGGATATAATCCAATTCATCGAACTGCAGAGTTCTATCTATGCGTGAATTATCGTTAAAAGTCTTAGCCATTATTATGGGCTCTAGCGTTGTAGCAATCAGCTGGATAGTATGCGAAGAACATCCGGAGCCAAAAAAATTTAGTTTGCAGGCCCCTATAGAAACTAACCGCATCCCTTACTATTCTGAACAATTCATTCCTAGACATCAAACAGCAATGGTACATGCAGCTCAAGCACATTCTAGTTCGACAGGTATAACTGCCTACTGGTTCGCTGGATCGAGGGAGGGCGGAGGTGATGTTCAAATTTATAGCGCATCCCTTACTAATCAGACTTGGGAAATGCCAGAAGCAATAGTTAACAGAAGACAAGTGGGAACCGAACTTAATCGATATATTCGAAAACTTGGTAATCCTGTCAGTCATCGTTTCGAAGATGGAAAAATTTGGCTATTCTTTGTGTCCGTTTCTATCGGGGGGTGGGCAGGAAGTTCCATCAACATGATCGAATCTAAGGATGAAGGGGAGACTTGGTCAAAAACACAGCGACTCGTTACATCGCCATTTTTTAATATAAGCACACTGGTTAGAAATAAACCAATTAGTTACCGAGATGGCTCTATTGGATTGCCCGTTTATCACGAATTTCTTAGCAAATTTGGAGAAATAATTCGGCTCAATGAGTCAGGAGAAATTATCGAGAAAACCAGACTAAGTCACGGAATCTCTACACTGCAGCCCGCAATAGTAGCTAAAAGCGAAACTGAGGCGATAGCCCTTTTGAGAAACGCTGGCAACAAACCACGCCAAATTATTCAGATCAAAACGAATGATAGCGGTTACTCATGGACTGAAGGCGAAGCATTAGTGCTACCCAATCCAGATGCAGCTATAGACGCAATTCCCTTCCAGAATGAAACGCTACTAGTCTTCAATAACACCACTCAAGGGCGAAATGATCTGAGCCTTGCAATCTCAACGCCTACTGACTGGCAAATTTTACATCGCTTCGATTACTCAAAAACTAAAGAAACTTCCGAATTCTCTTACCCTGCACTGATAAGAGACTCCAACGATAAAATACACCTCCTATTCACATGGAATAGACAATTAATAAAACATATCATCTTTAATGCTAGCTGGATAACAGCAAAACTCTGATGAACTATATACCACTTATTTCAGCAACATTTTTTCTTGCGACGGTAGCATCTTTTTTCTTTCGAAAAAAAACAAGGGGGTTGCAAGGCGCAATTTTTATCGTCGTATTTCTAACGGCGCTAATACCTATTGAAGGTATTAGTATAGCTACTTACGCCACTATCGTAGCTGGAGATCTCAGTCCTGTTTCACTTGCGCTATTAACGCTATTTTTTTGCCAAAATCTAACTGGGAGGAAACTTCCTGGTACATTTAATGAAGAGGTAGCCCGTCTTCAAATAATAATTAGTCTGGTCGCTATTATTTTATATCCTACCGCACTGGGATTTTCTGGAACGGATATCTATAGCCATGGTTACTATCCACTAGTACTAACACCTTTAATTGTTGCATTCTTTGGACTGAGTATTTATCGCAGTTGGTACTACATCGGAGGACTAATAATTATAAGCTGGTCCTGTTACCAGACAGGCTTCCTAAGTTCGAATAATCTTTGGGACTATCTGATGGATCCCTTACTTGCCATTTGGTGTTTATTTAATTTCAAGAAGGCTTGGCGATGGCCTAACCCTGAAGTGGGTAAGGAAGGGCTCCTATTTTTAGTCGGCGCGTTCCTCGTCTTTTCCGTAATCCACGCAAAAGTTAATCCGTCCGCATTTACCCTTTATTATATAAAAGAAGATGGCTTTATCGAGTATGCAACATCCTTTGCCTTGATTATTGGTCTCATGGTTTGCATTCGCCGATTGATAAATATTTGGGGTAGGCGAGAAACTCGATTTGTCTGCACCACCGCAATTCTTGCTTTCTTTTGTCTTTTTGGAGCCGGTGAAGAAATTTCTTGGGGACAAAGAATCTTTGAAATTGAATCGCCAAATTTTTTTCTGGCCCACAACAAACAACAAGAGACAGGTCTACATAACCTTGTTTTAGAACTAGAGGGCAAAGAATTCAGCGTCAACAAAATCATATTCGGAACTAGTTTAGCGTTTGGTCTTTGCATTTATCTCTTTGTAATGACGCCTTTCTATCGCAACAACCCTTTGGTTGCATCTTCTTTCGATCGAATGGGAATACCTATGCCAAGAAATTATCAAATTCTAGGGTATCTATTAATCGTCCTTATAGTAGAGCTAATGGTTGATTCATCACGGCGTGGTGAAGTTACGGAATTTACAGGAGTAATAATCTTCCTGTTAAACATTATGCATCCTTACAACGCTCACATATACGATAAATAAATCTGCTTAAACCAGATTGAGCTGAGCTATCCAAATGGTAAAACAACAGGGCGTCTTGATTTAAATAAAAACGATCATTAGGATTTAAGTATATAGTCATTTATTTTTTTATTAACAACCAACTTCAAATGCGGACCCGAAATTATGAATAACAAAGACTCAGTATTTATCGCATCAGGCGCACGAACACCGATGGGGAGCTTACAAGGGTCATTAGCAGACTTAAGTGCTGTGGACCTTGGGGCACGCGCTATTAAAGAAGCGATTGTCCGCGCGGGAATTGACGGAGATGAGGTGGAAGAGACGATTATGGGCTGCGTTTTAACTAGCGGTCTTCGTCAGGCACCAGCTCGCCAAGCGGCTATGGATGCAGGCATCCCTGTTACTTCAGGCGCAACCACGATAAACAAACTCTGTGGGTCTGGAATGAAAGCGGTTATGTTATCCCATGACCTGATTAAAGCAGGAACGAATGAAATCATGGTCGCCGGAGGGATGGAAAGCATGACAAACTCCCCTTACATACTTATGAAGGCAAGAGATGGAATGCGTATGGGACATGGCGAAGTTCAAGATTCAATGTTTACGGATGGACTAGAAGATGCACAATCTGGAAGGTCTATGGGTTCTTTCGCCCAAGAAGTAGCTGATCAATACCAATTAACTCGGGAAGAAATGGATGAGTTTGCTATTCAATCACTAAAGAGGGCCCAATCAGCAATAGGCTCTGGCCTACTTAAAGCTGAGATTGTGCCAATTACGATATCTAAAAAAAAGGGAGAGGTGACCATACTAAATGATGAGCAACCACATAAAGCAGATATAGCTCGAATCCCAAAATTACGTCCGGCTTTCAAACAAGATGGCACCATCACTGCCGCAAATTCTAGCTCAATTTCAGATGGTGCTTCAGCACTGGTCCTTGCTAGCGGAAGGGCAGTTTTAGAAAAGGACCTTACTCCTATGGCAAAATTCGTTGCTCATGATACAAATTCAATAGAACCTTCAAGATTTACAGTAGCGCCTATCGGCGCCATCCAAAAAGTCATAGAAAAAGCGGGTTGGGGAAAAGACGACGTCGATCTTTTCGAAATAAACGAGGCTTTTGCTATGGTAACTATGCTTGCTATACAAGAACTGGCACTTGATCCACAAAAGGTGAATATCCATGGGGGTGCTTGCGCTCAGGGACATCCTATCGGATCCTCAGGCTCAAGAATTATCGTTTCGCTGATACATGCTTTACAGATCACAGGGAAGAAAAAAGGAATTGCCGCGCTCTGTATTGGTGGAGGTGAAGCTAATGCTATTGCTATTGAAATGGTCTAACTAGACATAGTAGATCTTAGAGACTGCAAACACGTACAATGCCCTAAATATCAATAGACGGAGAGTTCGTTGTCACGCCTTCCCATTATAGTTGGATTTGGTGGTATTAATCCCGCAGGTCGAAGTTCAGCTCATCACGGCTACCGTCGTCTTGTGATCGATAAGATAGAAGCAGCGAAGCGCGAAAAAACCTATGCTTCTCTCGCAGCGCTTATGCAGCGCGCGCAGCCCTCCACAGATACTGAACGCGAAATACTGCTGCAACATACACTGATTAGAAAGCTTGAGCACAATTTATTTGATGCAGATTCAATTTTGCTGCAAAGATCAGCAGAGCTCAATACACTTTCAGGACGACAAACATCTTTCATTGTCAAAAAAACCCAGCTTCCCGGTCTGATCCCAGAAACATGGAATGTGGAAGCGGCATCAGAAGCAGAAGTAAAAGTCACGATAAAAAATGAGCTTAAGGTCCTGTTACCGGATACACGTATCTCCAAGGTACATGCTGCAGGACAGCTGCCAACAGGCTTCAATCCAGAAAGCATGTACCAAAGCCGGAATCACCCTAGGGGACTTCAACTAACAGTTTTTGGAGCATCAGATGCAATCAATTCTCTAGGAATTGATTGGGAGAAAATTACAGACAAGGTCCCTGGAGATCAGATCTCTGTTTATGCCAGCAGCGCTATGGGACAGCTTGACCACAATGGTAGTGGTGGACTTCTTCAGTCTAGTCTTATTGGCAAACGTGTCAGCTCAAAAAATGTTGCTCTCGGTCTTGCTGAAATGACAGCAGATTTCATCAATGCCTACATTCTTGGGAATATAGGTACAACGGGAGCGAATATAGGGGCCTGTGCCACATTTTTATATAATCTACGTCAGGGTATCCAAGATATCCGCTCCGGGAAATATCGAGTCTCCGTTGTTGGGGCAAGCGAAGCTCCCTTAACGCCTGAGATCATTGAGGGATATCGAACGATGGGAGCCCTCGCAGAGGATGATGCGCTTAGGAAGATTGAAGGCTCAAACTCAGGAGAACCCGACTACCGTCGCGCGTGCCGTCCTTTCGCAATTAATTGTGGATTCACATTAGCCGAAGCCTCTCAGTTTATCGTCCTATGTGATGATGAACTAGCTATGGAACTTGGCGCTAATATTTACGGTAGTGTGGCTGACGTTTTCGTTAATGCAGATGGCTTTAAGAAATCTATTCCCGGTCCCGGAATTGGGAATTACATAACAGTAGGGAAAGCGATGGGTGTAGTTCGATCTATACTGGGAGAAAATGCATTGCGTTCGAATTCTTATATGTCCGCTCATGGAACAGGCACACCTCAAAATCGGACTACTGAGTCCCATATATTTAGCGAGTTGGCAACTGCTTTCGGTATAAAAAACTGGCCAATCACAGCTATCAAAGCGTATATCGGCCACTCCATTGCATGTGCATCAGGTGATCAGCTCATGAGTGTGTTAGGGGCCTGGGTGGATGGTATTATCCCGGGAATAACAACGATCGATCATGTTGCTCCGGACGTCTGCACAAATAATTTAGATTTCCTTCTAGAGCATCGAGAGATGCTGCCCGACACTATGGACGCTGCATTTATAAACTCAAAAGGTTTTGGTGGAAATAATGCCACCGCTGCTATTCTCTCGCCTCAAGTAACAAAAAACATGCTTGAAAAGAAACATGGTAAAACCGTCCTAATGAAGCATGCAAAGTTGAACGAATCTGTTAGGGAAACTTTGGAGAATTATGACGAATCAATGATAGCTGGGGAAAACTCGATCATATATAAATTTGGTGAGGACGTAATTGAGGGTAGCCATCTCAAACTTTCGAACGAAAATATCAAGATTCCTGGTCAAAAACATAATATCCAGCTAGACATAGTAAACCCATATAGTGATATGGTTGATTAATGCGTATTTACGTAATCTCTCGAGTCGTCTGAAACTGAATATCCGGCCACTTCTCCTCAATTAACTTTAGATTAACCATTGATGGAGCTAGATAAGTGATGTGGCCTCCTCCATCAATCGCAAGATTAGCGTCTGCGCGATTCCTGAACTCTGTAAGTTTTTTAGAATCAATGCATTCTATCCATCGTGCAGTTGCAATATTTACGGGCTCGTAAGAACACTCAACGCCGTATTCATCTCGCAACCTAAATACAACTACATCGAATTGCAGCACTCCAACTGCACCAAGAATAAGATCATTATTGACCAATGGCATAAAAACTTGCATTGCTCCTTCTTCTGCCAGTTGGGTTAACCCTTGACGCAGCTGCTTACTCTTTAGTGGATCATTTAGCCGAACTCGGCGGAATAACTCTGGAGCAAAATGAGGAATACCCAGGTACCGAAAATTACGGCCTGAAGTGAAGGTGTCCCCAATCTGAATTGTGCCGTGATTATGCAAACCGATGATATCTCCAGAACATGCCTCATCTGCTTGAGTCCGCTCACCAGCAAGAAAGGTTACCGCATCACTTATGCGAATATCCTTACCAAGTCGGACATGCCTAATCTTCATACCTTGCAAGTATTGCCCCGAACAAACTCTCATAAAGGCAACGCGATCACGATGTCTCGGATCCATATTCGCTTGTATCTTAAAAACAAAACCAGAGAACTCTTCGTCTATCGAATTAATCGTTCCCACATCGGTTTCTCGGGGTAAGGGGACAGGGGCATACTCGACAAAATCGTCTAGCATTTCCATTACCCCGAAATTTCTCAGTGCAGTCCCAAAATAAACAGGCGTCAAATTACCTTCTTGATATTCTGTCAAATCAAACTTGTGGCTCGCACCTTGAAGTAATTCGATTTCATCAACTAGCGTTTCATGCTGTTCTGCAAGAGCAGCAATTGCGTCATGACTTTCGAGGCCGTCAATAATCTCTTCGTCTTCGATGGTATCACCCTTACTGTGCGAAAATAAGGTAATTTGGTCCCGCGCTAAATGATAAACACCTCTAAACCGAGGCCCCATACCTATGGGCCAGGTCATAGGGGAGCATTTTATATTTAGTATACTTTCAATCTCATCCAAAACCTCTACCGGATCACGGACCTCTCTATCAAGTTTGTTGATGAAGGTTATTATCGGGGTATTCCTTAAACGACAAACCTCCATAAGTTTTATGGTCCGATCCTCTACTCCTTTAGAGCCATCGATAACCATCAACACCGAGTCAACTGCAGTTAGTGTGCGATAAGTGTCTTCTGAAAAATCTTCATGCCCCGGGGTATCTAACAGGTTCACAACTTTCCCCCTATAGGGAAATTGCATGACTGAGGTCGTTACCGAAATACCTCTTTGCTTTTCCATTTCCATCCAATCAGAAGTCGCATGTCGATCAGACTTTCGCGCCTTGACTGTTCCTGCTAGCTGGATCGCTTTTCCATATAGCAAAAGTTTTTCAGTAATGGTCGTTTTCCCAGCATCTGGATGAGAAATGATGGCGAAGGTGCGACGGTTTTCAACTTTTTCTTTAATCAATTAGAGCAACTCTTTACCTAACACTAGAGCATCTTCCCTACCTATATAAGCAGGGTAGTAATTTTCACGGACACCGATTTCGTTAAATCCAATAGACTCATAAAGTTTATATGCCCCGATATTTGAAGCTCGAACCTCAAGAAAAACTTGGGCCGCTCCCTTAGCCCGAGCGCAGTCAAGCATAAAAGCAACTAATTCTCTACCAAAACCTTTGCCTTGCCGGTCAGGATGAATGCATACATTCAACAGATGAGCCTCCTGAGCCGCTACTGACAACACAGAATGCCCAATTGGGTTACCAATGTAATAGACTACCCAGCATTCGTGCTTCGCCCGCAAGCAATCACGAAAAATTGCTTCAGTCCACGGGTGAGTATAACTGCTGCGCTCGTTGAATATTACACGATCAATATCGCTTACTACCATTCTCCGAATATCATGATTTGGTTGAGCTATCACCATTAATCAACCCTGTATTATTCATAGTAACCCAGAGATCTTCTTTAGCCTGTGGATTTCCCAAATAGCAAAGAATATCGTCAGCAACGAGAATCTGTTTGACATCATTTCCAACACTGGGCTTGCCATCATCCACATCACACACATAATTCGCAACTCGCCCCCCAAAAACTAGCACTTTTTCTGGTAAAGCATTAACCAATAACCGAACCGCTTCTTGGAGGCTGTAATCTGAGTTTCGAGGTAGAGGCCAATGCAACTCGCCAATATGAGGTAATTGCTTTCGGATGGAAAATGCAAACGCCAAATCATCAAGAAACCTTAGGATAGCTGGAGGAATCCTTTCCGCTTTTGGATCAAGCGAACAACAAAACCCGACAGAATGATAATTTAAAAATAAACAATAGAAAGGTGAATCCACTGAATCGCTTCGAGGTGGCGGACGAGAAACCCAAAGATCTATCCCTATTTTTTTTAGATAATGAAAAGTTTGCAATTTCACTTTGGGCTTGTACCCCAACTCCTAATATCTTCACATTTATTCATGCTCTTACCTATATTACTAACCTCTTTGGAGGAATTGCAGCAAGGAATGCGAAAGAACCAAAAAAAGCGCCAGCAGCCAAAAGAGTAAAGCCTAATTCGTAATGTCCCTGAACATCAGCAAGATAACCAGCCAAAATCGGGCCAATGGACATTCCGAACATGGCGATCAGAGAAGAAAATCCCATAATCGTCCCATAAGAGCGCGTACCAAAATAGTCTGCACGGAGACCAACAAGGTTTGGCCCACGCACACCCCAGCTCACACCGTAAATTATTGCGAACCCAATCACCATTAATAGTGAATTAGCAAACGTCACTGACATAATACCAACTGCATGAGCCACCATACAGACAGTACATATCAATCGTTTATCGAAACGATCTCCAAGATAACCACCAACCACCTGGCCTACAAGTTGACTCGCCGCTAAAAACGCAACAACATAACCTGCCTGCTTTAAGGAATAATTTAATCCCTCCGTCAGATGCGGCACTAAATGGACCATAACGGCTGATACCGTGAGCAAAGAGCAAGCGTGTCCAATTGATATCAACCAAAATGCCCGAGACCTCATGGCCTCACGTGCAGTAAAATCAGGGCTCTTTTTAATTAATTTTTGGTTCGCTGCCTCTCCAGACAATTTAATACCATCGGCGGTCTCTCCGTATAAGACGGGTTTATGTCTCACTACTTGTGCTAGTGGCAAACCTAAAACAATAATAAGAAAACCAGACATAATTGCGGTTATTCTCCATCCATAAAAGTCTAAGCAAGCAAACACAATGGGTACCGACAAACTCCCGATAGAGCCCCCAAGAAGAGAGAAAGCGATCGCTTTGGAACGATGGCGATCAAACCAATTTACAATCGCTACCATAACAGTAGCGAAACCGCCAAAGCTAGCACCCACTGCAATCAAGGCAAATGCAATATAAAACATTAGCAGGTTATGAACTTGGCTAAATAAGAAAAAACCTATCCCAAAAATAAATATGCCTGCCCTCAAAATTGCTCTGGGACCGTATCTATCCGTCAGCCAACCCTGCAACGGCCCCAGCACACCACTCTCAATCCGAGTCATCGCAAACGCACCAGCCAGCCAAGCCTTTCCCCATCCAAATTCTTCCTGAAGGAGAACCACATAAGCCCCGTAAGATTGCATCCAGAGCAGCATCGATATACCCTGCAGTCCACCAGCTGCTCCGGCAATATACCAACCATAGAATATTCGCCCTTGCGGGCGAACGACCTGATCAGCTCTTTGACGTAACTCCATCGGTAAAGCCTATAAACGTTTTGCTTTCTTTAACCACCGATGCATGGATTTCTGCATACGCCATACTCGGGCCTCCGTATAAAGCGTTTCTGTCATGTAAGAACTTGGCTCAATTAAATTACGAATTC
Source organism: Gammaproteobacteria bacterium (assembly GCA_002690865.1). GTDB lineage: Bacteria > Pseudomonadota > Gammaproteobacteria > Pseudomonadales > Azotimanducaceae > UBA7455. The sequence continues at coordinate 6,231 of NZGG01000016.1, read as the reverse complement.
GTAAACTACAATCTAGATTTTTACAAAGAACCTTGCCAATATAATGTCTACCTCTAGTTCCCTTTACCGACAAAGTAAACATTGCCGTACCGTTATATCGATGGACGTGATGGCACCATGAACACATTTCAAATCGTTGTCTAATAGATACCCTAAGGGTTCGGTTCAGGATACCTCCCGCCAACCTACCAGTTTCTGGTGATACCAAGACCACATAGGCCTGCGAGCCAGATGGGTGTACCCATCCCAGATAATCTAAATTATTCCACTCAATTACCGATACATCTGGCAGAAACACTTGCTCGACGCCAAACACATGGGAAATCTCATCCTGACTGATTGAATCCATTCGATGACATTAACACAAACCAGCTTGGCAAATTATGAGTTTGCATGCAGGTGCTAAAGAAAGGCCAATAAAGGGATTCAGTCAATTTACCATTGTGAAAATTCATGCGACGATAACAGTTTAAATTTGATCGGAGATTTTCTATGGGATTCGCATTATCAAGCATGCAGCTCGCAAGTTCAGCTTTCACCAATCAAGGTAATATCCCTAAAAAATATACTGGCGAAGGCACTGACATATCACCTCAGCTAACATGGACTGATGCTCCAGAAACAACAAAATCCTTTGCGCTAATTTGTCATGATCCTGACGCGCCCCTAGTCTCTCCAGGACACTACGGCTATGTTCACTGGGTACTCTACAATATTCCACACAATGTAATATCCCTGCCAGAAGGAACAGATATGTACACATCAGGGATCAATGACTTTGGGAATGAGGGCTATGGCGGTCCAATGCCACCGAATGGTCATGGAATCCATCATTATTTTTTCTGGGTGTTGGCTCTTGATATTAAACCCTCGCTACCAGAGAAACTCAATTTATGGGATCTTCTGGCTAAGGTTGAACCAAATGTAATAGGGATGAATCGGCTTATCGGTACATATAGCCGAGACTAATTTGTGTTTAGATCGAGGAAGTTGTGTGCCTTCTATGGATACATTTCGACTTCAGTATCGTAGGTTACGCTCACTCGAGTGTCCGAGCACCAAATATGGAGGAATGGATGAAATCAAAACTTTGTGAACAATTAGGAATTAAGTTTCCCCTATTTGCATTCAGTCACTGTCGTGACGTTGTTGCAGAGGTTAGTAAGGCCGGCGGTTTCGGTTGTTTAGGCGCAACTGGGCACACTCCGAAATCTCTAGAAATTGAACTTAAATGGATAGACCAACATATTGACAACAAACCTTATGGTGTTGATATTTTGGTTCCCGCTGATTTCCGCAATAAAGAAGAGTCCGCGACAGCAAAAGAGATTGAAGCCGCGATACCTCAGGAACATCGAACTTATATAGAGTCGCTTCTTGAGAAACATAAAATCGATACCAATAACCTATGGGATAATAAAATTGGCGATAATCATGGTGATAACATGCGGGAGGTGGGCGCTGCACCAATTCTTGATGTAGCACTGTCCCACTCAGGTTGTCGAATGCTGGTCAATGCTTTGGGCGTTCCTCCGGAGTTTATGCGAGATAAAGCCAAATCCGCTGGGGTACTAGTAGGCGCCCTTGCTGGAGCAAAAGAACATGCAATCAAGCATGCTGAAGCAGGCGTTGACGTAGTAATAGTTTCAGGAACAGAAGCCGGTGGCCACTGTGGTGAGATCTCAACAATGGTGGTACTACCCGAGGTGATTCGTGCGCTCGAGCCCTATGGCGATATTCCCGTGCTTGCAGCTGGAGGTATTGCCACAGGAAGACAAATGGCGGCAGCAATGACCATGGGAGCTGCAGGCGCATGGTGCGGTTCGGTTTGGTTAACAACTGCAGAGGCGGAAACTCTGTCAGTAGTGAAACAAAAAATGTTAGCAGCGACCTCCAGACATACGGTCCGCTCTCGAAGTCGTACAGGTAAACCCACACGACAACTCCGCTCCGCCTGGACAGATGCTTGGACAGAAGAACATGCGCCCCCACCCCTTCCTATGCCTTTGCAGGGGTTAATCAGCGAACCTGCTCTTGGTCGTATCTCAAAGCTATCAGAGAATGGACACGAGGGTGCCAAAGAACTAGCCACATACTGGGTTGGCCAGGCAGTGGGTTTGATGAACGAGCCAACAACATCTAAACAAGTTGTATATGACTTTATGGAGGATTTTGGTTTAGCTATCGAAAGAGCATCTGGCCTTATGGAAAAAGACTAGTCAGACAATATCAGAACACAGAGTTACTTTTTGATCGATTATCTTTGTTAATAAACCCAAAAGGCCCAATTTATTTAGGGAGGCAAGGATCAAAAATACGTAAATCTCATTAATGACATCAGCCATCCTAATAATATAATGATGCTTGCGAGGAGACAGACAATTGCTCTCATAATAATGGATAAAACCCAGGTTTAGCCCACAGTTAGTGAACTAAACCGAGATCTAAGAGACCGCATTAAAATGCTGAGCTAAATGTCATACCTATTGTTCTTGGTTGATTTGGGTAACCTGAGAACGTCCCCGCCTGCGCCGGAGAAGGAAAAGCAGACTGCAGGTAGTCATCTTCGTTTAGATTACGAGCCCAGAGTGTAAGATCATATCGATCATCAAAAGTCAGCCCGATACTCGCGTTGAGTTTATTAACACTACGTGAAGCCACTTCCGGAGCGACATTTTCAACTACCTGCACGTCGCTTTTCGATAACAAGTCCGCTCTGAGGAAGCCTCTCACTGAAGGACTTAACTCAAAGAAATAGGTCGCTGCAGTGATTATAGTCCTTTTGTGGAGACCTGCTGGCTGTGTTCCGCTTAAATCTTCTGGTCCATTCACCCCCTCTGCACCAACAAAAGACTCGTACCTTGGATCCATAATCGTTGCAAGGAGCATCAATTCTAGCGATTCTGAAGCCATCAAACGGAGATCAAATTCTATACCATCAACACTCTGTTTGCCGGCATTAGTGAAGTTAAACGCAGTGCCAGCAAACGTATTGGACTGGAAGTTTATAATTTCCTGATTGAAATAAGTAAGATTGAGATAATTTTCGGACCACTTTGCCTTCATCCCAACTTCAAAGACAGTTGCTTCCTCTGGTTCTGCGTATCGCGTTCCTGTCGTGATATTGGTAACTAATAAGCCAGCTTCTGTCAAAGCGGTTAGGTCTCTCGCAAATGGCCTTGAATCTCGCGTAAAGTTCCAAGATGTAGGCTTATAACCTGTCGCATAACTAACATACGTATTTAAAGTATCAGAGATATCGTAAGCAAGCCGTGCCGTCACCGTTACCTCTGAATCTCTCGTTTCACCGGGCTCTACACTATTCGGATAATCTAAGTATGGCGGTAAAAACTGATACGGGACCAAAGCTAGTAGCTGATTACATCCTGGCGGTGGTGCCGAGGCAGAACATGGTGTAACGCTTAAAGTACTCGCTGCTGCAGCTGCTGAGGGAACTGCTGCAAAATTCGCGGGCGTTGGAGCCATTCCGCCAGTCAAGGTCATAAACGCCCCTGCAAACCCAGCCTGAACGAAATCAGTACCGGAGAAAACATCATCATTCTCTTGATTTAAGTAGGCACTTTTAGCTACGGAAGTATAATTAGCTCCCAAAGTTAATTCCAGCTTGTCGGTGATTGCAAAATCCATCTGGGCGAATAGCGATAATGTTTCATCGTCCTGGCCCGCATTCTCAAGCACACCTTGGTAGGCGCCAAAGAAACTTCCCGTTGGGGCACCAAGCGCAATTTCTGTAGCGCTCACAGCGCTAGCGCTGATCGCATCAACATAAGGTCGAAACCCAGGGCCATACTTAAGATCAGTCACCTGCGTGACATCCTCTTCAAAGAAGAATGAACCTACCACCCACTCTAGCCGGCCCCCGTCGTAAGCTAAGCGCATTTCATGCGTGGTTGTATTTATTGAAGCATCGGTCGTGTTGTAGGCCAGAATAGCTGCTGAAGTAAAATCTACATCGACATTTTCCTCCATAGAAAACACTCTGCGAGCCAAAATATAAGTCAGATCTAAAGACTCATTGACGTCAAGATTTATCTCTAAAGAAATTCCCTTTGTATCGAGCTTGTTGGTGGGATCAAAATCGAGAAATTGCTTCCTGATAAAGGGATCCTCAGGAATCACGTCGCCTCCTGCAGCTCGGATACCAGGGCCAGTAGGTCCTAGTACAAGATTCGCTACGCCGCAACACAACTCATCAATTTCATTAGCGTCCATAATCAGCCGCATAGAAAGGGTATCACTGGGATAGTAGGTGAATTCACCTCTTACGCCTGATCGTGAGCGGTCATTAATTTCATTTTCACTGACCAAGTTAGTAAAATATCCGTCCCGATCATGCTTATATCCCGAAAGGCCAAAACCGACAGTGTCAGAAAGTGGTATTTCAAAATTTCCGCGAAGCAAGCGCTGATCGTAGGAGCCTATAGTCGCTGATATGCTGCCAGACGGGCCCTCCATTGTCGTAGGGTCAGCAGTCTTGGTGACTATATTAATGACGCCGGCGGATGCATTTTTCCCAAACAGTGTGCTTTGGGGTCCCCTTAGGACCTCAATACGCTCCAAATGAGGTAGTTCGTTTAGAACTGAGAAAGTTCGTGAGCGATACACACCATCGACGAAAACTCCAACAGAGGGTTCTATTCCCGAATTATTAGCGCCGTTTCCAAATCCTCGGATTAAAAAATTCGTATTCCTCGAACTCTGAAGCTGAGTTACTTGAAGTGATGGAACAATAGTTTGTAAATCAATTGGATCATTAATCTGAGCTCTCTGTATAACCTTTGCATCGACTACCGATACTGCGACAGGTACTTCCTGTAGCGTCTGTTCTTTTTTCTGGGCCAGAACTATGATCTCTTCGATTTCGTCCTGTGCTTGCACGAAGGGTGCTAAAGCAAACATCGTTCCCAAGACAATTTTTTTTACCATGATTTTCCCCTTTAGATTCGTACTGCAATTAGTTCTATTCTACAGAACCAGAAGCGAAATACCCGCTTATTAACAAAATTGTACAATTATTACAATCAAGCCTCGATTTACTGAATACCACAGAAGCTAATATTTAAAGACGGGAGCGCAGCAGTAATGCTGCTAATTAAGCTTACATCTGTATTTCATGTAACGAAATCATTAAAATCAATTATCTACAAAAATTGAGCACCGATTACGTGGAGTTTATCCTAAATTTGTCATGTCCAGACAAAGCCGGTCTTGTTCGGACAGTGTCCAACTGGCTATTTGATAAAAAGTGTAACATTATCGATAGCGATCAATTTGGAGACCCTGAGAGCGCGAACTTTTTTATGCGCGTGCACTTTCGGGGAGAAAGCGAGCATAACTCCGATTTTCAGGACAATTTAATTCAGACATTTTCTTTAATAGCTAACGAACATCGAATGTCTTGGGGTTTATGGGTTGCTAACGAGAAGCCTGAGGTAATGATTATGGTTTCAAAACAGGACCATTGTCTTGTTGACCTCCTTTATCGAACAAAGAACGAAGAATTACCGATCAAAATTGCACTCGTGGTATCAAACCATCGTGATGTCCACTCTATTGTTAATGCAGAGGGAATCGACTTCCTTCACATATCAGTAGACAATAAAGTTAAATTGGAGCAGGAGCTGCTTAGCGAAATAGAAAAACGGAATATCGATTTCGTGGTGCTAGCAAGGTACATGCAAATACTTGGGCCAGCCCTTTGCAGGCGCTTACCTGGTCGGATAATCAATATCCACCACTCTTTCTTACCAGGTTTCAAAGGGGCTCGGCCCTACCATCAAGCATTTGACCGAGGAGTAAAGCTCATCGGAGCAACAGCGCATTACGTGACTACAGATCTCGATGAAGGCCCAATTATTGAGCAAGGAGTGGAGAGGGTTGACCACCGAATGGATACAAAAACGCTAGCCGCTGTTGGAAGAGACATTGAACGTATGGTTCTTGCTAAAGCAGTTCGCTACCACGCTGAACATCGCATTCTTCTTAATGGTCAACGTACTGTTGTATTTCATTAACAGCTACCCTTTCATCATACCTCGGTCTTATAGGTTGCGAAGCTGAAAAGGCTGCCGATGTTTATATATGAGCATGTTGCTCAAAATACGATTCGAAATAACTTAACACAAAAAAATGGAAGGTATAGCAGAAAAAGAAAAGGCCCACCAAGAGGTGAGCCTTTTTTTATTTAATACCTGACAATGTCCTACTCTC
>NZGG01000015.1 GCA_002690865.1 Gammaproteobacteria bacterium | reverse complement strand
GGTCGAGCAACTATACGAAGGTCTACCTCAAGATATCGAATGGGCTTTTTCTAAAGGAAAACTACACTTATTACAATCAAGACCAATTACTAATCTTCCCTTGCCACCGCTAAAGAATGTGAGCTGGCCAGAGATCGAAAATGTACAATTATTGAAAAGACAGGTCGCCGAAAATATGCCGGATCCACTTTCACCTCTGTTTCAAGATCTTTATCTCAAGGGGCTTTTTGACTCTCAAAAGTGGCCCGAAGGCTGGGAATGGGAAGGTATTCACACAAAAACCTGGTTGAAAAACTTTGTAGTAACTACCGTTAATGGCTACGCCTATCAGCCCATTTCTCTTAGTGGGGCTGATGAATGGAAAGGCTATATGGATAAGCTCGGAGAGACACAGAAAAAACAACCGTGGTACAAGACGCTAAAAGGGGCATTAAAAAATAAATATTTAATTGATGAGCTTAAAAATGGTCGTTTCCATTTTATCTATTTAATTGCAAGATTCTATCGATCGTTTAAGCGCTACCCAGTGCTTAAGCACTGGGAAACGAAGCAACTACCAGAGTATCTGGCTAACATTGAGAGATGGGACAAAGTTGATCCAGGCAACGCAACCGAAAACGAATTACTGCAGGGTCTTAGAGACCTGAGCTTAACTGAAGCAAAATACTGGCAAGCTCTACGTGGTGTAATTGGAACTGCCAAGGCAACAGATGGTGGATTCCAGAGTTTCTTGGAAGAAAACGCACCTGGAGAAGGGTTAATCAGTGGCTCTTTCCTATCTGGTTTTACGTCTCGAACACTAGATGCGGAAGTTGCAATGCGAGCGATCGCAACGCAGATTCGCGAAACTCCATCCTTATACGAACTGACTATCTTGACCCCTGCCAAAAAGCTCCTTGATACGTTGGGTAATCACGCAGAGGGTAAAGCTATTAAACAAGCTATTAACCAATATCTGCATCAATATGGTAGGCAAGTTTTCAATCTTGATTTTGTAGAACCGACTCTTGAGGAGGCTTCTGAACCATTTGCAATGAGTCTTAAAGCAATGGTTAAAACCCCCGGATTTGACCTCAATACAAGACAGAAAGAGGTAAGTAAAAACCGAAGGCGCAAATTATGGCAGGCATTAAAATTCTTCAAGGGGAAGCAACGACTGGAGTTTCTACAATACTACTGGACCGCACGTATAAACTACCCCGCCCGTGAAGAAGCCCTATTCTATATGGGGCTCGCCTGGTCAACGCTGCGTCCCTGGGCGTTGGAGATGGGTCGCCGAATGAAGGACATTGGTACGTTTAAATATACTGATGATATTTTTTACATAACCAGTGAAGGGCTTGAAACTGCCATAGCAGCGCTCGCTAATAACGAAGCTCTCCCCTCCCTTGGACAACAAGCACAGAAAGAAAGGGAATTACGCGCAATGCGCTTACGTATGGATCAGCCACCTGCAATACCACCGCTAAAAGAATCAAAAAATACTGCGAATCCGCTCGCAACTATTCGGAGCAATGATAATGATAGTGAGACCTTCACTGGTTTCGCAGTTTCTCCAGGCAAGATAACGGGTATTGCCAGTGTCATTATGAATCCTGGTGATTTTGACAAGATGGAGCCAAACTCCATACTGGTTTGCCCTCTAACCACGCCTGCATGGACCCAGCTGTTTCCCCATGCGATAGCTCTGGTAACGGACATCGGTAGTATTCTTGCTCACGGTTCCATTGTTGCGAGAGAGTATGGCATTCCCGCAGTCCTTGGCATTGGTAATGGGACCCAGCGAATCAAGTCAGGGGATAGGCTAGAAATCGACGGAAACCTTGGCATCGTGAAGGTTCTAAAGTCATAAATTCTGGGAGGCTCAATGCGCTCATACCTTGAGCAAAAACCTAAATTTGGTGGCCAGAGGTAGAATCGAACTACCGACACGAGGATTTTCAATCCTCTGCTCTACCGACTGAGCTATCTGGCCAACTCAAAGATTGATTCTAGAGTCTCTCTAGCAAGGGCGCTATTAAACCCAAGCCATCTGTTCTAGTCAATAAGTGTCTGTCTCCAAACAATCTTTCACCTTAGCCAAACAGCTTCTAACGTACGTGACTATGGACCCCTTAATAAGCGTTTAGTAAAAATTTAAAGGCTTAGCAAACGCTCAAACACTATTGAAACAGAGTGCAATAGTGTTTAAATCCACTTGGATGTTTATAGATCATTCCTCGGCATAGACAACCCCAATAAATTAAGCTTGAGCTTGAAGGATCTCAATACTTATATTATCCGGGGCAGCAATATAGCTAATTAACATCCCCGACATAAAATCATAGGGCTCAACAAGAAACGTTACACCTTTGTCTTTGAGCTCTGCTGAATACAGGCGAAGATCTCCTTTATAAACAAAACCAAAGTGATCTACTCCCATTCATTATGACTAGAATAATCTGCATAATGATGCATGGGGTTGGTCGATTGAGGTTTCTACCCTGCCCTCCGCCCACGAATTAACAAGGTTACACCACCAAGGTTAAGATGAATTTATAGTGCACTGCGCACTTTATACTGACTAATTATTTGTGCACCCAACTTCTCAACATACCATTGAGCGGTAGAGTTTGGATCCACATTGATGAGGTGAATATGTTCGAAACTAAGAGACATCGGTATTCCTATATTTGAAGTTTCGAAGTATGACATGAATAACCTCATCCACGTCAGCATTCGCTAGCTATGTTGACCAGTAGTAGGCTACATTAACCATTCTTATAGATTTGGGAAGCGCCCATGGCTGACGATAAACATCGAAACGATTTCTACGGTGATACGATAGCCGATAAAGATACGAAACCCGCTATACCGGCAGCGACGGTTGTGCTTCTAAAAGACCATGAAACAGGTCCTGAAGTTCTTATGCTCCATCGCACCTCCAAAGTTAATTTCGGTGGAATGTGGGTGTTTCCAGGAGGCCGTATCGATCCTGAGGACTATCCAGCCGATGGTGACTTAGACGTTGCCGCTCGTAATGCGGCCGCTAGAGAAACGATGGAAGAAGCAAGCATTACAGTACAATCCAAGGAATTTGTTTGGTTCGCGCATTGGACACCCCCTGCCATTAGATCCGTCCGTTACGCTACATGGTTCTTTGCAACCTCTATAAAAGAACATGAAACCATCAGTGTTGATGGTCACGAAATACAAGCCCATGCATGGATAAAACCCGCAGAGGCTTTAGAACGCCATGCCAAGGGTGAGATCGATCTCGTTGCACCTACCTGGGTCACACTCTATCAGTTATCGCTTTACGATAACTCAACTGAAATACTTCAAAAGTTTAGGGCTAATCCTCATAGGGTATACAACACTCATTTAGGTACAAATAAGGCAGGCATAAGCACCGCAATGTGGGAGGGAGACTCAGGTTACGAAGATACCAATCCAGACGCAGATGGACCAACACATCGCCTGCTTATGCCCAAAGATGGCTTTGTCTTTAAGCATACTGCCGCAGATTATTAAGCCACCATCAATCCATTTTAGATTGACATATTATGTCTAAAGAGTTCAAATCAGGGACATGGATTCATTCTTAAACCCCCTCAGCTGGCTCATTATCGGCCTGGTATTAATGCTGCTAGAGGTTGTTATCCCTGGCGGGATCGTGTTTTTTCTTGGCAGTGCCTGCATCATCGTTGCCGCAGCGCTATATTTTGGGCTCGTCACCACTTGGACAAGCGCACTAATCCTATTTTTTATTTCGTCTCTGATACTAATTATTACACTGCGTGCCCTCTTCAGCCGTTTCGTTGAGGGTGATTCCACTGTTGCTAATACAAACGAGATCCTCGATGAGGTAGATGAATTGGTTGAGGTAATAGAGACCATTGGCCCTGCAGATAAAGTTGGTACCGTTAAATTTCGGGGTACTACTTGGCGGGCTTTAGGAGAAGGGCAAGAGATTCGCACTGGTAGCGTGGCACGAATCGTATCTCGAGAAAACATAAGCCTTCTAGTGACTGCTGCAGACCCTATCGAAAAGCAATTGGAGTAATGTAAAGAGGAGATACACTATGCTGGCTTACTTAACATTTCTTGTGATTTTCCTTGGGTTTATTATTTATAATTTAATCTTAATTATTCCGATGCGTTGTGTTGGAGTAATTGAGCGTCTAGGAAAATTTAGGGCAGTTCTGCAACCCGGACTACACTTCCTTATTCCGTTTGTAGATCGAATGTCATATAAACATGAGACTAGAGAACAATGTCTTAATATTCCAGATCAGAGTTGTATCAGCCGCGATAATATCCAAGTCGACGTAGATGGATTGTTGTATATAAAAGTGATGGATCCCTATAAAGCTAGCTATGGCATTGAAGACTATCTTATCGCAGCCATTAATCTTGCCCAAACTACAGTACGGTCAGAAGTTGGCAAGCTAAGATTAAGTGAAACTTTCTCGGAAAGAGAACGTCTCAATGAAACCATTGTAAAAGAAATTGATAATGCTTCTGAACCCTGGGGTATTAAAGTTCTACGTTATGAAGTGATGAATATCATTCCGTCTCGGAACGTGATCGAAACTCTTGAGAAGCAGATGGAGGCCGAGCGGACGAAACGTGCTGATATTACGCTTGCTAATGCAGAGAGGGATTCAACAATCAATCTATCCGAAGGTGAGCGACAAGAAGCCATTAATCTCTCCGAAGGTGAACGACAAAGACGCATCAATGAAGCAAAAGGCCGCGCGAGTGAAATTTCAATATTAGCTGAAGCAACTTCAACTGGAAGTAGGCTTATAGCGGAGGCTATCGGTAAATCAAATGGTAAAGAAGCAGCAAACCTTAGGCTTGTCGAGCAATATGTTACTAGACTTTCCCATTTATTAGAGGAAGCAGACGTGTCGCTGGTACCTAATGAGATGGCACATATGCAAAGTTTCTTTGCCGGCATGGATCAGGTAGCCCAATCAATAAATGAGCCGTTTACGGGAGGCAAAAACTCATGATTGACTACGTCTTATTAGGAATTTGGAGCCTAATCTTTCTAATTTTTATTATCAAATTCTTCCAATCGATACGTCTCGTGTCTACGCAAACCGCACATATTGTGGAACGTCTTGGCCAGTATCAAAAAACCTTAGATGCCGGATTTCACGCACTACTGCCATTCATTGATAAAGTGACTTTCGTCCAAGATTTAAGGGAAGAAGCTATAGATGTGCCTCCCCAGGAGTGTTTTACAGGAGATGAAGTTCAAGTCACGGTCGATGGTGTCATATACATGTCAGTGACTGATCCAGTAAAAGCAAGTTATGGCATTACTGATTATCGTTTTGCAGCAGTTCAACTAGCCAAAACAACAACACGATCAGTCATTGGGACACTAGATCTCGATAGAACTTTTGAAGAAAGAGATATCATTAGTGCCAAGGTCGTTGAAGTATTGGATGAGGCAGGCAGTAGCTGGGGGATCCGTGTCCACCGATATGAGATAAAAAATATTTCACCACCGGAGACGGTCCGAACCGCAATGGAAAAACAAGTAAGAGCTGAACGAGATAGACGGGCTATACTTGCCTCAAGTGAAGGCGATAAACAAAGTCGGATTAATCGATCTGAAGGATTAAAGACTGAAGTAATCAATCGATCTGAGGGGGAAATGCAGCGGTGTATTAACGAGGCTGAGGGTAAAGCAGCAGAAATCGTCGCAATAGCGGAAGCTTCTGCGGAATCAATCGAAAAGCTGGCCGCTGTTTTTACTACCAATGGAGGGGGCGAAGCACTAAAAATGCAAGTAAAAGAGAAATACATAGATACGATGAAGTCATTAGCAAGCAGTAAAATAATCTTACCAGCCAATGTTGCGAGCTATGGTGGGTGGATTACCAACCTCGGTTTGGAACAAATAGTTGGGAATCATTCGACAAAAAAGAAAGGCTGAATCTGTAACTTCACGAGTTAGACCAAAATCCCATGATTAAAAGGTATACTGTCGTCCTTAACAAAAACCTGGATCTGAAATGAAAATTACCGACGTTACCGTGACACTTTGGGAATGGAATGATATCCCAGCGACCCGTTACACAAAATCTGTTACTAGCACCAAGTCTCGTTCTACTCAAATGGGCCTTTTAAGGATCATGACAGATGAGGGAATCGAAGGTAATGCCTTCCTTGGTTCATCATTTCAAAGTGCGGTGGCAGACGGACCTTTTGTCATAAAAACAGTCAAACCTACCCTCGTTGGTGAAGATCCATTCAATAGAGAAAAAATCTGGCAGATGAATATGCAGCGTTATGGCAACAGGATATTTATAGTTTCTGCAGTTGATGTTGCTCTCTGGGATCTCGCTGGGAAGGCAGCAAATTTACCCGTGCACAAATTATTAGGTTCTTTTAGAGATAAAATACCTGCCTATGCTAGCTCTGCAGTTCTTGAATCGCCCGCACATTACGCCGAGGAAGCAGTAAAGTTTAAGGAAGCTGGTTGGCATGCCTATAAGATACATCCCCCTGGTATTGCTACAGAAGATATTCGTATTTGCGAAGCGGTTCGCAAAGCCGTCGGCGACGACTATCGTATTATGCTGGACTCGACCTGGGCATATGATTACCCAGATGCACTGCGCGTCGGAGTAGCAATTCAAGATATGGGGTTCTACTGGTATGAAGACCCTTTAGCCAATGATGACCTATACGCATACAAAAAGTTAAAGCAGGCTTTACATATCCCTCTTATGGCGACCGAGTTACCTGCAGCCGGTCCAAAGTGGTACGCACCCTGGATTATGGAGCAAGCTACCGACTATCTGCGCGGTGATGTTTGGATTAAGGGTGGAATAACATCCTGCATGAAAACAGCGCATGTTGCTGAAACCTTTCAAATGAACTACGAAGTCCATCATGGCAGTAATTCGCTAAACAATAACGCGAATCTGCACATGATCATGGCCATGAAAAATACTCAGTTTTTCGAGGTGCTCCTGCCACACGATGTCCAAAAACATGCTGTCCTTAACGAGATTGAGGTTGATAATGAGGGATATGTGCACGCACACAATGAACCTGGTTTAGGCGTCCATATTGATTATGATCTTATCGAAAAGAATAAAGTTGCGGATCTTTCTTAAATTCGATCTACTTTTTCAAGGAAGGTATTTACGACACGCCTAATACGTGCTGGCCGCTCGGCCCAAATCGAGTGGCTAGCATCATCGATAACCTCAAATGAGCAATTTTTAATCCGATTAGCATAGCGTAGACCGGTCTCTGGAGTTGCTTCATCATATTGACCACAGATAATCAGAGAGGGAATCTTTATTCTTGAGAGATCTGCTAAACGATCAAAACTCTTTAGCGTGCCTGTTGGCGCGAACTCACTGGCTCCCCACATATGGTTGTATATTTCTTCTCCGTTAGTATCTCCGGAGGTCATTTTCTTTTTAAGTTTCGACTTATTGCGTAGGACGTGCTTGAGATAATACTGGAACATAGCCTCCTTGTAGACGCGGGAATCAGTGGCTCCAATATCGTGGCAACTATTGATAATCTTTTGCGTAGCTTTTGGTAAGCCTCTGATTAAACGACGGCCATCTCTTTTCCAGTCTTCAGTATTAAACAGTGGGGATTGGAATATCAAAGATACGACACCTTTCCCTCTTCTTCTAAGGTAGTACTCCAAGGCTAAAGTAGTACCCCATGAACTACCCATCAAGTGAAATCGATCAAGGCCCCATACGCTAATTAAAATATCGAGCTCTTGCACGAAGGTTTCTATATTCCAGTATTTCTTAGAGGTTGGAGAGCTCTTCCCACTGCCTATCTGAGTGTAAGCGTAAACTAGCCGATTTTTCGCTAACTGGAATATAGGGGAATTAGGTTGATGGGAACCACCTGGACCACCGTGCAGCGCTACTATGGGTATCGCAGTATTTCGGCCTTTCTTGGTGTAGTAGGTTCTCCCAAACTTATGGGTAAGATATGCCATTCGCTGATATCGATAAACATTGGTTATAGACAATCATGATAAAATGAAAACTTAAAGCTAAGGAAGTGTGAATGCTAACAATATATGGGATAAAAAACTGCGATACAGTTAGGAAAGCGAGAGCATGGTTAGCTACCCGAGGTATAGAGTATCAGTTTCATGATTTTCGAACAGATGGTCTAACGGATCAATTGGTTTCAAAATGGATTAGCCAAGTAGGATGGGTAACGCTAGTTAACAAACGCAGCACAAGCTGGCGTCTACTGGATGACACCATTAGGAAAAAGCTATCAGACACCAATATAGTCTCTGTCTTAACTCAGAACCCAACATTAATCAAACGACCGGTTGTGACATTAGGAGAAGCGATAATTATCGGTTTCAAGGAAGATGAATTCATCACTGTCGTTGCGTCACTTTAACCTAAAGGGAAACACTAAGAATTGATGGCTTCATCCTCTTATTTATTCCTCGGTACAAAGCCTTTATTCCTATTTTCGATACCCAATAGCTATAAAGGCCGTGATGTCTTCCGCAACAAACCAAGCGATAGAAACTACTGTCAGCATCGGGACTACTTCCGAGGATAGAAATTTGATGAGCTCCTCAGGGGGCGACTTTCTGAACTCAGACTCTCCCGTCCTCATTAGAAATATGTTTTTTACATCGAGCTAAGGCTACAGCAGTCGCTTAATTTTAATAGTGTCTAAAATCTAATAAATAACGTGTGGAGATGAACACGTTTTTCTAATAACCTTGCAGCTTCATCAGTGCACAACAATAAAAAATGCAACCACTGAAAGGGAAGAAGGGTCTAATCACCGGTATTGCAAATAATCAGAGCATCGCCTTTGGTTGCGCTCAGGTTTGTCGTGAGCAAGGAGCAGAGCTGGCAGTAACTTACCTAAATGAAAAGGCAAAGAAACATGTTAAGCCCCTTGCACAGGGTCTCGAAATTAACGATTCCTTATTACTACCTCTGGATGTAACAAAAGAAGGCGAACTTGAAACAGTGTTCGAGGAAATTTCCAATCAATGGGGCGAATTAGATTTTGTTCTTCATGCGATGGCTTCCGCAACGAAAGAGATGACCAACTCAAGATTAATTGAGGTAAAGTTGGATGATTTCAATTTCGCAATGCAAGTATCCTGCTACTCTTTTTTAGCCATGGCGAGATTGAGTGAGCCATTGTTGAAGAAGACCCAAGGCTCACTAATCACTATGACATATCTCGGTGGACAACGCGTAATGGAAAATTACCATTTCATGGGCCCGATGAAATCTGCTCTAGAATCCTGCGTACAATATTTAGCAAGTGAGTTAGGGAAAGATAACATTCGGGTGCATGCAATATCTGCTGGCGCAATGCAGACAAGGGCAGCTTCAGGGATCAACGACTTTGCTGGGTTACTAACAACAACAAAAGCACGAGCACCGCTGCAAAGACTCTGTGAACCTAAAGAAGTTGGTGAACTCATGGCATTCCTCTCCGGGCCTAACTCCCGGGGAATGACAGGGGGTATTCACTATGTTGATGGCGGTTATAACATAATGGGCTAAGTTCACGTCGTCCAATCAAGCAATGACAATAAGTAAATAAATATCATTACGCCGGCAAAACTCGTAGTCAGATTGGATATTCTCAACCTTGGTGATAATAGATCTAACTGAAGGCCGCGGTATACCATGAATACAAATCTTAGCGTTATAACTTTCTGAAAGGTTTTAATCAGAAGCGTTCCGTGGACCTTTGTGTGAATCAAGTTCATTCCGAAAAATTGCTGAACCACTAGATAGAAACCTTATCTCATAGGATTTGAGATATCCAAGATTATGGTGAGTCCCAATTTTAGTAGCATTTTACGAAGATCTCGTTAAAATTTTTAAGCATTTGTTTCTATTGTTAAATCTGGGAGAGTCTGGAGTTCGGTCCGCACCACTGTTCCTTCAACACCAAACAACTATATTCCTCCTGATACTGCAAAAAGAAGCGAAACCGAAGCGAAAAATGCGGCGATATAGAGATACAGATTTATCCACAAACTTCGCAACCTCACTAGGCATAGAAAGACTATTTAGGCTCAGTAGGGCATATCATGCTCTCAAAGATAACCACCACGGATTGCTTAACAGAATGATAATTGACATTGAGACTCTCTAATCGTGCTTGCTAATTTAATTAAATGTTAAGCAAAGGATCTTAGATGTCTCGCTAGCCATTTAGGGAACTCTGCAAACTCTTCATCAGACAGCCCAATCAAATCAGATAAGGCGCCACCACAGATACTAAGGCCCATTGCAGCTGTTGCTACTAACAAAACCTGCAACTTTGCATCCCCTTGAGTATCTGAAGAGTTAGGAATTGCTTGGATAATACTTTTAAAGAGTTCCGACGTATTACTTTTCGCCGGAAGCACATCTATATCCTGATGATCTAACGCCAACCAAGCCAAAAGACGACCATGACCATCCTGTGACAGCATTGAAAAGAGTCTACCCAGGATTTGATCGGGCGAGACGTCTTCTCTTAACGCCGAAATAACGTCTGATAACAACGCATTCGTCATTTGCTGAAGTAAAGCCTCTCGCATCGCTGAGGTACTACCAAAATGATGAATCACAGTAGCATGAGACATACCGGCCGCCTTCGCAACACCACTAATATTCAAACCATGTAAGCCAAGCTCTGCCAGACGCTTTGCGGCAGTCTCCAATATAAGTGACTTAGACTCTGCCGGAGTACGACGAACCCTCTTATTGACATTCATGTTGATAAGTATATCATCATTGTTCTTCTCATCAATGAGACTATCAGCTATGCCTGATGATACCAAACGACACATGCAGCCGATCGCCGCATATCGAGCGTTGCGAGCACTGCTTAAAGATCCTGATAAAACTGAAGAGGTGTTTATTATCATCCGCGCGATGTCAGGGAATTCATTGGGGAACTGCTATAAGCAATTTCGCAAAACTCGAGTAGGTAAGGAGATTTTGGCGGAAAAGCGGCAACTTCTCTCGGTCCTTCAGGACCGGACTAAACTTGCAGGACTCTCTGCTGAAAGTCTGGGCAGAAGGTACCTTGACTTTATCGAAAGAGAGGGAATTTATGCAAAAGGTTTAGTCGATGCCAGCGATGAAGCCATACCAATTTCAAATCCAGAGTTAAGACTTTACGCTGAGAGAACTCGAGACATGCACGACCTCTGGCACGTAATCACCGGTTACGGTCGAGATACCTTTGGAGAAGCTTGTTTGCTAGCGTTCACTTATGCCCAAACTCGTAATCGAGGTGTTGGGATAATTGCTTTAGTGGGCTTCTTTAAACTGAGAAAAGAAATTGGGAGTGGAGTGGGGCGCGCTATGTGGCAGGGCTATCAGGCTGGACGCCGGGCTAGCTGGTTACCAGCCCAAGACTGGGAAAAGCTGTTGTGCTTATCGATTCGCGAAGTAAGACGACAACTAAACATTGAGGAACCAACGAAATATAGTACGAAATTTACGGAAATGAGAAATCTAGCAGCAATATGATGTTCGAGATCCCCTATATAAGAGTTAATCCTCACCCCACATAATATTGACCTGGGGCGTACTCAGCCTCTTCCAATGAAGGGCATATTAGATGCCATGATCGTCATAAACTGCACATTCGATTCCAAAGGTAGGTTGGCTATCTGTACCACTGCATTAGCTACATGCTGCACATCCATTGTGGGCTCCACTTTAAGTGTACCGTCTGCCTGGGGGACTCCCTTTCCCATTCGTGCAGTCATCTCGGTAAGAGCGTTTCCAATATCAATTTGACTACAAACGATATTGTATTTCCGACCGTCTAGGGACGAAGATCGTGTTAAGCCAGTAATCGCGTGCTTCGTAGCCGTATATGGAGAAGAATTTGGTCTCGGGACATGAGCAGAAATCGATCCATTATTGATAATCCTTCCACCCATTGGGGATTGATTCTTCATTACTCGAAAAGCTTGCTGTGTACAAAGAAAAGCCCCGGTTAGATTTACATTTACCACTGCTGCCCACTGCTCAAAGGAAAGTTCCTCCAATGGTATTGACGGTGCGCCAGTCCCAGCGTTGTTAAATAGCACATCCAGTCGGCCAAACTTTTCAATAGTCTTAGCGAATAAGCACCCCACAGAATCCGGATTGGCAATATCAGTTACAACACTAATTAATTTACTGTCTCCACCAGACTGCTTTACTACATCATTCAACTTTGCTTCTCGACGACCAGCTATTGTTACCGAATAGCCCTCTCTCAAAAGGGCTAGCGCACTATGTTTGCCGATACCACTACCACCACCGGTAACGATAGCAACCTTTGCTTGTTTCATATTCATAAAAACCTTACAACTCTCAGTAAATACAACGACAGTACTAATTTAATATCTATTTTCAACAAGACGATATATTTAAAATATCGGCATGTCCGATACCCATACCTCAGGAGAAGAAAGCCACCCACTATGACCCATCGTTGCATCTGGGTCAGTACGACCATCCCAACCACCGACCACGTAAAGTTGATCGCCAATGATTCTGGATGCAGGAGACGACATTGGCTTTGGTAACTTAGCGGTAAGTTCCCATTCACCGCCCTCCACAAGTGTCAAAAGATTTCCACAAAAACCTTTTTTCCCACCATCCGGAGTAGTGTGACCCGCCGCCATATATATTCTATCTTGGTAAACAAAAGTCGCCGCCTCAGAATGCGAATGACCATAGGGCAGTACTGGGCCCTCCTTCCAACTATCCGACTCAGGATCGTAAATATGCACACATGCCTGGTCAATCTGAACACTATCGTGATGGAACTGACCACCAATAACATAAATTTTGTTATTTAAAACGACACCAGCGCATTGGTTTCGGGGCATTGGCAATGGAGCAGCGGCCTGCCAACTCACTCCCCCATTTCGGGACCACTCATCCATGTCAAATGTCCAATGTTCCTCGCCATCAGTATCGCGGTCATCCTTTAGGCCACCAATATAATGTAAGTGTGCACCGAGGCGCGCAATAGTTCCACCAGCACGCTTTTCGGGCAATAGAGGTGCAGCCATATAACGATTTAACGCGAAATCAAACTGCCAGACTTCTGCAATTATATGATCCTTTTCGGCTGAATCTAATAGCGTGCCAGGCTTATCTTTCATTCCACCGGCGAACCAAATCGCACCATTGTGCTCGATCAAGTTAATGTGACCAACAGCACTGGGGAGATCTTGTAAATGGGCCCAACTTCCATCTGTCGGGTCAAACATTTGGACCTTTTTGCTAGATGAAACGTAATCGGCGTAGCCGCCAAGGACAATTAACTTACCATCAAACACGATAGTGGCAGGTTCCCATATTCCGAATGGCATATCATCCAATTGACGCCATGCTAGGCTTTGCAATGCTTCCATTAAATTCTTTCCTTATCTAAAACCCAATTGTTAGCGGACACCATAGCGAGCAACATAATAAAACGCAATGTGCCAAGGTCTTAGGAACAGGCCTCACAAAGATCCACATCAGCTTTCGTATGGTGCTTCACCCTGACACATTACCCTATGCATGACTCTCTCTTCATCACCATGGTCAAAAACTCCTGTGTGCATCGAACAACGGTTGTCCCAAATAACAAAGTCATCAGGTTTCCAACGATGTCGATACATCGAATATATGTGTTGACAGTGCGCGTACAAGAATTCCAGTAAATGTTTACTCTCTTTGGGTTTCATACCCTCTACTTCGCTGCATCGCTTGGGTTGCGTGATATATATCGCCTTCCTGCCAGTAATGGGGTGTGTCCTAACTGCAGGATGCCAAACAGGTTCACTTGGCGCTTCATCAAGATGTTTTAATTGCGCTGCATTGTGACGAAAACGTAAACCAGTAAGCATTCCTTGCATCACTGGAGAGAGCGCTTCATATGCCATGTACTGATTTACGAAGACCGTATCCCCCCCATGAGAGGAAATTTTTTTTGGTGAAAGCGTCGTATAGGATGGCGGCTGCCGTACAAAAGAGGTATCTGTATGGAAACCGTTGATGGGCGGTAGCGTAGATGTGCTAGATAAACTAACCACATTGAGGTTGGGCCATTGTGGATGTCTTTGCTCTCCAGGAGTAAAAGTAATTGGATCTAGTCGTCCTACGAAACTTAATTGATCCTCTGGTAATAGGGGCTGGCTAGGTAATACAGCAACACAGTATTCAGAGATCAGTGTTTTTAGCTCTGTTACTTGCTGATCACTCATCTCGGAGACAGAAACCCCTGTTATTCGGACTCCAGTCTGGCCTGTTAGTAACTCCGCATTAAGCGATCTAGCATCCTTATAGCTAAATCTTTTTCTATCTGCATTATCAATTCCTGATTTCCTCATCAAGGACAATCCCATGAATAACGTGTTAACGGAAAGATTATAGACGAACTAACGTATACCATCCTCACGCATGCCAAAGTATTTGCATCGCCCGTAAAATATTTATCCAACCAGTGTTATAGTGCAAAAAGGATTTAACATCGGAAAATATATTATGAAGCTTTATGATAACCAACACGCGCCCAACCCACGTCGTGCTCGTATCTTCATGGCTGAGAAAGGAATTAGCTACGATAACATTCAAGTAGATATCGTCGCCGCGGAAAATCTGTCTGTCGATTTTTTGGGAGTCAATCCCCGGGGAGTTCTGCCTACCTTGGTACTCGATGATGGAACTATACTTGACGAGAGTACAGCTATTTGTCGTTATTTCGAGGAGATTAAACCAGAGCCAGTCCTGATGGGCACGGACCCTATTTCCAAGGCAAAGATTGAATCCCGTCAACGTCATATTGAGTTCGATGGGCTCCTTAGAGCACAAGAAGTATTTCGTAATTCCTATCGTGGCTTTGCAAAAAGAGGGCTGGGCGGAAACGTCGGTGAAGTGGCCGCTATTCCTGAGCTTGCTGAAAGAGGTAAGCTGCTATTGGTACAGTTTTATAGAGATTTAAATAACTACTTAGCCAGATTTGAGTATGCGGCGGGTGAACTATTTTCAATAGCCGATATTACCGCGCTTTGTACTATAGATTTTGGATCTACCGCGGCACGTTTACCTATTCCTGATGGACTGAAAGATCTGAAACGCTGGCATAGCCTTGTTAAAGCAAGACCCAGTGCTAAAGCTTAGCTCCCATTTAAATTAACTAGTAGAAAATAAAATCGGAGAGGAAGAGTAATGTTAGATGCAATCCAACTCGGTCAGAACAGCGGTTTAAGAGTTTCTGAAATATGTCTTGGCACAATGAATTTTGGAATACCGGGTCAAGGTCACCAAGGCGATTGGACGTTGGGGATTGATGAAGCTAGACCAATTTTCAAAGCTGCAATTGATCATGGTCTTTTTTACTTTGACACTGCAGACGTCTATGGAGTTGGAGCATGTGAGGAGGTTGTAGGTTCCTTACTCAAGGAACTGCTTCCTCGAAGTGAATATGTTCTAGCGACAAAAATAGCGAACCCGATGGGGCGAGGGGCAAATATGGGTGGACTTTCACGTAAACATATTATCGAAGGGGTCGATGCAAGTCTAAAACGATTAGGTCATGACTATATTGACCACTTAGTTATACACCGACATCCCCATGGAATAAGAAATCAGGTCGATGTGCCGATAGAAGAAACTATGGAAGCTTTGCACGACGTCGTAAAGTCGGGAAAAGCACTTTATTTAGGTGCTTCGAGCATGTTTGCATGGCAGTTTGTTGAGATGCAAATGATGGCTGACATGAACAACTGGACAAAGTTTGTATCGATGCAAAACCACTACAACCTTATTTATCGAGAAGAAGAGCGTGAGATGAATCCCTATTGCTTTAAAACTGGAGTAGCGCTAACTCCCTGGTCTCCTCTTGCGCGGGGTATTCTAGCTGGATCATACCGTGGGGGATTTGATCAAGGCTCAACTGAACGATCAAAAGGTCGAGACCGAAAAAGAACAGAAAACTTGTACCAGGGAGAAATGGATTTCGCGATAGCTGATCGAGTTATCGAAATCGCTAAGAACTACGAAAAAAAACCCGCACAAATAGCCCTTGCTTGGCTACTACAAAAACCTGAGATATGTGCACCCGTAGTTGGTGTTTCCAAAATATCGCAACTCGAAGATCTTGTGGGTGCAACAGAAATCACTATGAGTGAAGATGACATCCATTATCTTGAGGAACTTTACAAGCCGGTTGTAAATCTATTATCCATTGGAACATCCTGAGGGTGAGAGCAACCCATGGGCCTCTGAACCTTCCAAATAACTTTTTTGGATGCTATTGAATAGCGATCTTTTACATATTGCACCTAGAACACTATCCTCCCTAGACTTTCGGCCACACAACATGGCTTTTCCTGGCCCTCAATTTCCATGACGACCTCGGTCATAACCTCAATCATACCGCCCTTGATTTCCACAGCTTTAAGGGTACCCGTTGTTCGCACTTTTGAGCCTGCTGGCACAGGAGCAGGAAATCTTACTTTATTAAACCCGTAGTTGATGGTTAGCTTTTGACCCTCAAGCTTCACATCATTCACTGGCTCTGCAGCACGAGGAAGATGTCCCATGATAGATAAGGTTAGCTGCCCATGCGCAATAGGAGCACCAAAAGGTCCTGCTTTCGCTTTTTCAACATCAATATGGATCCACTGGTGGTCCATAGTCACCTCAGCAAAGTCATTGATCCTCTCTTGCGTGACCTTGAACCACTCCGAACGCGATGTTTGCTCTCCGATACGTGCCGTCATCACTTCATAAGCTTTTTGCATTGCTTCCTCTGACATTCCTTTTCCTCCTTAACGCCAAATGATGAACTGTACCACAACCACGAGACTATTGGACTTAAGGCAAAGCTGTCATTGTTTTTAACCACTTAGGTTTTAAAAGGTAACCGTCAGGATTTCTTCTCATTTTTAACTGTTCATGAGCTAATAAAATCTCAGGACAGCTACCATATTCCCGATACCAAAGTGCGGCCGAAAGCCTTTCTTCATTACGATCTCCTAAAAAAGAACTCAGATCATCTGCTACCTTACATCCTGGCAAGGTATTTTGATGAGCTACTTGCAAATCTGATTTTGGAGTGAAGCCATCAGAATAGTCTCCAAAACCTTTAGCATTGACACTACGAAACTGAATTGTGAAATAGGTGGTACCACAGTTATCCATAGGATAGAAACCGTAGGGCTTGCCACAGGTACTATTCCCGATCTGAATAACTTCGAAGTTAATTCCATTTAGACCGTTTATAATTGCTTCGCTGGCAGAGCAAGTACCACTGCCTGTTAAGACAAATAACCGAGATAGATTCAGTGACGGTAAAGCAACGTCTGCCTCTACGGAAAAACCTTTTGCGGTAGAACGAAACATTGTTGGAGTTAACAAATCACCTGTTAACGGATTAAAAATTTCATGCTTGTCGTTGAACTGTAGCTGGTCAAAAACCTGACCAACACTGAAGTTACCGGCAATCATATACGCAAGCTCATTAGCAATGTCTAAAAAACCTCCGCCGTTATACCTAAGATCAAGAACCAAATCTGATACTTTTCTTTGATTAAGCAGATTAATTGCATCGATCAACTGCCGCTCAGAAGTACTGATATGATCATTGAACAATATGTATCCGACATCACCGCTATTCGTTTCAATAACTTTCACATTCTGAACAGGCGTAGATTTAACCTCCCTTGCCTGAAGCACGATTCTCCTCGGTACTAATGCTCCGAGGTCCTTCACTAGAAATTCATGCTTTTCACCCAAGCTCTTGGGGGACAGCCCATTATTTAGAGTCGCCACTTCTTCTGCACTAGAAGCATCAATAAGATCTATACCATCAATTGCCAGTATTTCTGCACCTCTTTTTAAATTGGCTTCGTCACTAGTGGCTGGGGAATTCGGTTCTGTGTAAGCGACGATAATTTTCCTTGGCGGGCGTGCATTAATGACTTTAATAGTCATGCCATACCCAACTGAGATGCCTGAAGCAGATAGTCGTTCCCATTCTTCGGTATCCATAGAGAAATGGAATCGATCTTTAGGATCCCCAGCTGGCGTGAGCTGGAATGTTTTCATCAAAGCAAAATACTCTGGTGCGTTATTAATGCTACTTGGATCAACATCTTTAATTTCGTCGTACCACAAGTAACTGTAATAACTCATAGATCTCAACCAGATATTCTCGTCTACAACCGTTCCCAAGATCTCTGAAGTAGTTTGCTCTCTTGGATTCTCACAAAAATTGGCATAATTTTTATAAAATGGATTAAAACCAGCATCCCACTCCAGATCCTGGCTATCCTCTACTAAATCGCCAACTTGAACTTCGCTACTACTATAGGGAGAGGGTGATAAAGCTTGGGAATGCCGATTACAGGCGCTAAATAACAGACAAAAATATATTATGAATATCTTATTAAAAGCACTGATTTCGTCTCGATGAATCCCCACAACTACCTAAACTTTGACTCTATGATGGTACATTAAAACCTCCATGTGCAATCAGTGGGAAATGTTTCAGTTAAGATTTTAGCAATCAAGTTAATCGAATAAATTTCTACAAGGTCAGTACTATGCCCTATATTTAATAAAGTTGTTTACTCTCGACCGAAAGATTAAAAGCGTAAACACAACACTTCCATTTATTAAATTTCTTGTATACGTCCAGAAAGACCGCTTTATTTAATTAATTATCGCGGTCTATATATTAATACCCGGTAAAGTTGGAAGTTATAAAAGAGATGTCTTAGCTATACTGCAGACATGACGTATCAGATTCTGATAAGGAGTTATGGTTTAACAGAAACTCCATTCTTGATTAAGATAAGAACAAAAGTGAGCATTAGATAAATTGAAATTTTTCCCCGTTTTAATAATCTTATTTAGCCTGTCCGACATCAGAGCCGATCTCAATGATCTCCATAGAGAGGGTCGGATAATGCGTTTAGAAGGCGATCAGCAAGGAGCTCGTCGAGTCTACCAACAGCTGGTTTCTAAGAATCCTAATAATGCCATCGGCTATGTTTTTAATCTAAACACATCTTTGTCTAACCTCGCCTGGGACCCTAATATTAAGAAAACTGACCAAGAAGTTCGAGATGATGCAAATGCTGTATTTAACATATGTGAAACAGCCATAAGTACTAATCGGTATGACCATCAAGCTTATTACGAGTGTGGCCAAGCTCATCTAACCATCTCCTATCTTTCAGCTATTCGCGGTCATTACTATAGCGCGGGCCGTCATAGCAACCTCGCAATCAAGCATATAGAAAGGGCGCTTTCACTTGATTCCACACTTGTTGAAGCAAAAATGCATCTTGGTGTTGCTTACTACTATGCCGATAATTTGCCTCCATTTTTAAAATTACTATCATCAATTCTCTGGTTTATACCGCAAGGTAATGCGGAAAAAAGTATCCCTTACCTTTCAGATGCTGCAGCCATTAAGGGGTACCGCGGTGACGAAGCAAAATACGTTTACGCCGACATACTGTCTCGCCAAGGACTACCGAATGTAGCTAAAGCAGCCGAAATATTTCGAGATCTTGACAAGCGTTACCCCAGCAATGAACGCTTTGGCTTACTTTATATTTCATTACTGTTGGAACAGAAGTTATATACGGAAACTATCTCAGCAGGTCGGGTATTTTTACAAACGAACCGTGATAAAGTAGCCAGTGCTATGACACTACTTTGGATTACAAGGGCGTATATGGGTCTTAGAGAAAATAAACTTGCTACAGAAACGTTCAGTCAAATTCAAGATATTGAGAACACGGACTTCCCACCTTGGGGTAAGGCATGGCTACTTTTGACAGCAGGTCAGCTTGCAGATTTGAACGGTAAACGAACCTCTGCCGTTAATCACTACATAAGCATTATTGAGATCAATAATGCTTATGTACACCCATCTATTCTCCAAACTGCTGAGAATAGATTAGAGAGTCTCTTACAGAAATGAGGTAGATTATCTTTAACGGAATCTATCGTGGCTTCACAAAATTGATCCTTCCTAATTAACCTTGCTAACCAAATACTGACATCGGAGACATAAATGGAATACCCTCTTACTGGAATTAAAGTACTCGATCTCTCCAGAGTCCTTGCTGGCCCCTATGCCGGGCGAATGCTTGCTGAACTCGGTGCAGAAGTAGTCAAGGTTGAACCTCCAGAGGGAGATATGACTAGAAATTGGGGAAAGTCCATAGGAGGAATCACTGGCTACTATAATCATTGCAATCTGGGCAAAAGAGGTATCTGTGTTGATATGCTAGCGGACGGTGCTGTAGATCTAATCAAGGATCTTGTTAAGGAAGCAGATATCCTAATAGAGAACTTTCGACCGGGAGTCATGCAACGACTAGGCATAAGCTACGAAATCCTGGCTGCTGTTAACGCCAAACTAATCATGCTATCAATTTCTGGCTTTGGTCAGAGAGGCCCAGAATCTCGCCGTCCTGCTTTCGCTTCTGTGATTCATGCGGAAGCAGGGCTGGTTTCTCGCAAAAGCGTTCGAACTGGAGACCCTCACTCGGACTATCCGGTTTCAATAGGAGACACGAATGCATCACTACACGGACTGACTGCTGTATTATCTGCGTTGTATCTGCGACTCCGAACCGGTGAAGGCCAGCATATTGACATATCGATGGTTGATGCAACCGTGGCAACCGATGACCAATTACAGTACGACCTTGACGATTCTCACGACACGGGACCATTACCAAATGATGTTTGGATGACGGGACTGGGTCCCATTATTCTAGCTACTGATTTTCGGTTTTTCTGGAGATGTTTGGTTGATGAGCTAGGTATTAGTGACCCCACGACAAAGGAAATGGAACTCGAACATAGAATATTTCTGCGCAGGGAAGTGACTGCAAAATTTATGCTTAGCCTAAATACCTTAGACCAGATCAACGAAGTGTTGGATCGGTTCAATATCCCCTGGGGACATGTACGAGAGGCTTCAAACCTAACCGGACAACCAACTTTGCGCGAGCGTCAGACATTCGTAGAAGTTGATGATCGTGCAGGAGGAAAGCGAACCGTAACTCAATCGCCATACCGTTTTTCTAACGCCGTTAGTGGCATTAGAGGTCCAGCACCTCATAAGGGTGAACATAATGATAAGATTTTAGATGAGTGGCTAGCTGCTGATAGTAAAAAGATAAACGAACTCAAGGAAACCGGGGTGCTGCTAAGCGAAGATAATAACATTTAGTCTAAAGAACTTTTCTAGGGTTAAAAACGTTACTAATCAGGAATTAATTTAAAAAAAGAGAGATCGCGATGAACAAAAGGTTAAGAGAAAAAGTTGCCGTTATCAGTGGAGGAACAAGCGGAATAGGAGAGGCAACCGTTGAGCTATTTGTTAAGGAGGGGGCTGAGGTAGTCTTTAGCGGTCGATCTGTTGAGAAAGGAAAGACGATAGCAGAAAGAACAGGAGCTATTTATTTTCAGGCAGATGTTATGTCTGAAGAAGATATCGAAGGCACGATTAAGGTAGCAGTTGACCGCTATGGAGGTCTAGACATACTTTTTAATAACGCTGGAGGCACTACTAAAGGGCCCGTCGAAACAGTTACAGCAGAAGAAATTAATTACGCTTGGACGCTCCTTTTTAGTAGTGCCGTGTTATCAACTAAGCACGCCGTTCCATATATGAAACAACGAGGAGGAGGATGCATTATTAATAATTCGAGTATTGCGGGTTTGAGGGATAATCAAGGTGACCTCATGTATTCATCGGTTAAAGCCGCGCTAACGCACTATAGTAAACTCGCTGGCGCTCGTCTTGGACCTGATGGTATTCGTGTAAACGTCATTTCTCCCGGAGCAATTGCCACGCCCATATTTTGGGGAGGTTCTCAGGTGGCTCTAGAGGATGGTGAATATGAGGGGAAAATGGGCAAATTGCAGCGAAATCTTGCAAAAGCCAGCCCTCTCGCTACGTCAGGTTTCCCATTGGATATCGCAAATGGAGCCCTTTTCTTAGCTTCAGAAGAAGGACGCTTCATTAACAGTCACGACTTGGTGATTGATGGAGGACGTACGAGTATGTTCTACGAAAAACCAGACCAATCTTAATTAATGGGCAATAACAGTTGCCTAGTGAGCGATCACTGGCTGATATGAAACCTTAACTATGCAAGAATTGTGATTCTTGACTTAACACCAATGCTAAGTGGTAACCGCAACCATTGTCGCCTTTTTACTAAAGGACCTTGGCCATGAAGATATATATGTTTACGACGGCAGCTTGCTCGAGTGAGCGAATGACAAAAGTCTACCCATGCGCAATCCAGCGATCGATAGGTAAATAACCTTAAGGGCAGTCTTTTAATAAACTATTTTACTAACGTAAACTGATAAGAAGTTAGCTTTCGTGTTTACTTGGATAATATGTGTATAAATTAGCCACTAATATTTGGACACACGACCATATGCTTTGCTTTGAGGACGGCAGGAAATTACCCCTCCGACTTACGGTAGTTCGCCTTGGTAATGAAAAGCTGTGGATTCATGCGCCCACTCGTTTGTCGAATGAACTGAAAGCAGCAATCAGTGAGCTAGGTGAAGTGGGTTATCTTTTCTGCGGGAATAATCTGCATAATATGTTCTTAATGGAATGGGTACACACTTACCCCCTCGCCGAAGTATGGGTAACACCGGGAATACCAAAAAAATTGCGAGATCTCGACAAGTTCCGTGTGCTGAGGAAAAATATCTGGATCGATGAATTTGATGCTAGGTCTATGAAAAGCGTGCCCAAATTCGACGAAATCGTTTTTTTTCATTATGAAAGCAAGTCTCTAATCGTAACTGACTTAGTACAGAACCATGCTAAACAAGGTGTTTACCTAGCACCTCCGCTACTCATAGAAGGTACGATTCAAGATCAAAAGGGATTTAGGGATTTTGTAAATGATATAAAGGCTTGGGACTTTCGTCGAATAGTTATTGCCCATGGCCCTATCGTTGACCGAGAAGCGAAGCAAAAATTTGAGCGTATTTGTGAGTGTTTTTTTTGATGCTAAAACTAAAAAAGTCTTACCCAACCAAGGATAAAGTATCCTCGCCCCCCAAACAAAAAGCTTTATCGCGAAAGTATTTTGGAGAATAAATCTAAATCCATACAACAGGTTAAGCTTAAATCTCTCGGCTGGCGGCCATTTTTTAACAAACAAGTTAACGATAGTGAGTGGGGAGAATTTACACCCGTTCGCGTGGTAGCAGAGCACCGGAATGCAGTGATTGTTCATGATGGATTTAACGAACATCGAATCAAACTAGATCATCAATTAACTAATACACTGCATCAACGAAAACCAACAACGGGAGACTGGTTGTTAGTGGACCTCAATAGCGAGCAAATATGGCGTGCACTAAATCCGGAAAATATGATGACCCGAATATCAGCGGGTGTAAGTACAGGGCAGAAAATACAAGAACAAGCCATTGCAGCAAATATAGACATATTATTCATAGTTACCTCCGCTAATAATGAATTCAGTGAATCACGTCTGGAAAGATACCTCGCGCTAGCAAAAAAAACTGCGGTCAGGCCTGTTATCGTCGTCACAAAAAGCGATTTGGTGGAAGATGCTCAAAGCTACCGCAAGAGAGCTCTAGCCATTACGGATGCCCCTACCGTTTTAGTTAACGCCAAAGAAAAAGATTCAGTCAGAGAGTTACGTCGCTGGCTCAATATTGGCAATACAATCGCAGTTTTAGGTTCCTCGGGAGTTGGGAAATCAACGATCGTAAATACTTTAGCAGGAACTAATCTTCAAGAGACAGGAATCGTTCGAACTACAGATAACCATGGGAGACATACTACTACTTCACGTTCGATTCACCTGCTGAAAGATGGCCCAATGATTTTGGATACCCCAGGCATCCGCGAACTAACGTTAGCTCACAGCAAAGAGGTTCTCAGCGAAATGTTTGCGGATATCGAAGCTCTTTTCCTTTTATGCAGGTTTTCCAACTGTACCCATGAATTAGAACCAGATTGCGCAATAAGGGATGCTCTTGCAAAAAAGGTTCTTGATAAACGCAGATTCAACAATTATCAAAAATTATGCGCGGAGCACTCATTCTATACTGAGGCTATTAATGGGAGCGATAAAAACAAATATGACAGCAAGATTAAAAAAACTACGAGGGGAAAACAGCAAAAATAATTCCGAAAATGCTCGTTTTAAATGTTAATTTAATAAAACAATGCCGTCACGAAAGCGGAATTTTACCAGTTCAATCATTTTGCAGAGATGTTCCAATAATTAGTAAAAAGGGAGGTGTTAAAAAATGGAGCTATTATTTTTAAGAAGACTTTTCGTCAAATTTCACTGCTTATCGAGAGTTATTTACCAATTCGCAGTAGTTATGTGTCTTGTTTTGGGATCTGCTGGATGTACGGATAATCAGAAAAAAACAAATTCCAGCTTAGAGTCTGCAAAACCAGTACTTAAGTTCACCGCTATACCTGATCAAAATACAACAGAGCTCGCCGAAAAATTTGCGCCCTTAGCTTTGTACCTAAGCAACCAGCTTGACGTTGTCGTTTCTTATGTCCCTGCTAGGGACTATCAGGCCTCTGTCGAAATGTTTAGAAACGGTGACGTTCATCTTGGATGGTTTGGGGGACTTACTGGTGTTCAAGCAAGAGAAGCTGTATCCGGGGCAAAAGCCATTGCACAGGGAGCTTCAGATCCAGAATATTTCACTTACTTTATCGCAAATCCAGGTGCAGAGTTAGAAGTGAGCAAGGATTTTCCGGAAAACATCAGCGAGCTTCGGTTCACGTTCGGATCTGAAAGTTCAACCTCTGGTCGGTTGATGCCAGAATTTTTTATTCGTCAGCACACCGGCAAGGGACCGATGGCGCTCTTTAAACACCCGGTGGGGTTTTCTGGTAGCCATGACAAAACTGCAGAGCTAGTCGAATCTGGGCAATACCAACTCGGCGCAATCAACTATAAGGTCTATGAAAAGAGAGTAGCTGCTGGTTTAACAGACCCAGAAATTGTAAAAATAGTCTGGAAAACACCCCCTTACTCTGACTACAACTGGACAGCCCATCCTGACTTGGAAAAGCAATTTGGGGCCGGCTTCACCAATCAATTGCAATCAACGCTTATTGGTATAGAAGATCCTTCTTTGCTATCTGCGTTACCCAGAGATCGACTTATCTCCGCAAGAAATGAAGAATACAATGGAATCCGAGCAATCGCTAAACAGCTCGAGATGATCCGTTGAATGCAGCAAGAGGATCGCTTTGCCTAAAGAATGTGACGGTAGCCTACCAAGGAATCGAGGCTCTTGCTGAAGTATCACTAACTCTTAAGCCTGGAGAGGCAGCTGCACTGATAGGATTAAGTGGCTCTGGAAAGACAACTCTATTAAATACGTGTAATGCACTTATACAACCCACGAATGGGGCTGTCTCTATAGATGGAAAAAAATTTAGCGAGATGAGTTCGCAGGAGTTGAGATATGCCCGCTCTCGTATTGGGTTTATACACCAGAGCCTTAGTCTTGTACCTAACCTAAGGGTTATCCAAAATGTCGTTTCCGGACGACTAGGGCAGCGGTCCTTTTTAGGCGGCGCAAGAGATTTACTTTTCCCCTCTACCAACGTGGTCGAAAAAGTCTATGAGGTATTAGATAGTGTAGGCATAGCCGAAAAAATTTACGAAAGAACAGACCGTTTATCTGGAGGGCAACAACAGCGTGTTGCGATAGCAAGGGCACTGTTCCAAGATCCATTGATATTATTGGCAGATGAGCCGATATCCAGTGTTGACCCAGTGAGGGCCAAAGCTACTATTTCCTTAATCAGAGAAATCTGCAAAAAAAAAGGCCTGACGCTTTGTGTGAGCTTACACAACCTTGACCTAGCTAAAACGTTCTTTCCGCGTCTGATTGGACTGCAGGATGGCCGGCTTATATTTGATAAAGCCACAGAAACTGTGGGGGCAAACGAAATCAATAAGCTCTTTAACCTACCTGATGGATGCATTGATTTTGGACCCCTAACATCCAAACCTTCAATGCTTGGAAAGTCCCTTGAATAGAGCTAGCAGCGGTCAACGTAGGATGGTGATCATCACTCTTGCGATCGCGGGGGTGTGGGCAGCCAACGCACTAAAACTTAATCCAATCGACTTAGTCACAAACAATACTTCAATTATTTACGATTTTTTTTCCCGTGCTTTATCGCCTGCAATGGATTACGAGTCCGATGTGCCGTTAGGAACTAAACCACTAATTGTCAAAACACTGAGTGCTGCCTGGCAAACGATCTTGTTTGCGGCAGCTGCTATGGGTATCTCTTTAATAGGCGGTGTACTCTTTGGATTTTTGGCATCGAGCTCACTCATGATCGAAAGTGCTAGGGGCACCGTAAAATATATCACCGTCACTTTATATGGATTAGTTCGTTTTCTAATGGCTCTTATCCGATCGATCCATGAACTGTTGTGGGCAGTATTATTCTTAGTCGCCTTCGGTATAAGTGAGCTAAGTGCTGTCATTGCACTAGCCTTGCCCTGCACAGGTATACTCGCAAAGATTTTCTCGGAGCTTATTGACGAAACCTCACGCTCAGCAGCCCATGCCATTCGTGGGGGGGGCGGCACTCCAATACAAGTTTACTTCTTTGTGCTATTACCTCAGACAATACCTGATTTACTAGCGTACAGTTTTTACAGATTTGAGTGCCTACTCCGATCATCAGCCGTTCTAGGGTTCTTTGGTTATCCAACTCTAGGTTTCTACATTGCAGCATCTTTCGAGAACCTCTTCTATGGCGAAGTCTGGTGTTACTTGTATACCCTTTTCCTATTGGTCGCAATAGTAGACATATGGAGTAATCAAATAAGAGCGGAGTTAAAGCTTTGAAAGATCACCTTATCCAACTCTATAGAGCAAGACCCAAAACTAATTTTGTAAGACTGAGCCTACTTGTTATGGCGCTATTAATTAGCTACACGTGGATTGGTGGAGGTTTTTTAAGTTCCAATAACTCTATTATACAAAGAACAGAAAATTTGGAACGCTTTGTTGGAGAACTAAAACCGTACGAATTACGAGGAGAGAGCTTCAATATATATTCTTACCTATCTTGGGCAAAAACAATGATGGCAGAAAAAGGTTGGCAGGCCGCAGAAACAACGCTCGCGATTTCCGTTGCCGCTATCGTGCTAGGGGGAATTTTGGGTAACCTACTGGCAATTCCTGCAAGTCGGAATTTCGCCTCCAACTTTAATCGAGATCATTTGAACTTATCAGCTCTATTGCTGGCCGGACCTGCGCGTTTGCTATTGATTTTTTTAAGGACAATACCAGAGTATGTTTGGGCATTCCTTCTTCTTTCATTGATTGGACCTAATGCATGGCCCTTAGTTCTAGCCCTCGCTCTACATAATGCTGGAATTATTGGAAAACTCTCAGCGGAGGTAATAGAAAATCTTCCAGACCAACCACAAGTATCTTTGCATAGCACTGGTGCTTCACGTCTCCAAATTATGTTAACAGCAGTACTTCCAGCAGCTCTAGCAAGGTTGCTGTTGTTTTTCTTTTATCGCTGGGAAACCTGTGTGCGAGAGGCTACTATCCTCGGCATGTTAGGGATAGTGTCCTTAGGATTTTGGATACAAGACGCAAGAGCGCGTAATTTTTACGACGAAATGATTTTCTTTATCCTTCTCGGTGCGTTAATCGTAGTAATTGGCGACGTAATTTCAACTTTAGTAAGAACTCATATTCGTCGAATTTTTTAAGGCATATACAATTAAGAGAATTTTTGAAAACCAAATTTCAATAAACCGTCTAAGAAAATGAATCACGCTGGGAAATAAAAATGCAAGTAGTTGCTTTGAATAATGGCAATTTAGCATTGTTGAAAAACCCAGTCCAAATTCAGGACCAAGAGAAGTGCTTGTTAAAACTATCACCTGCGAAATATGCGGATCGGACTCATACGCTAAGAAATTCCATGAGGAATTCATAGAAACTATTCTCGAAATACCGGGTCCTTTTAATTTAACGACAAGGGACTCAGGTATTCTTGGAGATGAATTTTTTAGGGAGGCCCTAGACTGCGGTCCCCAAACCAACAGGACGGTTGGTGTCGGAAATTTAGTATATTTAGCACCAACTCTTTTGCGGAAAGCAAGACTTACTATTGGCTATTCTTCAGGCATTCGTGGTGGCTTTTGCATAATACTTGCTACTTTCGGAATCAATTATGGAGCGTGTACCTAATGGTATTAGTGCTGCATACGCAGCATTGACCAAGCTAACAGCTGTTGGATTGCACGCAGTGAGAAAATCACAACCTAAAGGTAACAAATCTATTTTGGTTGCGGGCTGCAGACCAGTTGGATTAGCGGTTATTGCCTGCTTCCAACTTATCGATGCAGTTCGCGTTATAGCCGCAGATTACTCGCCAAAACGACGGACGCTTGCCAAAAAATGGGTGCAGATAAGGTCATCGATTCGTCCACCGAAGACCCTTACGAAAGTAATCTACTAAAAAATCAGAAGATAGCTGCTATTTCGAATGTGTTGGTCTTCCAGAGATGATTGAGGAGTTGTTCAAAGGCGCCAGGTCAAATAACAAACTCATAGTTGTGGAAGTTGTATGAAACATGATTCTAGCCGCCCTCTAATTGCAGTGAATAACGAATTGAATATCCAATATGTTTTTGCATACTTCTTAGATGAATTCAGGCATTCGCTCCGCGAAATCTCAGAAGGGCATATTGATGTTTCTCCTCTAGTCACCGGCGAAACGAATTTAATGGTATAGCCAAGGCATTTTTAAATTTATAAAATCTAGAAACTCATACAAAAATACTGGTAAGGCCCAACGACCACCAAAGAATGAATTCGGCAATGAATACCATTATCAAAACCCCATAGATTCGCTCACGATTAAACTGGCCACGTCATAGATAACCTTTAAGAGACGAAAAATTTATCGAAACTATGATAACGTTTCTGCGCTTTACACAGAACAAGGTCTCTAATGCAAGGAAGACGCGTCGCGTTCAACATAAAATTCGCATACGGCTTGGGCCAAGCAGGCGAGGGAATGTTCTCAATAGGGCTAAGTTTTTTTCTACTATTTTATTATAGCCAGATATTAGGTCTTAGTCCTGGGTTAGCAGGTTCTGCTATCGGGATCGCGGTCATGATTGATGCTGTTTCCGATATTGTTGCTGGATCAGTCTCCGATCACTGGCAAAGTAAAATCGGAAGGCGACATCCCTTTATGTACGCCTCTTTTCTACCTCTTAGTTTTTCGTTTATTTTGCTTTTTTTCCCTCTTGTAGAATCAGAGATGGGTCTCTTTATCTGGCTAACAGTATTCACAAATGCTGCACGCACAATGATGTCGCTTTACCATGTACCCCATATTGCTCTTGGAGCGGAAATTACCACTAATATCGATGATAGGTCAGCCTTAGTTGCATATCGGCAATTTTTTAGTCAAATCGGCAGTCTTATCGCCCTAGTACTTTTTTTCCTAATCTTCTCACCTATGTTAGGAGAAGGTGGACGTTTTAATACAGATGCTTACAAACCCTGGGCATTGTGTATTGCTTCCCTTATGGCTATTACAATTTTCTGGAGTGCGTGGGGTACTCGGTCGGTGATACCCTATTTACCACAAATAGCCAAGGCGAGAACCATTCCTCTCGTGGCGGTATTTATACGTCTCTTAAAAGATCTCCGGGAAGTTTCGCGGAATAGAAATTTCCGTTTTTTATTCGCAGGCATACTAATTGTTTACATTATGGTTGGAGTGACCTGGACACTTGACCTTTACATAATCTCCTATTTTTGGGAACTTGACGATGCTTTCGTACTACCGGTAGTTATTGCTTTTGCGATTGGAAACGCCACCGGAACCTTCCTCTCCGTAAAGCTATTTTCAGTTTTTGGGAAAAAAGCATGCTTGATTACCGGAGCGCTCGCTTACGCTTTTTTCCAAACGTTCCCTGTAGCTATGAGATTACTTGGATGGTTCCCAGAAAATAGCGATCTTGTGGTGGTTAACTCAAATACGGTTCCTTTGGTGATGCTCCTGCTCGTGATTATAAAACTGCTTCAAGGCTTAGTAACTGCGCAAGCTCAAGTAGCTTTTGGCTCAATGATCGCTGATGTTTGTGATGAACACGAGCATCTGACCGATAGAAGGCAAGAGGGTACTTTCTTTGCAGCGCTATCATTTTCATCTAAATCCACTTATGGACTCGGAGCAGTAATCGCTGGACTAGGTTTAGAGTTCATAGATTGGCCAACGGGACCACAAATTCAAACTACAGCAGATATACCCTCGGGAACTATAATTGAGCTAGGGATTTTGGCGGGGCCATTCATAGGTTTTCTAGGATTCTTGAGCATATGGTTCTTTACGCAATATAGACTGACACCAATACAACATAAAGAGATCCTTAAAAAAATTGAAGCAAGAGGGGGTGCCTGCGAAAACAAAACTAAAGAGTTTTAAGCCAGTCTGATTAAAAGAGATTTTCAACCCATCCTTGGATGGAAAACTCTCCATTCAAGAAACTACTAGCTTTTTTTGCCTTGTCCCAAAGCGATATTTTTTTCACCTTTGGTGCTATCTACCCCGCTAACGCCATTCGGTATCTGTGTAATTTTTTTACCAGAGTCTAGGAATGCTTTTATATCTGCATCAAGAGAATCACGTAACTCCTGAGTAGTCGGTCCCTGCTTGCTTTTTGTAGCCATATCTATCCTTAATTAGTGTCTAAAGCTGCTTAGAGCGAATAGTCAAAACAACATTATATATCCAGTCCAAATGTTCGAAATCGTATGCAACTATACTCTCAACATGAAGAATACTGACGAAGTGGAATCGGTACAGAAGGATAACGTACGGGCTCGATCAAAAGTTTCTAAAGGATACAGCATCATGAAGATAATAGCGATTTGAGCTACGACATACTGTTATTGGGCCCTAAACCGTAGGGTTTTGCCCAGGATAATCCTTCGATAGTATTAAATTTTGGTCGATATTCACAGCCAACCCAGCCGTTATAACCAAGTTCGTCTAATAAATCGAAAAGAAACGGAAGATTCACCTCTCCGTACTGGGGCTCAAACCGACCAGGAACACTAGAAAACTGGATATGACCAATGACATCAAAATATTCTCTCAAACCAGCTCCCAAGTTACCCTGTGATAATTGCAGGTGATAAAAATCATACTGCATTTTTACATTTTGACGATCAATTTTCTTTAGCAACTTCGCAATCTCTATAGCTCTAGAGTAGAAGTAATTAGGGACGTCATAAGGATTAAGAGGCTCCAGCATTAAAACAATATGATGCTCTGCCACTAAGTCAGCGGCCCACTGCAGATTATTGATCAATACTCTTTCACAAGCTTTTGTTTCATGTCTACGACGCACAATGCCAGCCATAACATGAATCATCTTAATTTCGAGTCCTAGAGCATAGTGAAGCGCTAACTCAAAAGCCTCTTTGAAATCAGTTTCTCTTCCAGGCAAACAGGCAAGCCCTCGCTCTCCCTTAGAGACATAACCCATTGGGGTATTCAATAGAATCATCTCCAACTGATTGCAACTCAGCCAGTCCTTAATATCAGCTATCGACTCAGTGTAAGGTTGAAGCAATTCAACCGCACTAAAACCCACATGCCGAGCTTGTGTAAATCGATCTTGCAAATCTAGCTCAGGAAACATCGTAGTTAAATTAGCGGCAAAACGCGGCATATGAAATAAATCAGGTTTTAAGATTCAGAAGTGATAGTAACCAGTTATACAAGTAATCAACAGTCCAATCAGTTTGATTAAAAAGGCACCGTCACATATTCTTCTTTTGTATCTCAAGCAGGATCGGTAATGAAAGAGGATCACGTCGATGTTTTAGTGATTGGCGCAGGCGCCTCAGGGGCCGCGGTCGCATGGAGTCTTGCAGAAACGAAGATGAAAATCGTCTGCTTAGAACAAGGTGAGTGGGCTAATCCTAAGGACTACCCCAGCGCACATATGGATTGGGAGTCTAAGTGGCTAAATGAGTTCAGTTATGATCCCAATCTTCGCGCTCGTCAAACCGACTACCCTATAAATAATATGGAATCCCCTATCCAAGTGGCCAATTTTAATGGGGTAGGCGGAGGTACTATTCTTTACGCAGGCCATTTCCCACGTTTTCACCCATCAGATTTCCGAGTAAAAACACTCGACGGGGTGGCTGAAGACTGGCCGATTGATTATCAAACACTAGAACCTTATTACGATGAAAATGATAGAATGATGGGGGTCTCAGGGCTAAAAGGTGACCCTGCTTATCCACCAAAACCTCAAATAATGCCTCCGGTTCCGCTGGGTAAATCAGGAACCATTCTAGCCAATGGTTTTAACAAGTTAGGCTGGCATTGGTGGCCTTCTGATAGCACTGTAGCAACAGAACAATATGATGGTCGAGACCAATGCATTAACCTAGGGGCATGCGTCTCGGGTTGTGCTCAAGGGGCAAAAGCAAGCACCGATATCACTTACTGGCCGCATGCGATTAGGGCAGGAGTAGAATTACGAGTCCGATGCAGGGTTAGGGAAATTATTGTACGAAAAGATGGCATGGCTGGCGGCGCCATCTATTATGACGGTAAAGGTTTAGAGAAAAAAATTACCGCTGAGGTTGTGGTGATCGCCTGTAATGGCATCGGCACACCACGCCTACTCCTAAACTCAAAATCCAAATTATTCCCCGATGGTTTAGCCAATAGTAGTGGCTTAGTGGGCAAAAACCTTATGTTCCACCCATATTCAGCAATATTTGGAAAATTCGATGCCGAGACAGATGGGGCTCGGGGACCCGGTAATTGTATATGGAGTCAGGAATTCTATGAAACTGACCCTTCCAGAGGCTTTTTAAGAGGCTTTACCTTTGAGGCTTCTCGTGGAACGGGACCTGCGCTAACTGTAGCGAGAGGGATGACTAACCACCGAATTGCTTGGGGTGCAAATCATCACCAGTCAGCACGACAAGCAATCAATAAAATTACTGGTATGGTGGGCATCTGCGAAGACCTTCCAAACGAAAATAATCAAGTTATCCTAGACCCACATCTAAAGGACTCTGACGGGATTCCTGCGCCAAAACTACACTATGCGCTCAGTGAAAACAGCAAACGAATGCTTGAATTTTCTATAGCTAGGGGTATAGAAATTTTAGAGGCTGCAGGTGGAGAAGATATTCAAACAGTCGCTCCGATACCCGATGGCGGCTGGCACCTTATGGGTACCGCTCGGATGGGAATAGATTGCACAAAGTCAGTCGTCAATGAGTGGGGACGATGCCACGATGTAAAGAATCTATTTATTGTCGATGGCAGTATTTTCGTTACAAGCGCAGGAGTTAATCCCACGCGTACTATTCAAGCCTTAGCTCTATACGTGGCTGACACAATGAAACACCGTCTTACGACCCTCTTTGACTAATTTTTCCTATGAATCAACTAATAGGAAGTACTAGCCCGTTCTCAGAAGAAAATAGAAACACACTGCGAAAAATAGCTGCCTTACTAATACCAAAAAGTGAAGAATTTAAGGTTCCAGGTGCCGATGATGATGCGGTATTTACCCACTTTATAAAGTTAGCCTCGGGTCAGACCAATAGCATAAATAAGTATCTCGAAGATTTAAATCAAATATGCCGAAATGATCATGGCGATTCATTTCTAAAACTACAAAACGATGAACAAATTAGTCTGCTGAATAACTCTGAGAGCTTACTCGAACTCCTACTTTCCTATGTCTCTCTAGCTTACTACCAAGATCCTCGAATTCTATCAACACTGTCTCTAAAAAGTTCACCCCCGTTTCCTGGAGGATACAACGTTGAGCAAGGCGATTGGTCTCTTCTCGATCCTGTGAAGAAAAGGGATCCTTTTTATCGTAAAGTATGAAAACAATTTAAAAATAAAAAAGCTCACTTAATACTTTGTAACTCGAAAATCAAAGGATTCCATATTGCACGACTCCTAATTAGGATCCAGGCCCTCGACAACAAGATCTAGAATATAGGGTCCTTCCATTGTTAAAGCTTCAGAGACAGCATTGGCTATATCCGTAGGGTTATCAACCTTTCTTCCCGGAACACCCATGCCTTCTGCCATTCCCACAAAATTAAGACATGGTTCTGTTAAATCCATAAAAACATATGGACCGTTGGACTTCACATCAAATCGCCTACGATAGTTATTCATATTGTGCTTGAGAATCCGGTATTCGCGGTTTGACAGAATCACGAATAAAATTTTCAGTTTATGATAAGCAGCAGTCCACAATCCTTGGATACTATACATTGCAGAACCGTCCCCACTGATCGCAACTACCTGTTCGCCCTGATGTGCGACTGCAACCCCGAGACAACCACACAACCCATGCCCAATGCCTCCTCCTCGCGGGGCATAAAAGGCCGTCTTACCTCCAACATCGAAATTTCGATGAACATCTGGCGCCGCAGTGATGCTCTCTTCACTAATCACCACATTATCAGGCAATGCCCGACCTAACTCGTACATTGCCCTCGCGGGCGTCATAGGTGAGCGCTCTTTAGCTTTCGCAAACTGGCTCTCAGCATCCTCTTTTCGGGTCAAATAGTGTTTTTTTAGCGCTTTACAACGCTCATCATAGATAATTTCGTTTCCAACAAGTTTCAAGAGTCTCTCTAAGGTATCTTTAATATCTGCTGCGATACCAAGAGTTAGTTGGAAGTTGTGAGCAAGTCGACTTTCCGTTGGCTCTATTTGAATGAGAGTGACAGCATCAGCAAATGGACTGACTTCCGAATGCCATACATCCTCAAAAAATGGCCCACCAACCAACAAGACCGTATCATATTCGCCCAGCACATCGCGATGAGCAGCACCATCCGGGCCGACTCTGCCAAGGAAATGTGGATGTCGTGAGGGAAATGGAAATTGGCCACAAACAATTTCAAGATGAACGCCCGCGCCAATTTTTTCTGATAAAGCGACTAACGCTTGGCGAGACCCACTTGTTACAACATCATCTCCCGCCACAATACCAATACTCTTACTGTTCCTGATGAGATCAGCCAACTGATCCAGTGTTTCAGCCGACGCAAGGCCTCTATTTTTTAGAAAACCGGCTGTCGTTGCTGAGAACTTGGTTTCTTGTTCCATTACGTTGATTGGTAAGGCAACGAACACAGGGCCTTTTGGATGTTCGTTAGCAATTTTAAAAGCGCGCTGCATTATTGCCGCCATTTCGTCAGCGTGTTCGACCTGCACACTCCATTTCGTCACCGGCTTCGCCATACTTACTAAGTCGTGTCCTAGCAAGGGGTCGGCAAGTCTAATACGTGTATCCTGAGCACCAGCAGTCACTATCATTGGTGAATGATTTTTCAAGGCGCCATACATCATCCCAATCGCATTACCCAAACCAGGCGCCACGTGCATACTGGCGACAGCTGTACTGTTCGAAGCTTGCGCATAAAAGTTTGCAGCACCTACCGCAACACCTTCATGCAGATGGAAAATGTATTCGAGATCTGGATAATCCATGAGATTATCCAGTAATGGTGTTTCTGTCGTCCCGGGGTTACCAAATATCTTCGTAGCCCCATGCGCTAGCAAAGAATCTAAGAATACCTGTCGTCCTAGCATAATGGTTTAAATACTCCTCAGTATGATAAGTTAAAGTCGTGGAAATCATCAAACACATAAAAGCACTGCTGAGTGGCGACACTGTGGTAGCGACTTTAGCCGTGATTGGAGTGTCTTTATTTTTTGGTTTCCTCTCTTTTTATCTCGCCTGGATAAGCTATCAAGAAAGATACGGGATAAACTTTGAAGACTTCATTAAATTAACATTCTAAGTTTTCTCTAAAAAGTCAGGGTACTGTGAGAAGTGAGTTTCTTGGTGAGTAATTATTTCAACTACACAAACCTTCCCCTCTGCATTAGCCTGGTGCGCGGTTTTTAGCGCAGGCGCTATACCTTCCGGTTTCTCTACTCTTATACCCTCCGCTCCCAAAGCCTTTGCGACATCTGCGTAATTTCCTCCTTGATTACCAGCCCCAAAAACCTCCATCGCTGTTGGCATGGACTTATCGTAACCTCCCATAGTGAAGTTGTTGATTACCACCGTAGTTATAGGGACGTCACCTCGAACTGCTGTCTCTATGTCCAGCCCAGTGTGTCCAAAAGCAAGATCCCCCATGAAATTCATACAAAATTTAGTAGGATCTGCAATCTTTGCCCCAATCATCAAGGGAATACCATATCCGAGGTGTGTTGTCTTTCCCCAACCGATATACCCCCGAGGAGTGGTTGCTTTATAAAAAGGCATAATCTGATCACGAGGATGACCAGCGTCATGGGTCATGATCGTATTCTCATGATCGACAGCCTTATTTATTTCGTTTATGACCCTATAGGGATTAATCGGAGTCTCATCAGCATTGAGCAGCGGTTCCCATTCTTTTAACCATTCAGCTTTACCCACCGCTATCTCGTCTAGTAAGGGTTGATCTCTATCCCTACCGGACTCACCGATTTCTGCTTTTACCTCCTCTATTAGCATCTCAAGAGTAAGTTTAGCGTCACCGATTAATCCAATATCAACGGTATAGTCTTTATTTAGATCCTCACCAGAGACAGTCGAGTGAATCAGGATCTTGCCATCGGGAATATCTAAGCCAAATGACGTGCGAGTTAGTCCTGAACCAATTGCGAGGACAACATCTGATTGTCCTAACCACTTGTATACATTCTTTGGTGCGGTCTTATTCTCAGATCCTAAAGCAAGTGGGTGAGCATCAGGAAAATTACTTTTACCTTCCATCGTGGTGATTACAGGGATTTGTGTAAGCTCTGCAAACTCCCTCAACTGATCGGTAGCATCCGCATAAAGAACACCCTGGCCAGCCCATATTACCGGGCGTTTTGCAACGAGCAGTGCTTTAACAGCATCCTTAACATCTCCCAAACTAGGGGTATACCTGAAAGTTCTTGTTGGCTGATAATTCATCGCATGAGGGGGTACTTCCTGACCGCAAACGTCCCGATGCATTTCAACAACAACAGGACCCGGTCTTCCATGTTTGACTGCATGGAAAGCTCTTTGTACTTGCATGGTCACTCTATCAGGTCGATCAATGGACAATGCTTCTTTCGTTATATTAGCGTAATTTCGTACTGCAGAAAAATTCGGCTTAACATCATAAGCATTTAATCCAGAACCCAAGGGGAAGTAAATCATAGGAACAGCTTCGCCATATGCCTGCGCGATACCCCCAAAGGAATTTTCAACCCCAGGACCGTGCTGCGACGCATAAATCCCAGGTTGGTTTCTCATAGTCCTCGCGTATCCATCTACAGCATTGATCGCGCCTCTTTCTTGCCGAAAGACTAAAGGACGAATGCCAACTTTGGCCACAGACTCGATCAATGGATTGGCTGGAAAACAACCCATCCATGTGATGCCTTCAGCCTTCAAACACTGCGCAATTAAATCAAAACCGTTCATTTTCCTACCTCAAATCAAATATGTCTTCTCCAAGCATGAGAGGA
Organism: Gammaproteobacteria bacterium; assembly: GCA_002690865.1. Taxonomy (GTDB): domain Bacteria; phylum Pseudomonadota; class Gammaproteobacteria; order Pseudomonadales; family Azotimanducaceae; genus UBA7455. Next base: position 68,759 of record NZGG01000015.1, on the reverse strand, counting down.
TAGCAGATTCCAATACGATATTTTGAACCTACAGATTTATAACCTGTAAACTAGAATAAATTAATTTTCTTTTCTGGGTATACCAAATACTGGATGCAGACTATTGATTCACGTAACCTAGGACAATCTTTAATATAGCAGGAGCCCAATTTTGTCTGAATATGAGCACATCATTTATGAGGTTGACGGTCGAATAGCAACTATTACAATGAACCGGCCCGATACTCTGAACGCACTTACTAACCTGATGATGGCAGAAATACGGCATGCATTAGACTCCTCTGAGAGAAATGAGGAAGTTATCGGGACCATATTAACTGGATCGGGCCGAGGTTTCTGTTCTGGCGTTGACATGAACGACCTTGGAGAGCTAAGCGCTTCAGGGAAACGGGCCAGCACATCATTTGAACATCTTACCGCTAGCCCCGGAAACCCTGATAAAGATCCAAACTACCGCTCCTCACCAGGTTATTTTCTTGGTCTAAGGAAACCCTTAATCGCTGCGATAAATGGTGCATGCGCTGGTCTAGGTTTTAGTTATGCAACCTTTTGCGACATGCGCTTTATGGATCGTAAAGCGAAAATTGTCAGCTCATTCGCTCCTCGAGGGCTAATTGCCGAACATGGCACCTGTTGGATGTTACCGAGAATAGTCGGTCCTTCCAACGCACTAGATATTTTTTGGAGTTCGCGAAGAGTACTCGCCGAGGAGGCTTATCAGATGGGATGGGCAAATAGGGTAAGCGAAGAAGGTCAAGCAGTAAAAGACGCACAAGATTATCTTAGCGAAATAGCAGGGACATCAGCACCCATATCCATCATGATGATGAAAAAACAAGTTTACAAACACATGATGAGTGACTTTGGGGAAGCCATGGACGAAACTAACCGGTGGATGGATGAAAGTATTGCTGATGACGATTTTAAGGAGGGTGTAGCGTCATTTGTCGAAAAACGTCCCCCTAACTTTGCAAGGATAAAGGTCTAATGTCTCGCTCCCAACTACCAAAAGGTGATCCAAAATCCCTTGGATTTAATACAAGGCGTCTTGAACAAATAGCTCCGGCCATGCACGCATTTGTAGAAGACAAACGTGTACCCAATCTTTTAACAATGGTGGTTCGTAAAGGTAAAGTGGTGCATCTGAATGCCTGCGGAGTTATGGACATAGAAAATAGTAATCCAGCAAACAGTGAGACCCTATTCAGGCTTTATTCCAATTCAAAACCCATCGCCGGGGTTGCAGCCCTTATACTTTTCGAAAAAGGAATTCTTACCCCTGATGATCCGGTTTCAAAATTCGTACCGCAACTAGCTAATCTACAAGTTCAGAAAAACGACGGAAGTACAGAACCTTCGCGGAGGGATATAACCATTCGCGATTGCCTTACCAATACCACAAGTCTTAATACCCCAGCGACAATGCCCATTATGTTCCGTGAAAAATATAAAGGAGCACTAGAGACTTTAGGTTGGATTCAAAGCAACAGAAAGACCCCACCAATAAATAGCCAAGAACGAATGGCTGCCATTTCAGAGATACCACTCGCGGACCATCCTGGGAAAAAATTTGTTTATCACGTTGGTTTCCCCATCCTAGGCGCCGTTTTAGAAGCAGCTGCAGGAAAAGATATGGGGCAATTTTTCAAGGAAGAGATATTCGAACCACTAGGGATGATTGACTCTGACTTCTACGTAGGAGATGACAAATTGAGTCGGTTCCCTCCCTGTTATGTACCAAAAAAAATAGATGGGAGAATACAGCTAGTTGTTGAAGAAGCCGTAGCAACAAGCGAAAAAGTAATAGGGCCAACCGTAAACTTCGGGGTCGGTGGCGACATGGGAGGCGTTGTATCAACAATCACAGATTACGCAAGATTTGGACAGATGCTTCTGAACGGTGGAGAACTTGAAGGAACACGAATCCTTGGTCGAAAAACAGTAGATCTTATGGTTGCCAATCATACCGGCAACATGGTCATTCCTATGACTGGGAAGGGCTCTCACTTTGGACTTGGAGTCTCAGTGCTTCATGGACGAGATGCAAAACCAGTCCTCAGTTCACCAGGCACCTATGGCTGGGGTGGAGCAGCTGGTACTACTTATTTTGCAGATCCGAGCGAGGAACTCATGGGTCTTTGCTTTACCCAAGTGATGCAGGCAGGAGCTATGCCGAACAATAATTACCAAGAAACTTTTCGGCGCATGGTTTACCAAGCGCTAGAGTGAAACTTAGTTAGTATTTTCCGTCGCTTTTTTCTTGTTGACTCTTGCCTGCAATAGCGCGTTCCTTCGGGGCGCTTTCATAGGCTCCCCGAAAATCACGAAAAGGGCCATCGCGCCACTCGAGCGCTGCTTTAAGACCATCCTCTTGAACACGTCGCCCCCACTCACCCATAGCATCACGAGCAGAAGAGAGCGCTTGTATTTCGGTTCCCGAATGAAGTCCTTCCCGGATTCCCATTGTTTCATACTGACGATTACAGCTTCGCTTAGAATACATTAGCATTTCGTTATCAATATGCGCCATGCGACGAGCAAAGGTTTCTGTAAAATCGGAGAGGTCGTCGGAGGGAACTGCATAATTAGCCCAGCCCAGTTCTGCCATTTGCTTACCAGAGTGAGAGTCACCGATGTAGGCAAACTCACGCGCTTTCGCTGGCGGCAAGTGCCAAGGAGCCCAAATCATATCCATCGTTGTCATAGCTCTTACGGGGGGATAACCAATCTTTGCATCTTCAGCACAAATTCTGAAATCACAAACCGATGCAAGTTCTGTCCCTCCAGCGAGACAGTGGCCTTGTATTTGAGCTACAACAGGCTTTGCTAGCTCCCAAATAATCCAATTGGTCATAACCACATGACGGGCCCATTGCAACTTTCCAGGGTGCATAGATCCAGTATCAGGTAACTTCGATCTTGAACTGACAAAACTGTCATCATTAGCGATGCGAGAAGGGGATAGATCATAACCAGCTGAGAAGGAACGTCCATTAGCTCGAAGTATAATTACGCCAATCTCATCGTCATGCTCTGCTTCTTTCATCGCATCCATAACCTCAGCACGCAGGTTGTTAGACAAAGCATTAAGTTTTTCTGGGCGATTTAGTGTTACGTAAGCCAATCGGCCATCTTTTTCATAAAGAATATCGTTATAATCTGGCATAATTGGCTCCATAGTTACCTATTCAACGATGAGGGTGTACAAAATCGTCGAATTAAACCCATATGTCAACTTTAGCTTTTACAAAGTAAATCAACCAAGACAAATTATTAGGGTATTAATGAAGAATGATGATGAAGTATCGGTGACGATTTAGCGACATCAGTTATATAGGTAAATCTAGCTTTGACGATTCGTTCCTCGTCAGAGAAATACCAATCATAAAAACCTGAAATTACTTCCACCTTAGCGCCAAATTTCTGGCAGGTTAGGGTATTTTCGACGAGTGTCACCGATACTTCGCCCTTGCGGGCTAATTCTTCAAAATAACCCAGTATAGAATAATGATCAGAAAGAATTTTTTTTGAAAAGGTGGGTAATAAAATTGCCTCATCATCATAAAGGGCCACAACTTCATCGAGATTGCCAGCGTTAACCCCGGTCAACCAAGCATCGAGAATAGAACTTCCACTTATTGTCATGCGTCTTAATCCTTAAGTCTTATTCGTAGGTATTTTGCCCATATACTTTTGCTCTGCCAAGAAAGGGCATGGCGGATCGATTCATCTTGTGACCTAAGTGACGCAAAGCCTTATACTCTTTAACCTTGAGTAATAGAGTTTTATATAATTATAGTAATTAAGCGTCGTAAATAAGGGGGCCTAATGTCTTTAACCGCTTGGTCATATTGTTTCATGGTATTTTATGTAGCGCTAATGCTTATAATTGGCTACATCGCGAGTAAACGTATTTCTCATGCCGATGACTTCGCTACGGCTAGAGGCTCCTATGGACCCTACGTCTTAGCTCTTGCTTTCGCCGCTTCTACAGCAAGTGGTGCTACATTTCTCGGTACACCGGCTCTAGCCTATCAATGGGGTACTGCATCAAACTGGGGAAACTTTCTCTATCCAATTGGAGTTTACTTCGGGATTCTGATCTCGATGCGGCTAATAGCGTCGTCAGGCAATAAGTTCGGTAATCGTTCGATTCCAGAATATCTAGGTGATAGGTATCAATCCGAAGGGATCCGAATTCTGGTCTCGCTAATGTCCTTAGTGCTCTTTTTCTATCTGGCGGGCCAACTTGTATCTGGGCTAGTTATGTTCGAATTGATGCTAGGACTATCCTCTGATTGGGCACTGATTATAACTACAGTTGTGTTGCTTGTTTATGTTGTCATGGGCGGAGCCCATGCAGACATTATGACGGATGCGGTACAAGGCGGAATGATGCTTGTACTAGCCATTGTGGTAATCAGTCTTGTGACTGTAGGTTTCGGTATTGATGGTGGTTTCCTCGGTATGATTGAAAATTTAAAAGATCAAGATGATACATTGGTGGCTCCACTAAATCCGAAGACCCCTTACTATCATTCTTGGTGGGCAATCTTTGCGATAGTATTTGCTCATATCCCGCTTGGTCTCCTACCCCATTTAGGTAATAAATTATGGGCGCTAAAAGACGGTGGCGGGCAGTTGAAATTTGTAAAGCTAGCTTTCATTTTCGGACTGACCCTTGGGATGCTCGGTCTTGCAGGCCTTCTTGCAAGAGCGCATTTGGGAGACGCCCTCTTAATAGAAGGAGCGAATGCTAACCAGGCACTTCCGATGCTCTTCATTCAATTATTTCCAACATGGCTCGCTGCACTCATTGGAGTCGGGGTCCTAGCAGCGATTATGAGTACAGCCGATGGTCTCGTAGTATCCTCCGCTCAGATTATTGCTAACGATTTATATAGACGAACATTAGTTCCTATTTTTAGTCCTAACTTAACTGAGCAAAAGCTGGATCAGCGGATACTCCGCATTAGTCGCGTCTCAACAGTAGTAGTTTTACTGATATCTATGTGGATGGCTTGGTTACTCCTGGATCGCAATGTCGCCATGATTGTCTGGATCGGTATTGGAGGTATGATGGCTGCTTTTGCTGGCCCGCTGGTAATAGGTGCCCTATGGCGTGGAGTGACTAGGCAAGGAGCTTACGCTGGTCTAGTGTCGGGCTTCGTTAGTTTTGGGATACTACATGCCCAAATGATAAATCCAGACTGGTTCTCTCCGGGAACAATATTTCATTCGGCGGGGACTTGGCTCCATGGAGAAGGACCAAACCCTATCTCCTGTGCCGTTATTGGAGAAATCGTTTCGGTGATGTTTACCTTAAGTGTTTCCAAATTAACTCGTCCTTTACCTCATGAGTATCTGGAAGAAATGTTCCCTAGTAAAGGATAGTACCGATTCTGTACTCACTGTCCTCAAACTCAAGGGAAAGGAGGTTTTTCGGGGCTATGCGTGGAAAAATATCGATATTAAATATTATTATATTTCGCCTATGAAGGACTTTGATTACATTATTATTGGTGCAGGCACCTCAGGCTGTGTACTTGCCAATCGCCTATCTGCAAATCCTAACAACGAAGTTTTACTTATCGAAGCGGGAGATAAAGATGACTACTTTTGGATCGACATACCTGTAGGGTATCTCTTTACCATAAATAATCCGAGAACTGATTGGTGCTACAAAACGCAGCCCGAACCCGGTCTTAACGGCAGGTCGATTGATTATGCTCGGGGCAGGGTTCTTGGTGGCTGCTCATCAATCAACGCAATGATTTATATGCGGGGTCAGGCTAGCGACTATGACCATTGGTTAGAATTAGGGAATCGTGGATGGGGTTGGAAAGATGTGCTGCCTCTTTTTAGGCGATCAGAAAACTATCAACATGGTGAAAGTGAGTACCATGGCATTAACGGTGAGATGCGTGTGGAGGAAAGACGTGTTAACTGGGAAATATTGGACGCCTGGAGAGACGCAGCGGAGGAAATGGGTATACCCAAAATAGAGGAATTTAATCGAGGTGATAATTTTGGAAATACCTACTTTCAAATGAATCAGCATCGGGGGAGACGCTGGAGCGCTACAAAAGCGTTCCTAAGACCCATAATCAATCGGCAGAATCTAACAGTAATGACCAAAACTCAGGTAAAGCGAGTAATAATTTCAAACAATCGCGCGACAGGCGTAGAGTTTATCGATCACCTCAACTCAATTGGGATCGTTCGAGGTAAACGGGAGATACTCCTAGCAGCAGGAACAATTGGTTCCCCTCAGATACTTGAGTTATCCGGCGTTGGCACGGCAAGTCTACTTAAGAAGCTGGGAGTCAATTTGATACACGATTTACCTGGGGTGGGAGAAAATCTTCAGGACCATTTACAAATTCGAAGTATCTACACAGTTCAAAATACACGGACTTTAAATCGCCGGGCAAATTCATTTTTCGGACTCGCTTCAATGGCTATTGAGTACGCATTACTTAGGAGCGGACCATTAACTATGCCACCCTCCCAATTAGGAGCTTTTGCTAAAAGTGATGAGCATCAATCGTCGGCTAATATGGAGTGGCATGTTCAACCCCTTTCACTTGACAAGTTTGGGGACCCACTGCACAAATTCGACGCTATTACTCCGGCGGTTTGCAATTTAAGACCGTCGAGTCGTGGACATGTTCACATCGTAAGCTCAGAGGTAAAAGATCATCCAGCTATTACACTCAATTATCTTTCTACTGACAGCGATCGAAAGGTAGCAATAGCGGGAATAAAATACACTAGAAAAATAATGGATGCATGTGCCCTCAAGAGGTTTAAACCGGAAGAGATAGCGCCAGGAATTAGCTGCAATAACGACAAGGATTTAGCTTATGCTGCCGGCAATCTAGGGACTACGATTTTTCATCCCGTAGGTACCTGTAAGATGGGCAATGATAAGATGTCGGTTGTCGACGATCGCTTGCGAGTGCACGGTATAGCTCAACTCAGAGTTATAGATGCTTCTATCATGCCTACCATCACATCAGGAAATACAAACGCGCCAACTGTAATGATTGCAGAGAAGGGCGCTGGCTTGATATTAAAGGATGCAGACTTATAGATCGCAGCATGACACAGTACGTTTAATATTTTACGGAAATTCCATTATTGCCTGGCTCGCAGCAGCAATACGCGAAGTATACCTACGTTTTTCGAGAACTCTTTAAATCATATACTTTGATCTTAGATAAATAAGGCCATGGTTAAATTTTAAAATTTTTTCAGATGACAGAGTAGGTTTGGATCCAAAGTACAATGGACTACCAAAATGATTGACGTGTTTTAGCTTAGATGTTGAAAATTTTTTTAAGGCTTTTACCACAAATAACTGGGAGGTATCTGGATATTTTATTGGAGCCGTTTAAGATCCTTATCAAATTTTTTCCGAGATCTACTGTCAATGGGAAGTCGAAGATATCGTTGAATTTGCGACTTACTAATTTCACGTAGAAGATCTCCGAAAAATTCATTCGTATTAATTTGGTCACCAATATAACCGTCAATATAAAACTTATCGTTCTTACTAATTGAACCAGTTTGAAGAACTCTGCAATAAATGCCTGGTAATTCAGCCTTGATAAATTTCTTCGGAAAAAATTTATCATTCATCTTAGCAGCAAGAGTACTACAAGGAATTCTTGGTGCAGTTACTTCTAGCATTAAGTCATCAAATACAAGCTTATCACCGATATCTAGGTAAGGCGCTGGAAGTCCAGATACAGTAATATTTTCGCCAAAAGCGCCTGGGGGCAAATCACGATCAAGTTTATTGGACCAATAGCGATAATCTTCTTCTCGATAAAGATAAATCGCTTGATCTGGCCCTCCATGATGTTTCGTGTTTATTATTGCGTCCCCAACAAGACCCAGCGCGCCAACAATAATGCGATCACTAATTGGTCGCTTGTTAATTCCGGTTGATAATTTCCCCTGTCCTAAACGCTGAATTAATTCTCTTTTCCCAAGGTTTACGCTAGCTACATGCATAGGTTGCGATTCATTATGAAACCAGTTTTTTTAATTAGCATCTTTACCTCTCGCTACACTGCTAATGCTGTCGAACAATGAGGGATATCAACCCAACGGTCCGGATTAACTGATCGCATAACTGCGATCGTTTTGATTACTTCTGGATTCGCGAGACCATGAGGCGTGCGTCCGCTCAACACGCGCATTATGCTCTCTGCCTGACGTACAGGGCACTCTTCAAAAAAAAGAGGAGAAAATCCGGCCAGATGAGGCGTGATAATTATATTTGATAAACTGAGCAATTCATCATGAGGCTCTATTGGTTCAATCTCTGTAACATCTAAAGCAGCAAATTCGATCTAATCATTTCGCAGAGCTTCGGCCAAGGCTGCATTATCAACGACAGGACCTCTGGACGTATTTACTAGGATAGCAGTTGACTCCATTAATTTTTAAGAGTGTCTTTGTTTATGATATGCCTAGTCTCCTCAGTAAGCGACGTGTGGAGGGTAATATAATCTGAGGTAGTTAATAGTTCTTCAAGACTTACAAGATTAACTGCATATAAATCAGCCGTGTTCTAATGCACATAAGGGTGATGCGCAACAATTTTTGCTGGACCAAATCCACGAATACGATTAGCAACAGCACGCCCGATGTCACCAAACCCTGTAATACCAACTGTATGCGCTGCAATTCGTCTTACTGATTTCATATATCTAAGATTCAATCTTCCATCATTGCCCCAGGGGCCAACCCTTGTCGAAGCAGACGCTTTGTGAATGAGACGGGTAAGTTACAGCAACATCGCGACAGCATTATCAGCAGTATTTATTCCTAGGGTCATTGCAAACGAGAATCCCCTAATTCAGTAACTGCTTCAAGGTCAATTGAATCAACACCACCACCCATTCGACTAATTACTTTTAATTTCGGACACTGTTGCATGACGTGTCGAGAAACAAACGGCAGAGTGCCCACTTGAGCTCCGTCAGCATCATTTAGTAGAGCGATGAGACCTTCTTCTGTTCGACATCGCGCTTCGACAACATCAAATCTCATCTCTTTAAATAAATCCTTTCAAGTAAAAGAACTTGCTTGCAGTGCAATTTTCACTTGGTCCTCCTCAAAGGTCAATTTTAAGGCTCTAATGTTTTATCTAAATCCTTCACAATAAAAGATTTCACAAATAATTGTCCTTTCGTAACATAAATAATCACCATAACTGCAATACTTAGCACGCTCTGCCCGGAAAATTGAGGTCTTTTTATCATGAGCATCTGGAATATATTAGTATCCAATTATTCTATTAACTAAACGCAGATCTACTGGTAGATTGCTACTTCTCTCAGAAAGGAATCTTTAAATTATGTCCGCTTATCTTAATGAAGTTAAAGCTGCTGCCACTGTTCGCGACAAGCATACAGAAACTTGGAAGGGTATTAATCCAGAATATATCGCACGAATGCGTCTCCAAAACAGGTTCAAAACTGGACTTGATATAGCGCGTTATACGGCGGATATAATACGCAAGGATATGCAGGATTACGATCTAGATCCCAATAATTATACTCAGTCACTGGGGTGTTGGCATGGATTCACAGCACAACAATTAGCGATGTCAGTTAAAAAACACCAAGGGACAATGGACAAATCTTATATATATCTGAGCGGTTGGATGATTGCAGCACTGCGTTCACAGTTCGGGCCATTGCCGGACCAGAGTATGCACGAAAAGACAAGCGTTCCTGACCTCATTAATGAAATATATATATTTTTAAAACAAGCAGACGCCAGAGAACTGCGTCATATTTTTACAGAGCTTGATGAAGTGAGGGCTAACAATGGCGATGAGAAATCTGTGATTTCAAAAATTGATAATTTTGAAACACATGTGGTTCCTATTATTGCGGATATTGATGCAGGGTTTGGAAACGAAGAGGCAACCTATCTCCTAGCCAAACGTATGATCGAGGCGGGAACCTGTGCGATACAAATCGAAAATCAGGTATCGGATGCAAAGCAATGTGGACATCAGGCAGGAAAGGTCACGGTTCCTCATGAAGACTTTTTGTCGAAAATAAACGCAGTCCGCTACGCCTTCATGGAGCTAGGGGTAGAAAACGGTATTATCGTTGCGCGAACAGATTCCTTGGGCGCCAGCTTGACTCAGAAAATACCCGTCTCAAAAGAACAAGGTGATCTAGCAAGCCGCTATAACGATTTCCTGCTGACCGAGGAAGTCGCTGACCTCAGTTCACTTCAAGAGAATGACATTACTATCCACCAAAAGGGTTTACTGGTAAAGCCTACTAGACTTGACAACGGTCTTTATGCTTTTAGGGAAAACACAGGCTTCGATAGAGTGGTGCTAGACTGTGTGACAAGTTTATCCCACGGGGCAGATCTTCTGTGGATAGAAACTGAGAAACCAAACGTGAAACAAATAGCCGAGATGGTCAATGAAGTCAGGAAATATATCCCAGACGCCAAACTTGTTTACAATAACTCCCCATCTTTTAACTGGACTCTGGCATTTCGGGAACAGGTCTTTAAAGAATGGAGCGAAGCTGGTAAAGATGTTTCAGAATATCCTGATCCAGATAAGGAAGAAAAAGGTCTTATGGAAGCAAAGTTCGATTCCTCTGAATTAGCATTAGAAGCAGACTGTCTGATCCAAAAGTTTCAACAAGATGCTTCTCGTGAGGCTGGGATTTTCCATCACCTGATCACTCTGCCCACCTACCATGAAACAGCGCTTGGCACAGATATTTTATCAGAAGGTTACTTTGGTGATCTTGGGATGCTAGCTTATGTGCGAGATGTCCAGAGAAGGGAAATTCGTCGTGATATGGCTTCAGTCAAACACCAAGATATGGCTGGCTCTAATATTGGAGACGACCACAAAGAATACTTCTCCGGGGATAATGCACTACTTGCTAGCGGAGGAGACAACACTATGAATCAATTTTAGTTGTAGCCACGTAAACTTGGAGATTGTACTGCACCACCTTCCTCAAATGACAGAATATCTCCATGCGTGAGCAAAACAGGAATCCCACCTCAATCTGAGGTGGGCACTTCATTAAAAGGAATTCCCTTGTCTACCCTGACCTCCTGAGGTAAACCCAGAACGCGTTCCGCTATAATATTCGCCATCACTTCATCGGTTCCTCCAGCAATACGTAATCCTGGGGCGGCCATATAAGCCTGCTGAAATTCAGCAGCTAACTCTGATACTTCTCCATCAGCAATGACACCCGCCCCGTCAAGAAGATCGATCGCAAAAGCGGCCATATCTTGTGTTTTAGGAGCTCCAACGAGCTTACCAATGGAGTTTTCTGGCCCTGGTAGATCGCCGCGTGACAGAGCTGAAAGTGCTCTATAACCAGTATACCTCAGCCCTGTCTCTTGCACGTACCAATCAGCTAGTTTTCGTCTTACACCTATATCTTTAATCGCGGTATGAGGTCCAAAATTAACTTTCCGCGCCAAACTAAATATTTCATTAAATCCTAGGCCACCCCCACCCCCAATCGTAGCCCTCTCGTTCATTAATGTTGTTAAAGCAACCTGCCAACCTTGGCCTACTTCACCTAGCCTCTGGGAATCTGGCACTCTTACATCAGTGAAATATACCTCGTTGAAATTAGACTCTCCGGATATTTGTTTGATGGGCTTAACTTCAATACCAGGAGATTTCATCGAGATAAAAAAGAATGAAAGGCCCTGATGCTTTGGTACAAGAGGGTCAGTTCGTAGAACCAGAATCGCATAGTCTGAATAATGTGCACCTGATGTCCATATCTTTTGTCCGTTGACAAGCCAATCATCTCCTTCTCTGTCAGCTCTTGTCCGCAATGCGGCTAAATCAGAACCTCCTGCTGGTTCACTAAACAGTTGACACCATACTTCCTCACCACTGGCTAAAGGCGGTAAGAATCGTCTATTTTGTTCTTTGGTCGCCCAAGCCATCATTGTTGGTCCGCACATACCCTGACCGATAATATTTATATTAGTCTCAGGTAAGACGAACTTTGACTCTTCTTGACCCCAGATTACCTCCTGTATAGCTGATCCACCTTGACCACCATATTCTTTAGGCCAGCTTATACATGACCAGCCATGATCGAATTTTCGCTTTTCCCATAACTTAGCACGGCTGATATGGTCCATCCCTTTTAGTTCTTGCTCCGATGGAATATTAGTGGCTAACCACTTCTGTGCTTGGTCCCTAAACTGCGCTTCTTCTGAAGTATCACTGAAATCCATTCTTTAAACCCTTACGCTGAGCGTTCGTTTTCTATCGCGGAAATTAGTCTATCCTGCCACCAATACTCGTTACCTATATTGACAGCCAATAATTTTGAACGCCTATATGGAAACTGACAATCAAACTCCCACGTAAAACCCATTCCCCCGTGAGTCTGAATATTTTCTTTAGCAGCGTAGTAATAAGCTTGGGTCGCAGAGATTCTCGCTGCCGCAGCGGCCACCGCTAATTCCGGTGCATCATTAGACAACGCCCAAGAACCGTAGTAACAATTACTCCTTGCTAGAGTATTTTTTACATACGCATGCGCCAATTTATGTTTAATAGCCTGATAGGAACCTATAGGCCTTCCAAAAGCGAATCTGCCAAGCGCGTATTCTTTGGCCATATTCAGCGCAGACTCCGAACCCCCAATCTGTTCCCAGGCGAATAGGACCGCAGCACGATTATAAATTTCTTCTAATAATTTCCAGCCTTTCCCTTCTTCGCCCAGCAGCTCACTTTCAACCTCCTCAAAATGAATTTTTGCATGTGATCGAGTAGGGTCAATTGTGCTTATTCTTTTTCTTGTTATACCTTTCTGATTAAGGTCTACAAGGTAAGCAGAAACACCCACCTTATCTCGGGCAAAAACGACACCCAAGTCAGCAATATCGCCATCAGTAACTAATAATTTAGTACCAGAAAGATTACCCTCATCAAATTTCACGTGAATATTAGTCTCGGTTGGTTGGCCTTCCCTCTCTATAAGAGCAAGGCAGCCTATAACTTTCCCCTCTGCTAATTTCGGGAGCCAATACTCTTTTTGGGCGTTACTCCCAGACGCCAAAATTGCCTCAGTTAAAAGATAAACCGTCGAAGAAAAAGGAACTGGTGCGCAGACTCTGCCGAGTTCCTCTGAAATCACAGATAGTTCCAGATAACTTAATCCGAGACCCCCAAACTCTTCTGGGATTACGGCCGAAGTCCAGCCCATTTCAATAATCTTATCCCACAATGCGTAATCGTAGGATTCCTCTCCCTCCAGAACAGCTCGCACCGCTTTTGGTTGACAATTTTGTTCCAAAAAACCGCGAGCTTGCTCACGCAAAAGGTTTTGCTCATCAGAAAATTCAAAGTTCATAGCTACTCCAAAAAGTTGATTTAGGACGGAAACATATGAAGATGAGTATTTGCTGCCATTATTATATAAACCCTAAGTTATATATTCAGATGCCTTATTCCACCTTAGCGAAAAATTCTTTGCATTTAATAGAGCGATACTGATAACAGTGAGAGTAACAACGGCCAATATTCCGAAACTAAGATTACTTCCCCATTTAGGCACACCCTACAAGTATCGAGATGATGATTTGCATGGGCCAAAGTTCAGCACAAAGAAAAACACGATCGCGTTTTAAAAATCCATAGAAACCGGGGGCATACGTCAAGCAAGGCAATGGTTCGATTAAACTTCCCCACGAACAACAAAGTAAAAAACGCCCTCAACCGTCAATGAAACTACGAAGTTGTTCCGAACGAGCAGGATGACGAAGCTTTCTAAGAGCCTTCGCTTCGATTTGCCTAATACGTTCTCTTGTCACCGAAAACTGCCGACCAACCTCCTCTAGAGTGTGGTCAGTGTTCATGTCGATACCAAATCGCATACGTAGCACCTTCGCCTCACGCTCCGTTAAAGCAGTTAGAACATCGGTAGTTGTCTCCTTAAGACCCTTATCAGTTGCATGATCCATTGGAGACTCAACTGAAGTATCACTCACTAAATTCCACATAGTTGAATCATCGTCGTCACCAACGGGTGTTTCAAGCGAAATTGGTTGTTTAGCTACATCCAACGCTTTCAGAACCTTGTCTTCAGGCAATTCCATTTTAGCACTTAGTTCTTCTATAGTTGGATTCCTTCCCAGTTCCTGAATCAGCTGACGTGTGAGCCGATTAAGTTTATTAACCGTCTCCATCATATGAACAGGCACCCGAATAGTCCTTGCCAGATCTGATATTGATCTCGTAATTGCCTGACGGATCCACCACGTAGCATAGGTTGAAAATTTAAATCCGCGCCGATACTCAAACTTGTCAACAGCTTTCATCAAACCAATATTACCTTCTTGAATAAGATCCAAAAAATGCAAACCACGATTGGTATATTTTTTTGCAATTGAAATCACTAAACGTAGGTTAGCTTCAATCATATCTTTCTTAGCAGCACGAGTTTTTCCAAGTGCTACGAACAATCGGCGGTTGATATCCTTGATCTCATCAATTTCGAGTCCTGTACTTTCTGAAATCCGCTTGATGACTTTGTGACCGTGACGAATTGATACTCTGTAGCGCTGAAGCTTAGCGGAATATTCTTTTCCTTCAGCGATTACATTATCGATCCAATCAACATTCGTCTCATTTTTCGTAAACCGACTAACAAATTCGTCTCTCGGCATTTTTGCTTTGTTGATACAAAGATTGCGAACTAATTTTTCTTGATCGCGAATTTTCCGTTGGTCATCTCGAACTAATTCAAGAACAGGATCCATCTGTGCGGGTATCAACTTAAAGAGACCAAATGCATCCCCTAGTTTATCAAGTGCTTTCTTTGTTTTTTTCGAATTGCGACCTTCCTTCGTAATAACATTTTGCGACTGTTTAAAGCACTTTTGAAGATCCTTAAATCTTTTGTGCACTAGAGTTAAATCAGGACCTTTTTTTTCTTCTTCCTCATCTGCCTCATAATTACCGCTCGACTTAGCTTCTGCCAGTTCTGACATGTCGGGAATAACATCTTCAGGATCTAGGAAACCACTTATAATTGTGGCTACATCGCCTTCTTCAGCTACGATTCTTTCATATTCCTCAACAATACGCTCAACAGTGCCAGGATATCGCGCGAGGATAGCCATTGTCTCTCGGATGCCTTCTTCAATACGCTTTGCTATTTCTATCTCACCGTCTCGGGTAAGCAGGGGAACGGTACCCATTTCACGCATATACATGCGCACTGGATCCATCGTTTTTCCACTAACGTCAATAGCCATTGCTGGATCCACATTTATCGGCTCCTCCCCAGCATCTTTCATTCCAGTAGGTGCAGGGGCCACCTCATATATGGAGATACCCATCTCTTCAAACATCTGAACAATGTTTTCAAAATCGTCGGACTCTTCAATACTCTTAGGCAGGGTCTCCGTTAATTGATCGTAAGTGAGATAACCTTGATCTTTTCCTTTCTCGATCAAAACCTTTAATTTTGAAGTCTCCGACTCCGCCTCATCGTCGTCTCCTTCCAGCAACGACGCACGCTCAGAAAGGACGTTAAGCGCTTCTATATCTTCAGACGTGCCATCCAAGGATTCGTTTTCGATAATTGAGTCGAAATCTCCTTCGCTGCCATTATTTGCCATAAGCCACAGCCTCCTTTATTTTATTTGACAATTGCCCCAATGCGTCTGCATCTCATTAAAAAATCTATGCATACCCAAGGCATAGTATCTGGTGGCCTATCGGAAGGCTCGGAACGAAAAGCTGATGCTAACCTTAAACATGGAAATGTTATTTAGCCAAGGTAGAAGAGAATGTTCGTTCGTGCGGCATGCATGTTGTCATTTTTAGTATTATCAAGTCATACCTAGGCCTTGTCCATAATAATATTTGAAATACATCTCTGAATTACGGAATTCAGAGCGTATTAGATGATGCGATATTTAAGGGTGGTGCCGGTGAGAACCTTTAAGAAAAAAATTTATTCAGAGTACATATATTTTTCTTTGGAATTCAGGATGTTAGATTGACTTTTACTATAACAATATATCTAGACATTAGAAATCTCCATTTTTCTATTCTTCTAATTAACCTTTTTAGCAGTTATATTAAAAATCTCACTAGCTAAAGCTGTATTTTTATACAGTATTCTTCTCAGTAGAAGAAGCATGCCTACAGCTTGGCTAGCTGAGACCAAACATCTCCATTTTTAAAATTTACATAACCTCAAAACGAGGGGTTTATGTAATTTTGATATTTACAATGTAACGAGTAGTGATGATTTCATGTTAGAGGAAAGTCTCTTAGCACCTCTGAAAATGGGAAGTTTTTATCACCTATGACAATAAAATTTGGATTCAGCATATCGCTTTTAGTGTTGTAACGTAACGGGTGTAGAGAAGGACCTAGAACGGCGCCTCCGGCTGATTCAACAATAGCTTGCGCGGCAGCCGTGTCCCATTCTGACGTAGGCGCCAACCTGGGATAAATGTCAGCTTGACCTTCTGCCACTATACAAAACTTTAAAGAACTGCCGATAGCCTTTGTTTCAATTGCGGCAAAATGCTTATTTAGGTTTATAAGGAAATTAGAATCAGCTTTTCTACCATGCCTCCTACTCGTTAAAACGGTTAAAACTTTGTCTAACTCGATAGGACGCGTCTTAATTTCCCTAACTTGGTTTTTGCGTGATACAAATGCTTTGGGTATGTCAATTTGAGTTCCGCTGAAAACCACATTCTCAACAGGAACAAATACAACACCAAGTACCGGACAACCCTCTCTGATAAGAGCTATGTTAACGGTAAACTCTCCGTTACGGTTGATAAACTCTTTAGTACCATCCAAAGGATCAACTAGGAAGTACTCATCCCATTGGCATCGATTCGAATATCCAACAAGCGGGCCCTCCTCAGATAGAATGGGAATTGTTGGAGCTATATCCTTCAAGCCATCAAATATAATATTATTCGCAGCCAAGTCTGCCCTCGTCAAAGGAGACTTATCAGCCTTAAACTCCAGACCGACGTCATCTTCTCGATAGATTGCAAGAATGACTTCGCCAGCTTCGCGAGCAATATTAATCATTGAGTTGAGCAGATCAGCCATTCCTAAATCCAAGCAAATAGACGTAAAGAGGCACTAAAAAAGTAAAATAGAGCAACATATCACAGTCAGTATTAGTGGTAAGATGAGAGTAGCCTAGGGTACCCTCTGATGCAAACGCCGAATCTTTCTAACATCTCTTATCTTCTACTTGACATGGATGGAACACTTTTGGACCTACATTATGATAATTATTTCTGGAATTATTATCTTCATCAAAGATACTCAGAAATAAATCTTGTGCCATTGAAAAAAGCTAAAACCTATATAGATAATGAACTTGCCAAAGAATACGGCACTCTCAATTGGTACTGTACTGACCATTGGTCAAAGAAATTTAGCATAGACATCATCTCGCTAAAAAAAGAGCTGAGTCACCTTATCCGATACCGAGATGGTTCTTTAAAGTTCCTTAGGGGCCTCGCCAAAACGTCAATCAACGCAATTGTTGTAACAAATGCGCATCCTAATGTGGTCAAACTAAAAAATACACTTACGCGGCTAAATCATTGGGTTCCCGATTTTATCAGTAGTCACGCCTATGGCCTGCCAAAAGAGAGGCGAGAATTTTGGGCAATGGTTATCACAAATCGAAATCTTGACGTATCTCGAACTCTGGTCATCGACGACAATATCAGTTGCCTAAAAGCAGCAAAAGAATCGGGGATTACCTATCAATTGAGTATTACCAAACCAGATTCATCTCGAGGAATTCAAGCCACTGGTGAATTTTCTGCTATAGAGGACCTCAGCACATTAAGTTCCGAGGTATCATATTGGTAACGGTTCGCATCGACACCTGGCTGTGGGCAGCGCGATTCTTCAAAAGTCGCGCAAAAGCAAAAGAAGCTATTAGTGGAGGCAAAGTGAATGTTAATGGCTTCCGTTGCAAGCCGAGCAAACAACTGAAGGTTAATGACGAACTAACCATCCGGCAAGGCTTGGAGGAAAAACAGATCGTAGTTACAGACCTTTCGAATAAAAGAGGCAACGCGTCCATTGCTGATCAGTTATACAGAGAGACGCAAGAGAGTATTGAAAATCGCAAGTTAGCGGCGCTCAAAAGGAAAGCAGCTGGGGTTTTGATAACTCAAACCAGTCCCAGTAAACGGGACCGCCGACTTCTGCATAAATTCCGTGAACGGAACCTATATTAAAAAATAAATATGGCTAACATACTTAATACTATTTCTCGCAAAGATAGCAGTCTTTTGCAGTTCAATTGTGGCCTTGAACGAGAAACCCTCCGCACCACACCGCAGGGATGGCTCGCACAATCGAACCATCCCAGATTTCTCGGATCCAAACTATTTAATCCCAGAATTACTACCGATTTCGCGGAATCACAGCTAGAATTGATTACACCAGTTTGCGAAAGTTCTGCAGAGGCACTAAGTGAACTCTACAAAATCCATCGATTTATTTACTCATCTTTAGAAAATGAAATCTTATGGCCCGCAAGTATGCCATGCGCATTACCTAGCGATCAGGAAATACCAATTGCTCGCTACGGGCAATCGAATTTAGCACAGCTTAAAGAGACGTATCGACGAGGCCTAGCATCTCGCTATGGACGAACTATGCAGACAATCTGTGCAATTCATTACAATTTTTCCTTCAAAGATAGTTTCTGGAAAGCACTTAAGAACGAAGAACACTCGTCACTAGGGATAAAGGAATTTCGCACCTCACGTTATTTTGATTTATTACGGAATTTCCAACGACTATCATGGTTGCCAACTTATCTCTTTGGAGCCTCTCCAGTAGTATCCGAATCATTTCTACAAGAAACGCAACAAGAGCTATCTAAATTAGACAGTTCAACTTGGTATCAATCCAATGCGACGTCCTTACGTAACGGCAATCTGGGCTATAAAAGCGCAACTCAATCCAGCCTCCTCAATATTTCCTATAACTCACTTCAAGAATACCTCTTCTGCCTCGCGGAGGCGATATGCACCAATTACCAAGGCTATGGAGAACTAGACGTCAGCAATTTAGCCCAAATTAATAATAATATACTGCAATCTGAGGCTGAGTTTTATAGTTCTGTTCGGGCAAAACGTATACCTCGGCAAGGACTCAATTCCCTATCCGCTCTACAACAAGATGGAGTTGAGTATATTGAGGTAAGACTTTTAGATATTGATCCCTATGAACCACTGGGAATAAGTGAAGAGACCATTAATTTCTTGGATATCCTGTTATTGCATTGTTTGATAACTCCAAGCCCAAAGCACGATAAACACCTAACTACATCTATCGATTTGAATATGGAATCTGTTGCAAACGGAGGGCGCAGTAGTGACCTTAAATTGGATGATATGGGGGTAAAACGTTCCGTTAGAGAATGGGGGAGACTAATCCTAGAACAACTTGAGGATAGTAGTCTTTTACTAGATCAAGTGAATGGTGGTAATTCCTACTCCTCATCGATTGCAAAACAAAAGGCAAAGATTGAAGACCCTGGTTTAACCCCTAGCTCACTATTATTGAAGGATTTAGATCACCAGTCATTCCAGGAATTCGCGATTAAACAGAGCCTCAGTCATCGAGCAACGTTTTTAAGAACACCACTCGAAAAATATGATTTTAAATTTTTTTCTAATCTGGCAGAAACATCATTTGCAAATCAAAGAAAACAAGACGCACTGGAGCAAAAAATGTTTTCAGATTATCTTTTTGAAGTACAGGATGAGTATAAATCCATCTATCAATCACTAATAGGAAACATGTGAACTACCTAGCGCACTTTAAACTCGCTGGTGGGCGTCCGAAATTACTCGTCGGAAATATACTAGCCGATCATGTCAAAGGTAAATTAGTCGGACAATTCGGAAAGGAGATCGAATCGGGAATTCGTTTGCATCGTGTGATCGATGCGTACACCGATTCTCATCCTTTAGTTCAAGCTAGTCACGCAAGGTTCCATCCGAAGTATCGCCGATATGGGGGCATAATCACTGATATCGTATTCGATCATTTCCTAGCGCTTAACTGGAGTTATTTTGATAGGCGCTCATTACAGGTTTTCTGTCGCGATACGATGGACGAGGTCATTTGTCATACAGAGATCCAACTAAGTCCAGTAAGAGAACAAATAGAACGAATGAGAAAAAAAAGATTGATGGAAAAATACGTTGATGCGGCATTCATCAGAAGATCTCTGACTTACCTTTCAAAGAAATTAAAAAGGGAAAATCCTCTAACCTCGGGTTACTCTCAGTTTGAGATATTTAAGTTAGAATTAGAAAGGGATTTCCTCCTTTTTTTCCCGGAACTACAGGATTTTGCCGACTCTTGGATTCAGGAACATTACCATCCAAATTAAAGGTACACTAGTTATGAAAGCACCAAACTCTCGCAGCATAAATGCAATAATATTTTTAGGCTGTCTTGGTCTTATCTTAGTAGCGCTCTATATGGAGTACTCTATGGGTCTTGAGCCTTGCCCCCTTTGCATACTGCAGAGAATTCTAATTTTGGCAACGGGCTTAGTTTCGCTCATCGCTTTTCTAGTTAAACCACAAGTCAGGGGTATACGAATTTTCGGGCTCATTGGTATAGTCCTATCGGGAATTGGTAGCGTGTTGGGTGTCAGGCATCTATGGCTTCAAAGCCTACCTGAAGACCAAGCTCCTGCTTGTGGTCCAGGTCTCGAGTACTTAATCGATATATTTACTCCGATAGAAGTTCTCAAGATGATTTTGGAAGGAGATGGTTCATGTGCTGAAGTTGTCTGGACTTTTCTAGGAATAAGCATACCTGGCTGGACGCTCATTGGTTTTATTGGTCTAATTCTTCTTAACATAACTCAATTGCTGCAGCCGAGGCCGGACTAGGCCTTCTTAAGGTTTTCATATGATTAGACGCTTTCCGAACACACGTATGCGCAGAATGCGTAGCGACGACTTTTCAAGGCAAATAATGCGTGAAACCAGCCTAAGTCCAAGCAACTTGATTTATCCCATTTTTGTTATGGAAGGTATTGATGTAAGTCAACCAATTAACAGTATGCCAGGAATCATGCGAAAGAGTCTGGATCTGCTCCTGAAAGAATGTGAGGAGATTAATAATCTTGACATTCCCATGATCGCTTTATTTCCATCAGTCCCCGCCAGTAAAAAATCATATGAAGGTAAAGAAGCATTTAATCCCGACGGATTGATACAGATGGCAATCAAGAACATCAAGGAGAATTTCCCAGGACTAGGGGTAATATCAGACGTAGCTTTAGATCCCTATACAACTCATGGACAAGATGGTCTGATAGATAAAAATGGCTGTATCGATAATGATAAAACTCTAGAGACTTTGACTAAACAAGCACTGTCCCAAGCGGCAGCTGGTGCCGATGTCATTGCTCCATCAGATATGATGGATGGACGAATTGGCACAATACGAGAGGCTCTTGAAAAATCCGGATTCTCTAACACAAAAATACTGTCCTACTCCGCAAAATATTCTTCTTCCTTTTATGGACCTTTCAGAGACGCAGTTGGGTCTTCAACATCCTTAGGTTTGGAAAATAAAGATACCTATCAAATGGATGTTGCTAATAGTGATGAAGCGCTTCACGAAGTTGCCCTAGATATTGCAGAGGGAGCGGATATGGTAATGATCAAACCAGGTCTGCCATATCTCGATATCGTCAGAAGAGTAAAAGACGAATTCCAAATCCCCACTGTGGTGTATCAAGTTAGTGGTGAATATGCAATGTTATGTGCCGCGATAGAGAATGGTTGGTTAAAAGAGAAAGTCATTTATGAAAGTTTGTTATCCATAAAACGTGCAGGGGCGAACGCAATAATTACTTACTTTGCGAAGACAGTTGCGGCATCACTTCACAAAAGAAGGACGATATGAAGACTTTTGTAAATTAGGATTGTTAAAAAATGAATAGCAGCTTAGGATATAGACTTCGTGATAGCTTAGTTTTATGGAGAAAAAATGTCAGAAATTAGCCATATCTCTGATGGTACGTTTGAGAATGAAGTCCTAAATGCAGACCTCCCGGTTTTAGTAGACTATTGGGCGGAATGGTGCGGACCGTGCAAGGTTATAGCACCGGTGTTAGAAGAAATAGCTTCTGAATACAAGGGCAAGATGAAAGTTTGTAAGCTGGACATCGATGAAAATTCAGATACCCCTCCAAAATATGGAATTCGAGGTATACCAACGTTGATGTTATTTAAGAATGGCGCGGTTGAGGCGACTAAAGTGGGAGCTTTGTCAAAATCACAGCTGACAGCTTTCCTAGACAGTAATATTTAGCAAGATAGATAGTATAATTAAAAAGATGGTAGCCGAAAAAAAGGTTGACAAGGCTTTCAAAACAAAGCATTTTACGCGCTTCGCTCACTTGTCTTAAATACAAAAAAAATAAGTTCGCCGAACTTGTCTAAAAGTAGCTCTAAATAAATTCAAAAATTCTAAACAACAAACAATCTTACGCAGTCGCGTAGATCTCTCACTAAACTCAAAAATGTAAAAATGAACTTAACAGATCTGAAAACCAAACCTATACCTGAATTACTACAAATAGCCCATGAAATGGGTATGGATAATCTCGGGCGGTCTCGCAAACAGGAAATCATCGCAAACGTCCTTAGAAAACATGCAAAAAGTGGAGAACCAATCTTTGGCGATGGCACTCTAGAGATCCTTCAAGATGGTTTTGGATTTCTAAGATCACCTGATAGTTCTTATCTTGCTGGCCCAGATGACATCTACGTTTCACCTAGCCAAATTAGACGATTCAATCTGAGAACCGGTGACACCGTGTCTGGAAAGATTAGACCACCCAAGGATTCTGAACGTTACTTCGCACTGTTAAAAGTGGATAAGATAAACTTTGCTGATCCCAACGAATCAAAAAATAAAATTCTTTTCGAGAATCTAACTCCCCTCCATCCAGACATCCCGCTTTGCCTAGAGGCTGGCAATGGTTCAACAGAAGATCTCACCGCACGCATAATTGATCTAACAGCACCGATAGGGAAAGGACAAAGAGGCCTCATTGTATCTCCTCCTAAAGCTGGTAAAACACTCATTTTACAAAATGTCGCTCAATCAATAATGAGAAATAATCCAGAATGCCACCTTATTGTTTTACTTATTGATGAGCGGCCCGAAGAAGTAACTGAAATGCAAAGATTAGTGAGAGGCGAAGTAGTCGCGAGCACATTTGACGAGCCTCCATCGCGTCACGTGCAGGTCGCAGAGATGGTTATCGAAAAAGCCAAACGTCTCGTGGAGCATAAAACAGACGTAATCATACTACTTGATTCGATAACCCGTCTCGCGAGAGCCTATAACACCGTTATCCCTGCATCCGGTAAGGTTCTAACTGGTGGAGTGGATGCGCATGCGCTAGAGAGACCTAAACGGTTTTTCGGTGCAGCAAGAAATTTGGAAGAAGGTGCTAGCCTCACTATCATAGCAACCTGTTTAATTGATACTGGGTCTAAGATGGATGAAGTTATCTACGAGGAATTTAAAGGTACAGGTAACTTAGAATTACACTTAGAAAGAAAAATTGCAGAGAAACGTGTATATCCGGCTATCAATATAAGGCGGTCAGGAACACGAAAAGAAGACCTGCTTATGACGGATGAACAACTACAGAAAGTATGGATCTTAAGGAAGATCCTGCATGAAATGGACGATCTTGCCGCTATCGAATTCCTTTTGGATAAGTTGCGTAAAAGTAAAACTAATGAGGAATTTTTCTCTTCAATGAAAAGGAACTAATCGAGGAGATGCCCAAAAGGCTTTATTGCGATACCTCTTCTGTAACTTACCTTAATAAAGATACAAGGAAAGTTATCCTAGACTTACCAGAAGGGGAAAAACTCAATTTCAAAGCGGGTCAGTATCTAGAAATTATATTGCCCGATAATCGATGCCCTTTTTCTATAGCGAGCTCTCCCCACGAAACCAAGTCACTAGAGCTTCATATTCGACCGACCCCTCAATCGAGAGGCTCTCTTGAGATTGAAAAACTAATCAACAGTTCCCAGAAAATCTGCATAGAGGCCCCTATAGGGAAATGCTACATCGAGAAGCCTCCGAAACATTCGCTACTTCTTATCGCTGCGAGTACTGGGGTCACTCAAATGAAGAGTATTTTTGAATATCTGATGCATATTGGCCATGTGGGCGATGTATTTTTATATTGGGGCGTTTTAAGTGACTCTGATCTTTATTTGGACGAACTGTGGAAAACTTGGGAACGACAAAATAAACATTTTAGATATATTCCCGTTATTAGTAAGCCAGAAACGTCGCCACACTGGCAAGGAAGAACCGGACTTGTTAGTAATGCCGTGCTACAGGATTTCAAAACTTTACAAAATCTAATCATCTATGTCAGTGGTGGACCAGATATGGTCTATGCCACACGCGATGCTTTCAAAGCACATGGAATGAGAGAGCATAATATATTTTCTGACATGTTCTCGTATTTACCTCGATAGAGCACTCCAGTCTAAAGCTCGCTTAAAATATTTATTACTCTCCTTGTAGTTACCCTCGTCGGACAGGAAAGTCGCCATCATCTCAAGAGCCGCTTTTGATGGACGAATTTGAATACTGCTGAAGCACGCCTGCCTAGCCTTTCCAGTATCGCCCGCATTAAGATACATTTTTGCCAAAGCTAATTGTAAATCGGGGCTTGTACTATGATTTTTTAACCAGGAATTTGCAAATTTCAATCTCACCAAAAGAGTTTCTCTGCCCAAATTTGAATAAGCAAGAATATAATCCGATCGCCAAGATCCACGATTAATAATTTTTCGAAGACTTACCTCAGCGACCTTTTCTTCAGATAAAGAGGAGATATATTGCAATACGATATCCGGATCTTCACGGACACTTGCAGAAACTTTTTTCATCAGGGCTTTGCGAGATTCATCCGAAAGCGTTTTATTGCGAAGATAACGTAAAGCAAACCTCTTCTCAAAATCTACATCGTTCAATCTTCTTGCCTGCAAGCTCGGCATAAGTGCCTGAAGACTTTTCCAATCATGCTGACCCATTAACGCGTCTCGCTTTAGTCCTAGTGAAATATCTGTATCCGGAATATTTTCTAAGTAGTTCAAAGAGACCTTCCAATCACCACGCGCATTAGCCATCTCTGCAGCAGTAATTGCTACTGCAGTAGTGAATCGGCTCTCAGACTCTCTAGCTTTGCGAAGTAACAACTCTCGCTTTTGAGGATTGTTCTGTCCTTCGGCAGCTTTTGCAGCAACGAGATAGAGATATGCAGGATAGGGATGAATAGATATTCCCTTTAATAAGAATTGCTCTGCGCGAGAATATTGCCCCTCAGCAAATAATAAAAGTCCTTCGCGTGCGTAATCATCTGCCTTAGAAGTCTTTCTTGAATAATTCCACTTTCTTAGATCAGCAGAACCCCTTAAAAAAAATTTTAACGAACGGAGAAAATAATGCAAACCGATAAAGGATATGCCGATAAGTAACACCATTATCCATAGACTCGTCTGGAATAGATATTCACCGTATGAAACTAAAACATATCCAGGATCTCTAGCAATCAGCGTGCCTATAAACGCTGCAAGTAAACTACAGACAAGCATCAATACTAAGCGATTCATTGGAGGGACTTATTTGCAGTTCGAGAAAGGTTACGCACTTCTTGAACAGATCCAGAAATGTCAGGTAAATTCTGATCTAATTCAAGTTCTCGTAACTCGGTCAAAGCCTCAAGCATTGCAAAAGTAGTTGGATGCTCGGTTTGGAAAAATCGATCTAACCATTGTAATGCGTCACTAAGTGATGCCTGAAATACTTCTGTTTCCTGTCTCAATAAGGCCATCTGCGCTTGCCGTAAATTGAAAACTAAATTTTGTCGTAAGTACTGCTCTTCGGTTGGAGGTAAAATTGGTGCTATCACATCAGACTGTCTTCGGAAATCGACATAAGCCGAAAATAAGGCTGCAACCCGCTGTCCAAAACTCAGTTCTTGGCCTGAAACACTATCTATATCTTTAGCATCTGAACGTTTTTTTTCAGTCTGAAGTTTAAATTCCTGAACGGGGCGAACTAAATTTTGCACCAAATGAATTTGCGCGTTCAATCGTAAGTAGATCCCTTCAGTATCAAGTTGCTTGACTGCCTTCAAAATCAAGATATCACTAGCGAGAGATTTACGTAACGAATGACTTCTCAGGGGCTCCTCAGACTCGAGTATTTGATCCGCCGCAGTTAGTAGCGCCATCGCGCCGATCGGATCTCTATCCATTAAAATCCGCTGACTAGCCATCCTAATTAAATATTCAACCTCTGCTATTAGCCAGTTTGTTTCAGAGGTGCTACTTGCGGATGGATTTTTTTGCAACGTTGTCTGAAGGTTTCTTTTTATCGTATCCAGCTCATCCGCTTGCTTTTTCGATAAGGCTTTTATTGCAGCATCCGTATCTCGCCGTAACTCCAATTGCTTTTGCTCGATAGAAGAATCTAAACGTGTTAGCTCTCCCGAAAATAATAAAATCTCTTGAGTCGTTAGTTTATCTTCATACAAAAGAAAACATGTATAACCTGCAATAACCATGGCAATAAAAGAGAAGAAGCGCGCCAACCAATCTCTCGTTGGACTAAAAAAAGAAGTATTATCATTTTTCACTTCATCTAGAGCTTGTTGATCTTTTTCGTCCGCCATTACCTAGACCTTTTATATAGAGGCTAGCGTATTCAAAACAGCCTCATCACTTAAACTACCACTTACTGCTAATTTTTTTATACCACTTTGCTTTACTAACTCACCAATACGTTCCGTTGGGACCAGCGCAGTTAGTTTAGTAAGAGTATCAGAACCAACAGATGCACATAATGATTTAAGCGCATCACCAGAGGTAAGGATAACTATTTCCAAATTCAAATCCACGATCTCTTGCTCGAGCCTAAAGTAACGGTTCGATATCCGTTCGTACACTTCAAGATAATCTACATTAACAAGGCGACTTTGGAGTCGGTCATGTAAGGTTTCAAGTCCCCCTTTACCTCGAATGATTAGAACCTTATTTATGTCTTGCCAATCTATCATATCGAATAGCCCTTCTGCCCCCTGCTCTTCAGGATAATTTGCCACTACAGCATGACTGTTTAAATCTTCTGCTGTTTTTTCTCCCATAGCACACCATATTAGATCTGCCGGCCACTTTGGCCAAAAATTCCTTAGGTGAGCGAGGCTATGACTGACAGCATTTCGACTTACGAAAATGATTACATCATAGGTATTAAGATTCATCGCTTTATACTTCATAGCGCGTGTAAAATTAATAGGTTTTATTGATAGCAGTGGGCGTTCCAAAACACGATATCCTTTTTCACAGAGGAGCCGGCCTAGCGTGTCGTTATACCCGAGTGGACGAGTAATAATAACACCCTTAGTCACGATTCATTTATTCCTCGAAGGATTGAAGCAGCACCATCAGCTAACAGACTCTCGGCAAGTTCCTCAGCAATTTGGCTGCCATTATGAATGAGCCCCTTGATAGATTTGCGTATCACATGTGGACTTTTTATATCACCTACAAAAGATTTTATCTGAATCTCATCATTTGACAAAGTAGCGTATACAGCTAAAGGCAGGCTGCAATCTGCATTTAGATGAGCCGTAACTTTGCGTTCACAGGCAAGACAGATCTCGGTACGCCGATCAGTTAAAGGAGCTATTAGATCTCTCACTCTCTTATCATGTGACCTACATTCAATGCCAACAGCACCCTGGCCTGCTGCAGGTATGCACACATCAGTACTAATCCGTTCAGTAATTCTTCCCGCAAGCCCTAATCGACATAACCCCGCCGTGGCAAGAACGATAGCATCGTAATCTCCAGTATTAAGCTTATGGATTCTAGTATCTACATTGCCCCTAACGTCTACGTATTCCAAATTTGGAAACATGGCTAATAGCTGAAGTCTTCGTCTTAAACTCGACGTACCTATTCTCGATCCCTCCTCAAGCTGACTTAATCCTATATCTTTCCGAGAGACCAATGCATCGCTAGCGTCAGCTCTAGCACAAATTGCCCCAATTTCTAACCCATCAGGAAGCACACCAGGTACATCTTTCATCGAATGCACAGCTATATCTGCTTCACCCTCAAGTAAGGCATGCTCCAATTCCTTCAGAAATACCCCCTTCCCACCAATCTTACTAAGAGAATCTAACTGATTTCTGTCTCCTTCCGTAGTAAAACCCAAAATTTCTACATCTAACGCAGGATGAGATTCGATGAGCTCATTACGCACATAATTTGCCTGCCAAAGCGCAAGAGCACTTTTCCTCGAAGCTATACGCAAAAGTTCAGACATTATTCTGCTTACTACTTATTAACCAAATGGAGATTAGCACAGTTAAACAATAGTTCCGTCGAGGTTTCTCCAAGGACTTAAATTTAAGAATCATCTGTTCCATCTCAAAATCTGATGAGGACAATTACTAACAATTAAATACTCAATAAATAATACTTATCTTAAGAAGCGCTTTCTAGCGATGCGGTTTTTACAAAGTAGCTGCTATACTTGCAATATCCATTAGAACTTACCTTCCAGTTAAAGTTAAATGACTAAAAAAACAAAACCTTGGGATGGACGATTCGAAGAAGCCACAGACTCCTTCGTAGAGAGCTTCACTGCCTCAGTGGAATTTGATCAAGAATTAGCGAAATATGATATTGAAGGATCAATTGCCCATGCCAAAATGCTCCACAAAGTGGGAATTCTCACAGGTGATGAAACGAAGGAGATTATCAATGGGTTGAACCAGATAAACGACAAAATCGTTAAGAATCAATTCAAATGGTCGATTGCTCTCGAGGATGTGCATATGAATATCGAGCGCGCACTCACTGAACTAATCGGCGAGACTGGTAAGAAACTGCATACGGGAAGATCAAGAAACGATCAAGTAGCCACAGACATACGCCTCTATCTTCGGAATGCAATAGATAAGATTCAGGAGAAAATACTGGAACTCCAGCTTGGAATCCTTGATATAGCGGAACGTGAGGTAGACACAATCATGCCAGGGTTAACTCATCTTCAAATCGCACAACCCATAACATTTGGTCATCACCTTATGGCATGGTTCGAAATGATCTGTCGTGACCACGAACGATTCCAAGATTGCCGCAAACGAGTAAATACCTCGCCTCTGGGAGCTGCAGCTCTGGGAGGAACAAGTTATCCAATCGATAGGGAACTAACAGCAGAACTGCTCGAATTCGAGAGATTATCTAATAATTCTATGGATGCCGTTAGCGATCGAGACTTTGCCATCGAATTTACAGGAGCTGCTAGTATCCTTATGGTCCACCTCTCTCGGTGGGCAGAAGAACTTATATTATGGGCTTCTCCACAGTTCGATTTTATCGATTTGCCAGACCGCTTCTGCACTGGATCCTCTATCATGCCCCAGAAAAAAAACCCGGATGTCGCAGAACTCGTCAGAGGAAAATCAGGCAGGGTATTTGGTGGACTTATAACATTGCTAACCCTGATGAAAGCGCAACCATTAGCCTACAACAAAGATAATCAGGAGGATAAAGAACCACTCTTCGATTCCGTCCAAACAATATTGAGCTGTCTCTCTGCTTACGCTGATATGATACCTGCGATCCAAACAAAAAAAGATAATATGTTGAAATCAGCGCTTAGTGGCCATTCAACGGCCACAGATTTAGCAGACTACTTGGTTAAAAAAGGATTGGCATTTCGCGATGCGCACGAGGTGGTAGGCAAGATTGTTAAAGTTGCTATAGAGCGTAATATCGATCTCGGACAACTGAGCACGCAGGAACTCAAAAAATATAACGGGCTAATCCAAGAAGATCTCGACCTTTCGCTTGAAGGCTCAATAAACTCGCGTCGACATTTAGGAGGGACAGCACCAGAAGTGGTCCGCACCGCTATATTTGCAGCAAGACGCAGAATCAATTCAGCATCTTGACTTCGAATCCTGACTGCTCCGTTATCAGACGACTGAGTAAAGTTGGTAAATACTCTTTTGACGAAGTGCAACGCCATTCCTGAGCACTACCTATAGAAAGGCGATAGCCGCCAGACTTAGCAGCTATCCATATTTCATGGGAGCTAATCTGGCGGCTAATAATTATTTCCGATTGATCCAAGAACTCTATATACAGAATGTTGCCAGAAATATTGACATCGATATCTGCCTGTAGTGCATCAATGTCATTTTCGATACGATTAAATACTTTGTCTACTAACCGATTGAATTCGGCGTCTTCTGCCATTTTTCTTTTTTGCTTAGGAATGCTTTAGGATTATACTTCAAGGACATTATTTACACACACTGAATATGCGAAGACTGCTTTTAATCTTAGGAACCTTGTTCGTGATATCCTGTGGACAAAAAGGCGATCTCTATCTTCCCGAATTAGTTACAGGAAAAGAACAAGCGAATTTGGGAAAAAATGGAAGTTAAGGTCATTTAGATGTCTAGTTTTCACTACCAGAGCGAAGACTTATATGCTGAAGGTGTCCCGCTAGCCGAGATAGCACGAAAATATGGAACACCGACTTACGTATACAGCCGAGCTGACATAGAAACAGCATATCTCGATTTTGATCAAGCTTTTGAAGACTATGAACATTTAGTTTGCTACTCAGTAAAAGCAAATTCCAATATCGCTGTACTGAACATCCTTGCCAACCTTGGCGCAGGCTTTGATATCGTATCCGGGGGAGAATTACAGCGTGTACTAAAAGCGGGCGGAGAGCCCTCTAAGATAGTATTCTCTGGGGTTGGGAAGACTGAAGAAGAGCTTAAATTTGCGCTTGAAGTAGGTATAGGATGCTTCAATATCGAATCACCCGCGGAACTAGAGTTGCTTCAAAGTATCGCCCAAGAACTTGGGGTAACTGCACCAGCTTCAGTCAGAGTCAATCCAGACGTAGACGCAGGCACTCATCCCTATATCGCTACGGGTTTGAAAGAGAATAAATTTGGGGTTAGCAGAGATACTGCTATAGCCATGTATCTAAAAGCGAAAAAGATGAAACATGTAAACATGGTTGGTATTGACTGTCATATTGGGTCTCAGATTACTGAAGTCAAGCCTATCATCGAAGCCGTTTCTGAAATTACAGACCTAGTGGATAAGCTGGCTTCCTATGGAATCATGTTAGAACATATTGATTTAGGAGGAGGACTTGGTATTTGCTACAACGATGAAAAGCCGATACCGCTTGTAGACTATTCAAAAGCAATAATAAAAGCTATGGGGAAACACCAGCATCGTCTTCTGTTTGAACCCGGACGGTATATTGTTGGCAACGCGGGTATTCTATTGACTAAAGTTCAGTTCCTAAAGAAAAACCACGAAAACAGTTTTGCAATAGTAGATGCAGCTATGAATGATCTTATCCGACCAGCACTTTACGGTTCATGGCAAAGGATTATAGAGGTCAAAAAAAGTAAAAAGACACGAACGCTTTCCATTGTCGGGCCGATTTGTGAAACCGCAGACTTCTTTGCATATGGAAGAGAAATAGCTGCGAAGCCAGGAGACCTTGTCGCTATTGAATCAGCTGGGGCATATGGCTTTGTTATGAGTTCCAACTACAACTCTCGAAATCGAGCAGCAGAGATAATGGTGTCTGGCAACAAGTCGTACTGTGTCAGAAAAAGGGAAACAATCGAACAACAGTTGTTACTTGAAAGTGTCCTCCCAGCCCACGAAGAAGCCTAGATAAAAAAGAAGAAGCTTGCAATACTAGAGGTCTACAGTAATCTAAGCTCATGCTACTAAGATTCACTAAAATGCACGGTCTTGGTAACGACTTCGTCGTGCTAGACCAGGTCTCGCAGGATATAAAGTTGCGCGGAGATCAAGTGCGAGCACTCGCGAATCGCCATCTGGGTATAGGGTTTGATCAGCTGCTGACAGTTGAACCACCCTCCGACACCAGAGCAGACTTTCTCTATCGCATCTTCAATGCAAACGGTGAAGAGGTAGAGCAATGTGGAAACGGTGCTCGATGCTTAATACTATTCGTTCGGGATCGAGGACTTACCTCAAAGGATTCTATCGTTCTTGAAACCAAAGGTGGTTATCTATATTGCCAAGTAGAACAAGATGGTAAAATTTGTGTCAACATGGGAGCACCAAAACTTAATCCCCAAGATATTCCCTTTCTAAACGATTCAACGGAAATAACCTACGATTTATTTATTCCCAAAGGGATTCATCCAGGCCAAGAGCCTAACCACGTCACTTTATCAGCAATCAATATTGGAAACCCTCATGTCGTAGTCTTGGTTGAAGATATAAGTACAGCCCCAGTAAATGAACTTGGCCCATTCCTAGAACGTCACAAAAGCTTTCCAAAAAATACGAATGTTAATTTTATGGAAATAATTAGTCGTGACGAGGTCGCGCTTCGAGTACATGAACGCGGAGTAGGTGAAACACTAGCCTGTGGTACAGGAGCTTGTGCCGCCGTTGTGGCAGGGAGATTACAGAAAAGGCTAGATACAAAGGTTAAGGTTCACCTACCAGGTGGTACTTTGCTAATTCGTTGGTCGGGAGGAAGGAGTGACATACATATGACAGGGCCAGCCTGTCGCGTTTATGAAGGCAGAATAGAAATATGAAAGAGGTAAAAGGTAAAATTAACAAACTGGTCGCATCAGATATAGAGAATTATTTAGTGGAGCATCCAGATTTTTTCCAAGCCAGAGGGGAACTTTTAGAATCTCTAGCGCTAACACAAGACGATGGAAATACCGTCTCACTGGTTGAAAGACAAATTAAAAATTTGCGCGAACAAAATGGAATAATGAAAACAAAGTTGAGAGATCTAATCACAGCAGCAGAAAGAAACAATAAGATTTTCGATAAGTGTCGATCTTTAGTTATGAAATTGATATCAACTGATGATAGTCGGGAGTTTTTTTCTGTGGTAGAAAAAAGTTTTAAACACGAATTTAAGAGCGCCTCCTACAGTCTTATTATATTTGGAAAAAATCAGAAACGGATCAACCACTTTACCTCGATTGTTAGCGAAGACTATGCTTCGGATTATATTAGTGAATTGATGCAAACAGAAGAACCCGATATGAGTGCTTTAAAATCGATGGAGCAACAGTTTCTATTCGGACCGGCCGCCGATAAAGTTAGGTCATCGGCAATTTTGCCTATCCGAAATCAAAATAAGCTTATCGCAATACTCTCTATCGGTAGCGAAGAGGAAAATTATTTCGAACCGGATCTAGGAACACTCTTTATTGGATTTCTAGCTGATGTTTTGGGGATGGTTATTCCTAGGCTATCCGAGAAATAGATGTCCATTGATAACACTTGGCAGGAGAAGTTTCTTAAACATCTAAAGAACGAAAGAAACCTTTCATCGAACACAATAACCGGGTATGCAAGAGATATAAGTAGATTACAAAAATTCTGCGAGGACATGAATATAGAATCATGGGGGACTTTGACTGGTCATGATCTCCGGGGCCATCTGGCTGAAGGGAAAAAACAAGGTCTATCTAACAGGTCTCTGCAAAGAACGCTATCTGCTATTAGATCCTTCTACAAATTTTTAAATCGCGAAGGTGTTGGAAATTTAGGTCCAGCGGCGGAACTGATATCACCAAGAATAATACAGAAGCTGCCGTCCGTTCTCGATACGGACCAAATGAGTAAGCTCTTAGCAGTGAAGGGAAACAAATGGTCTACAATAAGGGATAAAGCCATCATCGAGTTATTTTACTCCTCCGGTCTGCGGCTTGCAGAACTGGTTGGAGCTAATGTCACTGACATCCACTCGGGAGAGCAAAGTATAAAGGTCCGCGGGAAAGGGAATAAAGAGAGAATCCTTCCTATTGGATCGAAAGCTGCGAAAGCTATTCAATCATGGAAAAGAATTCGAAGCATCAAGTGTGATCCAGATCAAGACGCACTCTTCGTAAGTAATCGCGGTAATCGCATCAGCCCAAGAAACGTTCAGGCAAGACTTAAGCACTGGCAGATCAGTCAAAATATTTCTGGTAAGTTACATCCTCACATGCTCAGGCATTCGTTCGCGAGTCATCTCCTTGAGTCCTCTGGTGATTTAAGAGCGGTTCAGGAACTACTGGGTCATGCCGACATCAGCTCAACGCAGATTTATACGCATCTCGATTTTCAGCATCTATCGAAGATATATGATCAAACCCACCCGCGAGCCTCTCGGAAAATAGGGAGAAACAAGGAGGAAATGTGATAAAGGTTGTAGCTTTCGACCTCGATAACACTCTTTGGGCTAGTGATCCAGTAATAAGGATGGCAGAAACTAAGCTTAATAAATGGTTAAAGCAAAATGTGCCTCAGCTAAAGTACGATACAACAAGTATGCGCACTCTAAGGCGGAGTGTACTAGAGAAATATCCTGACTTGTCTTGGCAAGTTACGAAACTACGAAGCCACATAATTGCGAAAGCGCTAATGTTAAGCGGAATCGAAAGTAGTTCAGTTAATAAAATTACAACCGCAGCGATGAAGGTATTTCTTGAAGCCAGAAATGAAATAGAACTTTTTGATGGTGCGATCGATGTAATAAAAATGTTAGTAAAAAAGTATACCGTTGGTGCTATTACCAATGGCAACGCTGATGTCCACAGAACTTTACTAGCTCCGTACTTCTCATTTTCATTTACCGCAGAGGAAGTAGGTTCACCAAAACCATCTGCAGATATTTTTTATCATGCACTCAGCTACACAAATTGTAAGGCTCACGAAATGATTTACGTCGGAGATGATCCTTTCCTAGATATTGATGCGGCTAATTATCTCGGAGCACACACAGTTTTGCTTACAAATAATAAACATCGCATCAGCGGCAAAACTGATGCAACCGCAGTAATTCGTGATATAAAGACACTGCCCACTGCAATTTCACAAATTTCTAAATTGCTCGACTAACAATATATGATTTAACTGAATTCTCATCGACTTCCATCGAATGTTTGCGTTCTGGTAAACCCTCAAGCCTTGATAAAATAGGATGTTGAACTATTTCATTTGGTAACGCAGCTTTCATCGCACGATCAAATTTTGCAGGATGTGCTGTACTCAAGCATAGTAGTGGCAAATCTTTTTGATGGATTCTCTGAGCGACACTTATACCCACCGCAGTGTGTGGATCAATTAAGTAATTATATTGGTCGTGAAAATATCTTATAGTATTAATCGTTTCCATGTCGCTCGCGGCACCAGCAAGAAAAGTCCTATCTTGCTCAGACCAGCTAGACTTTAAACTAACTGTCCCAGTCACTTTGAAATCTTCCATAACTTGACTGACTTTAGTAGATGATTTGTCTAATTGGTAAAATAGATATCTCTCAAAATTACTTGCCACTTGAATATCCATGGCTGGACTTTCACTGAAATTTACGTCGGTCCTAGAATAATCCCCGCTATTAAAGAACCTAGCTAAAATGTCATTGCTATTCGTAGCTAATATTAAGTGCCTAATTGGCAGCCCCATCTGCTTGGCAACATAACCCGCAAAAATATTACCGAAATTTCCTGTTGGTACTGCTACATCGAAGTTACTGGGGCAATCAAGTTGATTCCAAGCATGAAAGTAATAAACGATTTGCGCTAAAATTCGGACCCAATTCACCGAATTAACTGCACCAAGATTATATTTTTTCCTAAACGATAGGTCTGAGAAAACCGATTTCATCAAAGATTGGCAATCATCAAAGCTTCCGTTCAAACAAATATTATGAACATTATCTTCAATGATAGTTGTCATTTGTCTTTCTTGGAGCCGGCTTGTTTTTCCTTCAGGATATAAAACAAAAATATTAATTCGCTTTTTACCTTTGATACCCGCTATAGCAGCACCGCCTGTATCACCGCTTGTTGCACCCAAGATATTCAGGTTGGAGTTAGTTTTTTCCAACACAAAATCGAACAAGTTGCCTAAAAACTGCAAAGCAATATCTTTAAAGGCTAATGTAGGACCATGGAATAATTCTAATACATGGAGATTATCGAGCGAACGGACTGGCGCGATTAAGGGATCTTCAAAAGTAGAATAACTTTTTTCAATAATATTCTTAAGGACAGATTCTGGTAAATCTGAGATAAATGGCCGCATTACTTCAAAAGCCAAGGCCTCGTATGATAAGCGTTTCCATGATGCACATTTATCTGAGACATCAGGAATAGATTGGGGGACCATTAGACCGCCATCGGAAGCCAACCCCATCATGGCTGTCTCCACAAATTTTAACCTTGAAACTTGGCCTCGCGTACTATGGTATTGCATCTCTAAACACAGCGACAGTTTTGCACCAATTATATAATTGCACTAAAAAACGTAGCAAGGAAAGTTAGTATTTTCTATCAAAATTAGAATTGACTAAGGTTTCAACATCTCAAGAGCAACCAAAGTACTGGTTACTTAACCGACCAATGCTGGAATATAATAGGTTCGCTGCACTAAACTGCTTCGCCGCCAGTTTCGCCAGTCCTAATCCGAATTACGTTATCTAAAGGTGCGACAAAGATTTTTCCATCACCAACTTTTCCCGTATTCGCCGCATTAGTAATGGCCTCGATCACATTATCAAGACTATCGTCCTCTATGGCTACTTCTACTTTAACCTTAGGAAGGAAATCAACCACATATTCCGCTCCCCGGTAAAGTTCAGTGTGTCCCTTTTGGCGGCCAAAGCCTTTTACCTCTGTAACCGTCATTCCTTGAACAGATATGTCCGAGAGAGCGTCTCGTACATCATCAAGTTTAAATGGCTTAATGATTGCGGTGACTAATTTCATTTATGTTTTCTCCTTGTCTAGGATGTACCGTACTATTAAAATGAGAATGTTAATTTATCGGAAATTCCGACACGTTCCAATTATATTCTTATACCTTTGCCATCGAATAAGACTATAGTTCAAATAAGAATTAAGCTGTTTAGAATCATTATCCAGCGTGGTGTGTCTAAAAATTTTGTTTGGAACAATGTTTTAGTTCACCCACCATAATTTTATAATTACACCTCGCTTATTTTACTCGCCGTCAGAAGGCATTGCGCACTAAATCAGTGCAGATACAAATACAGAAATAATTAAGGGCGGGAGGCTCCAACCATGTAATCAACGATCGCTTTAATTTCATCGTCTGAACAACTAAAACACATGCCTTTGGCAGGCATCACAGAAAAACCGTTGATAGAATTATTATATAGGACATTCATTCCTTTCGCGACTCGCGGGGACCAATGATCTGCATTTCCAAGAATGGGAGCACCTGCTACGCCGGCGTCATGACAAGTCCCACAACCGATTTTATAATTTTTTTCTACAGGGCCCAACATTCCGACACTGATTACTGGCAGGTCATCATCTTCCAATGTTTCGGATATTGTTGTTAATTGTTTCAAACATTCCATACCCGAAATACAGACCTTTCCAATTTTCTCAATACGAGGTATTAGTTCGCCATTAATATCTGCGTTTGTACTGATTGATACTAATAAGATTAAAAAGACAAAAGTACTAACTTTAAACACCAACTACCCTCCTAATTTTTAAAATTCAGTATACCTTAGCTAGCCACGATTACCCCAATCTGAATTGTCTGCGTCACGATTAGAGGTAAACTGACGAACATTAGAAGTACCTGCCTCCTCAACCGATTGCTCAGATACCATGGTAAGTATAGCCTGTTCACGAAACTCGGATAGAGAATCGGCTCCAACATTAACCATAGTACTTCTCAACTTATATAAGGTGGTTTGAACCAATTCGGATAAGGGACCCACAAGTGGGACATAAGCATCTACACCTTCCTCAAAAATCATTTGTCGAGACTCCATACTACTAGAATACCGCTGCCAGTTTTGCGCACGCCTAGTGCCTTCTCCCCAGTAGGGCTTATACATTTGACCATTGATTGATGTCTTAGGAGTTGGACTTTCATCAGTCATAGCGAAATATCTCCCCATCATCACGAAATCAGCTCCCATAGCTAAAGCGATAACAATTTGCGTATCATTACTGAGGCCACCGTCCGAGCAAATAGGTATATACCTCCCGGTTTCCTTCGCAAGGGAATTTCGTCTTTGAACAATATCCATTAAGGCTGAAGCCTGTCCGCGTCCAATACCTTTTTGTTCTCGTGTTATACAAATCGAACCACCACCTATACCAACTTTCACGAAATCTATCAGATCATGCCCCACTAGATAATCAAAACCCTCTGCAGAGACTATATTACCTGCACCCAATGTTATTGCTTTTCCAAATTTGTTACGGATCCATCTTACTCCTTCCATTTGATGCTCATTAAATCCATCCGATGAATCAAAACAGATCACATCAACGCCTGCCTCGACTAGGGCTGGAACTCTATCTACATAATCATGAGTGTTTATGGCGGCACCAACACAAAGCCGCTTAGAAGCGTCTAGAAGCTCCAAGGGGTGACGCCGATGGTCCTCATAATCTTTCTTAAAAACCAATGCTACTAAGTGACGTTGAGGACTTAAAACTGGCAGGCACTCTTTTTTATGCTTGTGTAAGAGCCCATTTGCATCACGCAAAGAAATACCATCACTGCCGTAAATTACATCATCGATTAATGTCATATGCTGCTTGACCTTGTTTGACATATCGTCCTCATGCTCCCAAAAATCTCTATCTGTAATGATTCCCTTCAACAAACCAGTAGGGCTTCCATCACTGGTGACGGGCACCGTAGAATGCCCAGAGGATCGCATAAGAGTAATAACTTCCTGAAGAGTCATGTCCTCTGTAGCATTCGTGTCACTCGGTACAAAACCCGCCTTATGCCTTTTCACCTGGCGAATCATCTCTGCCTGACTTGCAATTGGCTGAGAACAAAAAATAAAACTCAACCCGCCCTGTCGGGCCAACGCAATAGCTAGATCTGGTCCGCTAACTGCCTGCATAGATGCTGACACTAGAGGTATATTTGTTTTGAATTTAGGAGACTCATTCCCTTCTATGACAGACAAAGGAGTTGATAAATCCACAAGTTCGGGTTTCTGATCACTCCTAGTAAGTCTTGGAATTAATAGATATTCACTAAACGTTCTTGAAGTATCACTGAGGATTATTGCCATTTATTACTCCATAGCTCGCGACCATGATGGTAAATGGCATGCGAAAGAACTTTGATATTGACTTTAAATAAGGGGAGTGCAAGGCAATAAGTTTGAGGTCCATGAAAACAACTTTCCATCGCAGTGCCATATTAAATTCTATGCGAATGCAAAAGCTGATTCAATGGAACTTATTGCAAAGACCGCAAACTTAAATTCTTTTAGTTGTCTTTAGCACCAATAGCCTCACGTTCGATCTGGACTAAATAATCCGCCACGAGCAACATCTCTCCCTTAGAACCGGCCATTTGGCCGGTTATCCTGTACTTACCGTTAACGATGATCGCTGGAACACCTGCTGCTCTATAGGCACGTCCCCTCGCCTCTGCCTGCTGTAAACGCGTTCGCACACCAAATGAATTAAACACTCTTGCAAAATCGATTGGATCGACCCCATAGTCTGAAAAGAAGATAGCCATCTCTTTAGGATCTCCAAGAAGTTGTTTTTGAATGGCGTTAAATAATGCTGGGTGAATCTGCTCTAAGATATTTAGCGCCTCGGCTGTATAGTAAGTTTGCGCGTAAAGCTTGTAAGGCTCATTCCAGATTGCCGGAGTGCGATTGAATTCCACATCATTAGCCAGACTCATAACCCAAACTGATATGACTGACTCAAACTGATAACAGGCAGGACATCCGTAAGAAAAATACTCAGTAACCTCAATTTTATCGTCATACTTAGTAGCAATAGGAATTTTTAAAGTGACGTAATGAGTCCCATCCTCAAACTTCAAATCTGTAGCAATAACAAAAATGGGACACAAAGAAATTAGACAACTGATGAACAATCTAAAGATAGTTAGGCGATAAGATAATATCATTTTAACTCCAAAGAAAATTTGTCAGGAAAAACCATCTTTATATGCCAATTAATACAAACCTGACAAATAAGATGCTATGGCTTCTATTTCTCGATCTGAAAGATCCATAGAGGTAATACGCATCATGCGAGAGTCACCATCGTTGGAGCGCTGACCAGAGCGAAATGCTTTTAGCTGGCTTGCTGTGTATTCTGGCCACTGCCCACTTAAGGAGGGAAATCCAGCAGGCCCGTTACCACTGCCATTAGGAGAGTGGCATGCCGCACATGCAGCAACTTGCTTTCTCTTTATACCTGCACGGTAGATCGATTCACCTAAACTCACTAACTCGGGATCGGTCTGACCAATTTTTCCTTCCTGTTGACTATAGAACGCTGCAATATCTTTTAATTGCTGATCATCTAAGTTATCCAAAATTCCAGTCATCATCGCGGCGACACGAGCGCCAGATTTAATGTCGCGCAGCTGTTTCAATAAATATTCATGATTTTGTCCAGCGATATTGGGGAAAGTACCCATCGGACTGTTTCCATCAACACCATGGCAACCAGAACAAATCAATGTTAGAGATTCCCCACTCTCAGCATCACCCGATGCAGATGCGCCTATAGAGCTAGAAAACAGAATCATAGTACCCAAAATTTGTAACAGCAGCATGTAACACCAAGCAATGATAAAATTACTTTAAAGTATATATAAACTAAGCATCTAATGCCTAAACTATTCACTCTAAAAGCATCATGAGTAATTTATTTCACGAAGCGAGGTTCCTCACGAGTGCAACGACACTTGCTTCCTGTCCAGCTGATGTTGGTTCCGAAATCGCCTTCTGTGGACGATCAAACGCTGGCAAATCTAGTGCGATAAATCGCCTAACAGGCCAAAATAAGTTAGCGCGGACCAGTAAAACTCCTGGTAGAACACAACTTATTAATTTTTTTCAACTAAATAGTGAATTTAGGATCGTCGACCTCCCTGGATTTGGCTACGCTCGAGTACCAAAGAAAATAAAAACTGACTGGCAAACCAATCTTGATAGTTATCTTAGAGAACGAAATTCATTGAAAGGCTTGATCTTACTTATGGATATCAGGCATCCGTTAAAAAAATTCGATGATACGGTTATAGAATGGTGTTACACAACGCATACGCCACTCCATATTTTATTAACGAAGGCAGATAAACTAAAAAGGGGCGCTCAGAACAAAGCACTCCTTGAGCTAGAGAAAGCGACACCGGAGACCGTGTCAACTCAACTGTTTTCGGCTACAAAAAACATTGGTCTGGAAACACTAATGTCTAGGCTGTTAATCCTATTTAGCCAAGCTTGAAGATTTAAAAAGGGACTCTGGACGCTTTCGGGGACAAGCCCAGAGTCCCACTTCGGTAGATTTTGGGGGCAAAATAACCGAAGCTGCAGGGGTCAAAATTTTTCCTAATACAAGTAAACCAAAATTCGCCTGTATTTAAGATCGCAAGCAACGAAAAAAGTTCCCTCAATGCGCATCGTCCCAGTTTTTTCCTGAACCTGTCTCCACAACCAAGGGGATAATTAAAGTTGCTGCAGACGACATATGCTCTTTAAGTGCTTGCATCACTTCATCCTTATATGGATCTTTAACTTCTAACACCAGCTCATCATGCACCTGCATAATTATTCGAGCATCTACACTCGAAACTTTGATCCAATTGTCAACATTAATCATAGCTTTCTTGATTATATCTGCTGCGCTACCTTGCATCGGAGCATTTATTGCCGTTCTTTCTGCAGCTTGACGGCGCTGAAAGTTACTTGCATTTATTTCTGGTAGATAAAGCCTACGCCCAAATATTGTCTCCACAAAACCCTGTTCACTGGCCAATTTTTTCACCTGGTCCATGTAGTGTTTTACTCCCGGATATCGCTCAAAATACATATCAATATAATCTTGGGCATCATTGAGAGGTATATTTAGTTGACGAGCTAAACCAAAGGCCGACATTCCATAGATTAGTCCGAAATTTATAGCTTTAGCACGTCGGCGCTGAGAGTCCTTAACGTCATCCAAACTAATTCCAAAAACTTCTGCGGCGGTCGCACTGTGGATGTCGAGATCATTGTTAAAAGCAGATACAAGGCCAGAGTCCCCTGATAAGTGCGCCATGATTCTCAATTCTATTTGGGAATAATCTGCCGCCACCAATACATTGCCCTCCCCAGAAATAAATGCCTTACGAACTCGCCTACCTTCATCAGTTCGAATTGGAATATTTTGTAAATTTGGGTCGATACTAGACAGTCTCCCTGTAGCCGTAACTGCTTGCTGATATGAAGTGTGTATTCTCCCAGTTTGCGCATTAATCTGCTTTGGTAGTGAATCAGTATAAGTGCTTTTGAGTTTCGATATACCACGGTATTCCAGGATAATACGGGGTAGTTGGTATTCTAATGCTAGTTCCTGTAAAACCGGCTCTGCTGTCGAGGGCTGGCCTTTTGGCGTTTTTTTTAAAACTGGTAGATTCAGCTTATTGAAAAAAATTTGTTGTAGCTGCTTTGGAGAACCAAGATTAAACTCCTCATCAGCTAACTGATAAGCCTGCTGCTCTAAGTCATACATCCGATCTTTCAGCTCATTACTTTGTGCTTCAAGAAGAGCAGGATCCAATAACACTCCACTTCTTTCTATGCGCGAAAGTATAACTAAAAGAGGCATTTCCAAGTCTTGCATTATCTGATTGAGTGTTAATTGCTCATCCAGCGCCCGTCGCAGAGCGTTAGATAGACGAAGAACTATATCAGCTAGTTCCGACGCATAATGTCCCACGTCAAATATATCCAATTGACGAACAGATTTTTGTTTTCGATCATTGTTAATATTATTTGAATATTGAAATTTTGTCAGACCCAAGTGCTGCAGAGCTAAATCGGCTATATCATGTTTTGATCCAATCGAGTTCAGCACATAAGAAGCTAGCATTACATCAAAACTACCGTTAAAGGCGAGACCGTATTTTGAAAGAATACTGGTCACATATTTTAAGTTGTGACCAACAAACTGGTATTCAGAAAGTACTACAGTAAGTTTCTTTACAATAAATTCACTGGAAAGCTGACTAGGTACTCCGTCGTATTCATGCAACAAGGGAATATATACGGCGCAACCCTGTGCTTGACAAAACGATAAACCAACAAGCTCAGCTTCCATATAATTTTCATTTGTAGTTTCAAGGTGAACTGCAAGTGGTAGCGAATGGTTGAGACCTCCTAGCCAGTTTTCAAATTCGTCACCAGTTAAAATTATTGTGTAATCAATATCGTCTAGTGTGTTTTTCTGGTTATCTTTATCAGAGGTGTCCTCAAACTCCTCGATCCAAGATCTGAGTTCCAATTCAGTAAAAATTTCCAGTAGACCAGGAGAATCCATGCTCTCTAATTTTAGATCTTGCACATTACAATCAAGGCTCACATCACATTTTATGGTCGCAAGTCGTGCAGATAACAATAATTGATCCTGATTTTCTCGGAGGTTATGGCCTATCTTCCCTTTAACAAGGTCCGCATTCTTAATTAATTCCGTTATGCTTTGATACTCTGTAAGCCACCTTTCTGCTGTCTTTGGTCCACACTTAGGTACACCGGGTATATTGTCTGATGAATCCCCTACAAGAGCTAAATAGTCAATAATTTGGTCCGGTCTAACACCAAACTTTTTAATAACGCCCGTCTCGTCCATAAGAGAATCTGTCATAGTATTTATTAATGTTACGTGCTCATTGACGAGTTGAGCCATATCTTTATCACCAGTTGAAATTAATACATCCATACCCAATGCTGTT
Organism: Gammaproteobacteria bacterium; assembly: GCA_002690865.1. Classification (GTDB taxonomy): domain Bacteria; phylum Pseudomonadota; class Gammaproteobacteria; order Pseudomonadales; family Azotimanducaceae; genus UBA7455. The sequence continues at coordinate 24,814 of NZGG01000015.1, read as the reverse complement.
GCCTGACTCGCCAAGGTACCGATGACGTCATCGGCTTCTACACCTTCTACACTTAAGAGCGGTATCCCCATTTTCCGGATAATATTAAAAATAGGAGTGATTTGAATTCGTAAATCATCCGGCATAGCCCGGCGATTAGCTTTGTAATCAGGATAAATTTCGTTACGAAAAGATTTGCCACTTGCATCAAAGATACAAACGACATGACTGTCTGGATAATCGCTCATCAACTTGCGAACCATACTTATTACGCCCTTTACCGCGCCAGTTGGATAGCCTTTGGTAGTCACCAAAGGGGGTAGTGCATGGAATGCTCTAAAAAGGTACGATGACCCATCAATAAGTACCAGCTGATAATGATTCTTCATGTGGCTCAAATCCAAAAAGTAGATCTGTAAACCATACTTTGAAGCGAAGGCTTTATTCAACAATGATTCTTAACAATACAAACTATCTATAACATTAAAATATGAGGTGCTCCTTGAAGGATAAGATTAATGGCTGCATATACGACATTCACTAGGGAAGCACTAATAGGTTACGTTCGAATGTTTGGAATAGGAGATCTAGAATCCTTCGAACCCATCACAGAGGGTATCGAAAATTCAAACTATTTTGTAACCATGATTGAACATAATACAAAGAGGGAATATGTACTTTCCATTATCGAACAGCTTGGTCTAGAAGAACTCTCTTTCTTTAGCCAAATTCTTCAACGCCTATCTTCATCTGGAATTCCTGTTCCGGTACCAAAACGAACACTGGATGGTATGACTTCAACGATTTTTTGCGGGAAACCTACTCTGCTAACTCCAAGACTGAAAGGAATGCATGTTCGGGACCCATCAACCGATCAGTGCCAAATTCTAGGTAAGACGTTAGCAACAATTCATCTTAATTTATCCACAGAAGAATGCTTTCGTGACAACCCATATTCGCCTGACTGGATGGAAATGACTATCACTGAAAATACCGAAGACCTTTCTAAAAGTGACGTTATTATGCTTAACGAGATTACGCAAGATTATCGAATAGCACAGGATAACGATTTACCAAGCGGCATTATTCATGGTGATCTGTTTCGTGACAACGTTCTATTTAAGGCAAATGAGGCCCTCGCTATTCTAGATTTTTTTAATGCCTGTAACGATTTTTTGTTACAGGATGTTGCAATTGCAATAAATGATTGGTGTGTTAATAAAAATGGAGGACTAGTGAAATCTCGAGGTGATGCTTTTCTCGATGGATATTCTGAGGTGCGAGCGCTTGAGGAAGAAGAACTAAAAAACTTGACCAAATACCGAATCTTCTCTGCAGCCCGACTAGCTCTTACAAGACAAAAGCGAGATAAGTCTGGTGCCCGTTTAAAAGACCCAGAAGAATACTTGAGTCTCACCCGACAACTATATCAATATGACTATGAAAGATAAAAAATGCCGAACCAAGTATTGGAATCTGTCCATACTTTTTGGTTACTGAATCCTGACTCTCGAGCCATGCTAGCAAACTCATCTACCGAGTACTTATGAGAATTTTCAGTATGGATTTGTTCACCGCAAGCCAAGGAAATCTCACTACCTCCCATATTAACTTTTTGATTTTCTATACTGCTTAAGTACATAGCTACACAACCGTTTTCGCGCTGATATTCAGCAAGATGCTCAAATTTATTTATGTCGAAATCAGCCCTAAACTTTTTGTTTATATGATTAAGTACATTAAGATTAAAAGCGCGGGTAATCCCCTTCGCGTCGTTATAAGCTTGTCTCAAGATTATAGGGTCCTTCTTTAAATCCACGCCTATAAGCATGCCTCCATCTTCTCCTACCAAACGCCTCACACGCCCCAGAAAATTCGCCGCTTCTAATCGACTAAAATTGCCTATACTAGAACCTGGGAAAAAACCAACTCGCTTAGCGTTTAAAGAGAAAGGAAGCTCAAATTCGTCCGTAAAATCTAAGCAAATCGCATGTATTTGAAGCCAAGGGTATTCTTTTGCCAAACTCCTTGCAGCCGTAGCTAGATATTGCTTTGATATATCGAGAGGAACATAGGCACAGGGTCTAAGACTTTCCAAGAGAACACGAATTTTCTCGCTGTTACCACTACCATACTCAATTAGAAGACAGTTCGTGCCTATCTCTTCAACAATTTCTAATAAATAACACCGAAATATATCTACTTCTGTCCTAGTAAGATAATACTCTGGTTGTTCTGTAATACCAACAAAGAGGTTTGATCCTACCTCATCATAAAAGTACTTTGGGGGGATCATTTTCTGTTTTCCAATTAGGCCACGCAGTACTTCCTCCAGCGAATCTTCGATGGCATTTTCAATTTCATAAAAATGAAGCGACTTATACGACATTAATCATCACTTGCTAATCTAATACCAGAAAACTGCCAGCGGTCTGCAGGATAGAAAAAGTTTCTATAGGTTATACGGATATGGTCACGCGGAGTAACGCATGAACCACCTCTCAAAACGAGCTGATTCGCCATAAACTTACCATTATATTCACCTAATTGACCATCAAAAGACTTAAACCCCGGATAAGGGGCATAACTACTTCGAGTCCACTCCCAAAGATTACCAAATAATCCATCCATACTAGAATTTAGAGCAGGAATTGGATGATATGTTTGGGAATCCATAAAATTGCCGTCCTTCGGTTGATCATTCGCAGCTATCTCCCATTCTATTTCTGTTGGTAAACGACAGTTTTTCCAACGCGCAAACGCATCTGCCTCGTATGCGCTAACATGACAAACTGGGACGTCTGAAGCAATGTCGTGCATTCCGCCTAAAGTATACTCTTTAAAACCACCATCATGATTGCACCAATACAAAGGGGCATTCCATCTGCTTTCTTTTAAACCAGAAAGTTTATTCCAGCCATCGGATAACCATAGTTCAGGACGCTCATAGCCACCATCATTAATGAACTCTAAATATTCCACGTTAGTAACCAATCGATTAGCTAAGGAAAAATCTTTAACCAAGACCTGATGGCGCGGGGTTTCATTATCAAAACAAAATTCAGGCTTAGGATTAGCTCCTATTTCGTAGATTCCTCCATCGAACTCTGAGAAGGTCATAGCCTCATCCAAACTTAAGCCTGATCTACTGTGTTGACAGTACGCAGGCAACAGGGGATTGTGTCCAAAATTATATTTTAAATCGGTGAAAAATAACTCCTGATGCTGTTGCTCATGATTTATACCTAGAGTAATTCGAAAATATATTTCTGGAGTTAAAGCTTTGTCGAGTAATGAACTTATATGTCTATCAACGTAAGCACGATAATCTATGATTTTTTCCAAAGTTGGCCGGGATAACAAACCGCGTTTACTTCGAGGATATTGAGGCCCTATACCATTGTAATAAGAATTAAACATGAATTCGAAAGGCTGAGAAAAAACCTCGTAATCTTTAAGAAAGGGGACTAGCAAAAAGGTTTCAAAAAACCAAGTCGTATGAGCTAAATGCCATTTGGGAGGACTTGCATCTTCCATTGGTTGGATCAAATAATCTTCGATCTCCAAAGGCGCGCAAATTTTTAAAGAATGAGAACGAACTGACTGATATTTATCAGATAACAGCATAGAGAAATTGTCTTCTTGGGATAACACCAAATCAGCCTTCTATATTTTTCCTAAATCTCAGTTCAATTACTTTCACAGGCTTAAAAATCATATTCATTATTAATGAAAGCTTTGGATAATTCTCAAAATATCACGTGGTTCATTTGTAATCTCAAAAAAACCGGCATACTCAGCTCTGGGATTAATCACTGCAATACTGTTAGTGTGCTCTACCGAGTAGGTTCCTAATACCGCTCCGGGAATCCTTCTGAATGCAAAGCCCAATTGTCTCGCTAATAAATTTAAGTTATCCGAAGTTCCACTTAACCCTTTAAAGCTTTCATTAAAAGCGAATAAATATTGCTTTAGTACTTGAGGCGAATCTCGCTCTGGATCCGCTGTCACCATAACTACTGTTGGCGGACTAGGTAAATCCTCAACAACGGAGTTAAGTGCAGACATCGTCGTTGGACAGATATCAGGGCAATGGGTAAAACCAAAGAAAACTAGAGACCATCGCCCCTTAAAATCACCCGGGTTTATTTCATTCAAGTGTTGATCTACTAAATTGAATTGAGTGAGAGCTTTCGGCGCATCAAAACGATGATAATCGGAAATAAGCGAATCTTCTTTGGAGAGTATCTGAAGAAGGTAACTACCTATTAAAAAAACTAGAGCGAACGAGCCCAGCCACCACAATCTGTTTTTTAGCAAATATTTAGAAATTTCTAATATCTCTATGTAACAAGGTAAACCGATGGGGGAATATAATGGTCAACAAGAAGGGCTAAGAACAACACCATCAAATAAAGAATTGAGTAACGAAAAGTCTTCATCGGTGCGGCCGCATCATGGCCTATAAGCAATACGATACTCCAATATACGAATCCTAATCCAAGCCCTATGGCTGACACTAAATAAAGGATACTCGACATTCCAATAAGGTATGGAAGAACTGACGTCAGGGTGAGAATGATCGCGTAGAGTAAAATTAATAACTTAGTATACTGTTCGCCATGGGTAAGGGGCATCATAGGTATATCAGCATCTCGATACTCATCTAAACGATCAATAGCCAACGCCCAAAAGTGAGGGGGCGTCCAAGCGAAAATAATAAGAACCAGCAATAAAGCTCCCGGATCGACACTATTTGTTACTGCAGTCCAACCAAACAGGGGTGGAGCAGCGCCGAAAAGCCCACCTACAACAATATTTTGCGGCGTCGCTCTTTTAAGATACATGGTATAGAAAACACCGTACCCAAGCCATGATGCTAGATTCAACCAAGCTGTTAACGGATTAACTAAGATCATGAGAACCGACAGTCCTAAAATACCGGTTAATGCTATAAAGATGGATCCGTTGAAATTACTAATTCTTCCTTGTACTACCGGTCGATTTCGGGTTCGCGCCATTTTCGCGTCGAGGGACGAGTCGAGAAGATGATTTAACGCCGCTGCTGAACTCGCAACAAGGGCGACACCTAAATTGCAAAAAATAATGATATTCCACGGAACTGCATCCGGCGTTGCTAAAAGCATTCCGACTAATGTGCAAAGCAACATGAGTAGTACAACTCTTGGCTTGCATATCTCTATGTAGTCCCGCCAGCTCGCGTGACCAAGATCATGACTGATTTCTGACACAGTAAACATTTATAATTTGCTCAACAGAGATTCTACAAAGAATCAACCCATTCTGGAACTACGTAATATATATCTGAGATCTCTTAAAAGGGGCTTACCTAGCTTTTCAAAGGGAAAAAACATCACTACTTTACCAATAGGGTCCACTAAAAAGACGAAATTAGCCTCAATGCCGTCGGGAACCAGAACTATTAACTTCGCGAATATTTCATCATCTGACACGAGAGATAATGCTCTGTGCTCTTGCGCAAGGAATTCCAAAAAATTGGGTCGTAAATCTCCTGCCGTGAGAGCGACGCGACGCAGTTCCCCTGCATGCTTACTTAAGGCCTTACGCGTCTGACGAGTCAAAAACAAAGCCTCTCGGCACTGCTCATCGCAAACGTCCTCAACCAGATGTATTAACCGCCACTTTCCGTCCCCGATTAAAGAACTAATTGTTATTTCTTGTGTAATCTCAATGCCCTCTCGGACTGTCTGATCAGGCATATCCTCCCTCGGGAAGCTAGTAAACAAAAAAGCTCCGATCAGAAAAGGCAGGACAGCTATCGCAATTATAGCTGCCAACTCTTTGCGCCCTTTATCAAATGTGGTAACCATCAAATCTCGTCTCTAAAACATAAGTGGTCAGCGCCATACATGGCACCGCCGTGTTTACGCATAACAAACCAATAACGATCATGTACTCAATAAATAGTCACTCAAGCCAGTAAAAATTTCCGTATTAAGAAAATACATTGGTCTCCCGAAAAGAAGCAATCACCGGACCGGTCAACACATTAATGCCAAACCAAATTTCAAATGCTTGTGCAGCTTGTTCAACAAGCATACCAAAACCATCGGCAACGGAAGCGACTCCAAACTCCTTACTCCGCATCAGAAAAGGCGTCCGGTTAGCTTCCTTACCGTAAGTTAAATCGTAACAACACGATTTTTTGGAAAAAACAGACGGAGGCAAATCTAACTTTTCTCCCTTGAAAGCGGCGGAGGTCGCGTTAATTATAATGTCATAGTTTGTATCAGGAATCGCTATAGCTCTTAATCGATAATCCTGATGCAAATCCACTATGATTTTAGCTTTACTTAGAGTGCGGTTAAGTATGTGGAAAGATTTCGGGTTAGCCGCTAGAAGATCGCCAACCACTCCGCTTGCTGCTCCCCCTGCACCAAGCATTAGGATTTTTTTACCTTCTATCGTCCACCCAAGATTAATAATCATATCTTGTCTTAAACCAACACCATCTGTGTTGTCACCGTATATCACACCCTCGCGTATACTCACCGTATTAACTGCCTGTGCGAGCTCTGCAGACTTAGAACGTATTGCTGAAAATCTAAAAGCGTCATGTTTAAAAGGCGCAGTAATATTAAATCCCTTACCTCCGGATTCCAGAAACTCTGAAGCATAAGTATCGAAATTTTTGACAGGCACCAAGATACGATCGTAATTAATTTCAAAGCAATGTTGTTCGGCAAATTTTTCATGTATCTCTGGAGATCTACTGTGTGCAATGGGATTTCCAAAAACAGCCAATCGATAAATCATATAACCCGCCGAGACCTAATAATCTCGTCCGTATCCAAATCGCGAATCTCACTTGGGCCCTCTTGCCCAGAGAGATTGCCTGGGACAAGCAAATCTACTTCGTTTCCAAAATATTGTCTCACTTTAAGGGCGCTGGTTGCCGGTTTTCGACCAGTTGGATTAGCCGAAGTCGAAACAATCGGACCACCTAAAGCTTGACAAATACCTTGGACAACAGGGTGCGCGGATACTCGTAATGCCACGCTCTTATTCCTACCTTTTATCCAGCATGGGACGAACCCGTTATCTGGAACAAGGAATGTGACTGGGGCGGGCCAGACACTCTCTAAAAGTCGCCTCTGTTCATTAGTTATGCCATCTAGGTATTCATCGACATGAGAAATCTGTGAAGCCACTAGGATCAAGCCTGCCTTCCAACTTCGTCGCTTTAAGGTAAGGATATGAGCAACCGAAGCGTGCAATTCAGGCAAACAGCCAAGGCCCCAAACACCTTCTGTCGGATAGGCTATAACTTCGCCATTAGTTAGGCCGTGGATTATTCTATCTATCCGCCAAAGCGGCAATTGCATTAGGTTTTCAAACCATTGTTCTTCTGACGCACTGCTTCAGCATTCATTTTTCTGTCATTGTGTAGTTTTTCTGAGAGAGATTCATCACTCAAAGCCATCATTTGAGCAGCTAGATAACCGGCATTCTTCGCGCCTGCTTTACCTATAGCTACGCACCCAACTGGTATACCACCTGGCATTTGGACCGTTGATAACAAGGCATCTAGGCCTTTTAGGGGGCCGGCGTCTATGGGTACCCCAATAACCGGGCGTAAAGTCTGTGCTGCAACTGCCCCCGCCAAGTGTGCTGCCATTCCAGCGGCCGCAATAAAAACCGAACATCCCCTTTCCTCGGCCGAGAGCACATAGCTCCGAGTATCTTCGGGAGTTCTATGCGCAGAAGTTATACGTACTTCATAGCATATATCCAGATTCTTGAGCACTGACATAGCAGACTCCATAACTGGTAAGTCAGAATCAGAACCCATAAGAATAGCTACAAATTTCATTGTTAAATCACCGACGTAAAAAGTACGAAAGGTAACCCAGACAACTCTAGGTTTCAAGATCGAGAGGACCAAAGTGTAATGATCAAATGCTTGTCGGGATTAAGTGACATGGGACTCATATATAAAAAGAGTTATAATTATTTATAGATTACAACCCAATAGAATTTAGATTATTCGCAGAATAACCTAAAAGCAGCGTATCACATGAGGTTAACTACCAAGAAGCATGGCCATATTAAATATTTTGGAATTTCCCGACGCGCGTTTGCGTACCGTGGCAAAACCCATCAAAAACGTAGACGAGAGAATCGTTAAGTATAGCAAGGACATGCTAGAGACCATGTACGAAGCACCGGGTATCGGCCTTGCCGCTACACAGGTTAATATTCATCTCCAATTGATTGTCATCGACATTTCAGATCAAAAAACTAAACCGATCTTTTTAATCAATCCAGTCATCATAAAAGCCGAGGGTAAGGTTGAGACGTCAGAGGGTTGTCTTTCTATACCAGGATATTCGGAACCAATAATCCGTTACGAAAATATCGAGTATGAGGCACTAAATATAAGCGGCAGAGAAATAAGAGAGGAAGCAACCGGCCTGCTCGCAGTTTGTATACAACATGAAATGGATCATCTGCAGGGTAAATTGATGGTCGACCATATCTCTAGCACTAAACGTCAGTTGATTCGTAAAAAGCTACTGAAGCAACAAAAACAACACGCTTAATGAATATCATTTTTGCGGGTACTCCACATTTTTCCGCTGCACATTTAGAAGCATTAATCGCGAGTGAAAGGTCCATTGTTGCAGTCATCACGCAACCAGATAAACCCGGCAAACGGGGAAGGCATGAAGTAGCTAGTCCGGTAAAGGAAATAGCTCTTGCAGCGAATTTACCTATATTGCAACCTAAAAAACTCTCTCTTAAAGACCTTGAGGGCTACGACTATGATTTATTAATTGTGGTCGCTTTTGGACAATTACTCTCGAATTCTATCCTAAACGCTCCGAAGTTTGGTTGTATAAACGTACACGCTTCTTTACTTCCACGCTGGCGAGGTGCGGCGCCCATTCAGCGCGCGATATTAGCAGGTGACAAGGAAACAGGCATTTGCATTATGCAAATGGATGCGGGCTTAGATACTGGAGATATCCTGTACCGCAAGAAAGTAGCTATCCTCAAGTCAGACACATCCGCGACGCTCTCCGCTAGAATCGAACAAACGGGTATCGAAAGTTTGCTTGCCACGCTATCACAGCTGGAAACTAACGCCGGAGATTTGATGCCTCAACATAATAAAGGTGTGACTTACGCCAAAAAAATCGCCAAGAGAGAAGCATTAATTAATTGGGATAATAGCGCTGTTAAAATTGAAAGGCATATAAGAGCGTTTAACCCGGATCCCATCAGCTATAGCTTCCTGGGAAGCCTCAGAATTAAAATATGGGAAGCAAAAGCAATACCATGCCAAAAGCATGTTGTTAAGCCTGGGACGATTTTAGAGATCGAGAAAGATGGTATACATGTGGCAGCCTTAGGAGACGAGGTTATTATTACAAGACTTCAACTTCCCATTGGTAAAGGCGGCATTCTAAAGGCAAGGGATATAATAAACTCTCGCACAGATCTTTTTGCACCCGGGAGTTGTTTTGCAGACAGTCCAAAATGAGTGTAGCTAAGTAATGAGAGAATATAAGGATGCGATTTCCCATCTTACTCCTGTCATTAAAGGTAATATGATGGAATTTTCCGTCGATACTTCACCAATGTGTAAACAGCTTTGCTTCGGAGTCCTCCGCCACTATTACGAGCTCGTCTACTTTCGCAATTCAATCCTTAAGAAGAAACTTCCCTCGAAGCATTTAGATATCAACCTGCTTTTGCTGTGCGGTATTTATAGTATATGCCACCTTAGAAGGCCTGCGCACGCAAGCGTAAATGCAGTCGTGGAATCAGCAGGTATGCTAAATAAATCATGGGCTAAAGGACTTGTTAATGCCGTCCTACGAAATTTCCAACGTCAGCGATTCGAGCTTGAAGAGAGAGTTAAACTCAACCCAGAAACTAATTTTAACCATCCTAATTGGTTTATCGAATCCTTGAAGGACTCTTGGCCAGATAATGCCGAACAGATCATGATCGCCAATAATCAGCTAGCACCCATGACATTGAGAGTTAATAAGCAGAAAACAACGGTTTTAAACTATATAACAGTGCTCAATGACTTAGGGATACAGGGTGCGGCAATTAGAAATCTACCCCAATCAATAAGGTTGTCTTCGCCTGTATCAGTCAGCTCACTACCGGGCTTTCAGGACGGATTAGTTAGTATTCAAGACGAGGCTTCGCAATTAATAGCACCCTTAATAAACGTTAAACCCGGTCAGAAAGTATTAGACGCATGCGCAGCCCCAGGTGGAAAAACCTGTCACTTACTTGAGCTAGAACCGAACACCGACTTAACGGCAATTGATAAAGATGGTTATCGTGTGGGACAAATCCGTAGCAACCTAAAGCGCCTGGGACTATCTTGTAACGTCTTGGAGACAAATTTTTTAACCTATTCAGGATGTCAATTCGATAGAATAATATTGGATGCTCCATGTTCGGCGACTGGAGTAATTAGGAGGCATCCAGATATTAAATTACTCAGAGATAGAAATGATATTGAGAAACTGAAAGAGGGGCAATTTAAGCTACTAAAACACGCATGGCATTACCTAGCAGAGGGAGGGGAACTAGTTTATTCCACATGTTCTGTCCTTCCGGACGAAAATGAATATTTAATCAATAAATTCATTAATGAGGAAAGAGAGGCAAATTTACTACCGCTAGATATTCCTCAAGGGGTTTCTTTGAAGACTGGACATCAACTATTTCCAAAGAAAAATGGACACGATGGTTTCTATATCGCTCGAATCAGGAAGGGAGGAGAAGAGTGAAAATCATTATTTTGGGAGGAGGAGAAGTAGGAGGGAACTTAGCCTACAACCTCACGAAAGAGGCGAGTGATATTACCGTAGTTGACATTGATGGAGATCGACTGCGAGATTTACAAGATCGATATGATATCCGTACGGTTCGGGGCATGGCATCACACCCCGATGTCCTGAGATCCGCAGGAGCCGAGGACGCTGATATGCTAATTGCTGTAACAAACAGTGACGAAGTTAATATGGTTGCTTGTCAGGTAGCCTATACTGTTTTTAATACCCCCACAAAGATTGCGCGGGTACGTTCTAGTGCTTATATATCAGGAGGAAGTATCTTTCGTGATGACGCGATGCCTGTAGACGTTACCGTCAACCCTGAAGCTATTATCAGAGACGATATTAAACACTTAATTGAGAACCCCGGCGCACTGCAAGTGATGGATTTTGCTCATGGCCAAGTGCAAATGGTCTGTATAAAAGCCTACTACGGTGGACCACTGGTAGATCATGAGTTACGAAACCTACGCAAGCATATGCCAATGGTTGACACTAGGGTGGCCGCCATTTTCCGCGATAACCGCGCAATTATCCCAGAAGGTAACACTGTGATAGAGGCTGATGATGAGGTCTTTTTTATAGCGGCAAAAAAAGATATACATGCGGTAATGAGGGAACTGAGACGGACAGAACCCCCAAATAAGAGAATTGTTATTGCCGGTGGCGGACAGATTGGCCAAGGCCTTGCTGAGTCGGTAGAAAGGCACTACGGGGTGAGGATTATAGAGCAGAGCCGACAGAAAGGTTATGAATTGTCAGAGACTCTGGATCGAGCCATTGTGCTTATCGGCGATGCTTCGGATCAAGATCTCCTAGTAGAGGAGAACATAGCCGAGACTGATGTGTTCTGTGCCGTAACTAATGATGATGAAGCGAATATTATGTCGTCGCTCTTGGCAAAAAGTCTCGGTGCAAAAAAGGTGATTGCCCTTATTAATAATCCCGCATATATCGATCTAATTGGTAGCGAAATCGACATCGCTATATCGCCACAACAAGCAACGCTTGGAACCATACTCACACATATAAGACGGGGGGACGTAGTCAAGGTTCACTCTCTTCGTAAGGGTGCAGCAGAAGCTATCGAGGCCATTGCTCATGGAGATGAGTCAACTTCTAAAGTCATTGGCCGACCGCTAGGTGAAATCAATCTGCCACTGGGTGCGTCTATTGGTGCTCTGGTTAGGAATGAAGAGGTGCTGATAGCTCATGATGATGTAGTTGTGAAACCCCAGGATCACCTAATACTCCTGCTAGTTGATAAAACAAAAATCAGCGAAGTCGAACACCTTTTTCAAGCCCCGCTCAGTTTTAGCTAAATTATGCACCTACAGATCTCACTGCGTATTCTTGGAAGCCTACTGATGATGTTCAGTATAACTTTGCTGGTTCCGCTACTTTGGTCTTTTTACTACAACGATGGAGCAGCGTTTGTTTTTATTAACGCGTTCGGATACACATTAGCCGCCGGCTCAATGCTTTGGATTCTTTTTCGGCATAACCAAGATGAAATGCGAATAAAGGATGGGTTTTTAGTAACGGTCATGTTTTATGTCGCTCTGGGTTCGTTCGGGTCTATCCCTTTTGCCCATGTTGAAGGTATTGGGCTGTCAATTCCGGACGCACTATTTGAATCGTTTTCCGGTTTAACAACGACAGGAGCGACTGTTATCACCGGGTTAGAAACTCTACCTAAGTCAATTCTTTTTTATAGGCAGCAACTTCAGTGGCTTGGTGGTATGGGCATTATAGTATTAGCGGTAGCTATATTACCTATGCTAGGGGTGGGTGGTATGCAACTTTATAGAGCGGAAACGCCAGGGCCCATGAAGGATAGTAAATTGACACCCCGTATCCATCAAACAGCGCTTGCACTTTGGTCTATTTATTTAGGACTTACCGCGAGCTGTGCGTTAGCTTATAAAATCGCTGGAATGGAAATGTTCGATGCGATTTGCCACAGTTTCAGTACAGTCGCAATAGGTGGATTTTCCACCTATGACTCCAGTATTGGTTATTTTAATTCTCCAGCTATAGAGACGGTAGCTGTGGTGTTTATGGTAGTTTGCGGTATAAATTTTGGGCTGCATTTTTATGCGTTTAAAGGTGGAGTAAAGCATTATCTAACAGACGATGAAACCCGTACCTATTTGGTAATTTTAGGGATAGCAGCAATTCTTACATCAGCTACGCTTATGATCTTCGATACCTACGACGATTTGGAAGCAGTGCGAGCGAGTGTTTTCACAGTAGTATCGATATTTACAACAACCGGGTTTACCACAGAGGATTTCAGTCAGTGGCCCAATATGTTGCCTTATATGATTTTTTTTGGAGCGTTTAGTGGTGCATGTGCTGGATCAACCGGTGGCGGAATGAAAATAATGAGAGTACTGCTGATTTGGAAGCAGGGGATTCGAGAAGTGTTTCGGATTATTCATCCCAATGCGCTTTTCCCTGTGAAAATTAATCATCGGCCAGTCTCCCATGGAGTTATTGAAGCTATTTGGGGGTTCTTCTCCGTCTACGTGATACTTTTTATTACGTTACATCTGATCATGATGGCGCTTGGGATGGATTTTCTCACCGCATTTTCAGCTGTCGGCGCATGTTTAAATAATCTAGGACCAGGCTTAGGTGACGTAGCGTATCACTATGGTGATATTACAGACTCGGCTAAGATGGTTTTGGTGGTAGCGATGATGTTGGGGCGATTGGAGATCTTTACTCTATTGGTATTATTTACTTTTATGTTTTGGAGGAAATGACGGAGGATCGCAAGAATAAGCTGACTTCAGAAAAAGATACTAGGATTAAGAATGGAACTCTTCTAGCTTATTAGCCCGATATAATTTCTGTTCTCCAGCAGGTCGTTCGCGAAAGCGTTTATACTCCCACTGATACTGGGCTGGAGCTAGAGCAACACATGCCTCTATGGTTTTGTTAAGGCCTTTAGCGGAAATTTCATTGGATACGTGGTAAATATCAGGGTCAGGCTTTTGACAAATTAAAGTAAATCGGCCGTTTGCTCGACGTTTGATTGAAACAGCGACCGCAACGGCTCCAGTCTTCCGTAACAATCGGGGAATTAATAGATCCGTTAACGCCTGTTGTCCAAAAAAATCGCTAAATATTCCACGTGCAGGCACTTGATCAGGGAGAATGGTTACGACACCGCCAGCGTTTAACGAACGGAATAGACGTATAAGACCCGTGTTGGTAGTTGGCACAAACTCGTTTCCAAAACGCAATCTAATATCTTGCATAGGTTTCTTGAGATACGTTTGGCGAGGTGGGTGGTATAACGCAGTCATGGATCCATGTCTGGCAAAGTAAATATTGAACAGCTCCCAGTTGCCAAGATGAGGGAGCAGGACGATAACGCCTTGTGACGAGTTTATAGCATCTATCAGCAGAGATTCGTCCTCGATCTCGTCTATCCAGGAGTGAAGGTGAGAATATTGACCTAACCAAACGGAAGGAGTTTCGAAAAACGTTTGGGCAGTGTGAACTAAACTTTCGCGCAAGAGTTGCGTTTGCTCTAATTTGGAAAGTTGGGGATAGCATAAGTTTAAATTTTCTCTGGAGACTACAGCGGAACGAGCATTGGTAATGTATGTCATCCAACCAAGAAATTTGCCCAGGGCCTGCGCGATAACGCGCGGGCAAAGCGCAATAAGCTTTAATAAAATAATCACCAAGCTGGTCATACCGTACGCTTCGGTCTTTTAAACATAAACATCAACCTCATGTTGAACTTTGAAGAAGAAAACTGCATCAGAGAAATCCTAATGATCCTGATAGCGAATCCACTGTGCTCATCGATAATGCCCAAGTTAAGAGTGGCTGGGAACTAGTATCATATACACATCAGAAAATGGTTCATAATTTTCGCTACAAAGCAGAAGCGTGTGTGAATGACGCTAGGTCAGGTATACTTACGCAGTTTTTTGACTAGGTAAATCCGCAATGGCTCGGACTTTTCAAGATCTAGTGTTGGCACTTCAAAAATATTGGTCGAAAGAGGGCTGTATTATAATGCAGCCGTTTGACCTGGAAATGGGTGCAGGCACGTTCCATCCTGCCACTTTTCTAAGAGCGATAGGACCTGAGAACTGGTCTGCAGCATACGTTCAACCATGCAGAAGACCAACTGATGGTCGGTATGGGGAAAACCCAAACCGCTACCAGTACTATTATCAGTTTCAGGTGGTTATGAAGCCATCCCCAACAGATCTTCAAGAGCTGTATCTAAAGTCTCTTAAAGCACTTGGGATTGATCCGTTGATTCATGACATTCGGTTCGTGGAAGACAACTGGGAATCTCCAAGTCTTGGAGCATGGGGATTAGGTTGGGAAGTATGGATGGATGGTATGGAGATCACACAATTTACGTACTTCCAGCAAGTGGGGGGACAGGAATGCTACCCAGTTATGGGAGAAATCACCTATGGACTTGAACGGTTGGCACTCTATCTCCAAGAGGTAGAGGACTTTCAGGAGCTGATTTGGACAGAAACACCGGAGGGAAAAATCACCTATGCCGATGTTTTTCATCAATACGAAGTGGAAATGTCAGCTTTCAATTTTGATGCAGCAAGTGTTAAGAGTCTAAATGAGCAGTTTAATTTCTGTGAAACGGAGGTTAACCGTCTGCTTTCGATAGATCTCCCGCTTCCTGCTTACGAATACGTTCTAAAGGCATCTCACGCTTTTAACCTCCTAGATTCACGACGTGCTATCTCTGTGACCGAGCGACAAAGGTTCATACTGCGTGTAAGGACTCTATCGAGGGCAGTGGCAAGCAGCTATCTAGAATCCAGACGTATAGCAGGATTTCCTTTAGCAGAGGATGACGCAAGGGAATATGTAATGAAGGAACTTAAAAATGCGAAATGAGGATTTGCTTATCGAAATCGGTACTGAGGAGCTGCCTCCAGGATTGTTGAAAACTCTTATTACCGAAATGGCGAAGAACTTAGGCCGCGAACTAGATGAAGAAGGATTTGGTTTTAAGGAAATAAAGCTATACGGTACCCCGCGGAGGCTAGCGACAATAGTAACGTCGGTGTCTGAAAGGCAAGCAGAACGGCAAATAGAAAGACGAGGACCATCAATCGAGGTCGCTTTTAGCAAAACGGGACAGCCTACGCGCGCGTTAGAAGGTTTTTTAAAATCTTGCGGTATCGCCGATGCGGATGCGCTGGGGCGTTTGAAAAGTGACAAAGGGGAATGGGTCGTTTTTCGAGAGAATCAGAAAGGAAAATGTATCACAGAGAAGATTCAAGGCATTGTGGAGAGAAGTTTAACTAGACTAAGTGTCTCTCGACCGATGCGTTGGGGTAGTAGGCGCGAGGAGTTCGTCCGGCCAGTCCATTGGATCGTCGCACTGTATGGAAGAGAGGTCTTGGATGTAGAACTATTCGGCTGTAAATCGTCTGATATTTCCTATGGCCATCGATTTATGCATCCAGAACCAATTTGTATTAATTCGGCCGAAGAATATGTGGAAACATGTCGAGCGGCGAAGGTTATTGTAGATTCAGGAGAGAGGGAAGAAATAATAAAGGGTAAGGTTAGAGAGGAGGCAGATAAGTTAGACGGGATTGTGGAGTTGGAAGAAGCTTTGGTCGAAGAGGTTTCAGGCTTAGTAGAATGGCCTGAAGTATTAAGTGGAAAATTTGAGGAGAGGTTTCTGGCTGTCCCGAAGGAAGCGCTCATATCAGCGATGAAAAAACATCAGCGATACTTCCATCTCAGAACCGAGAAGGGGGAACTCATGAATAGATTCATAGCGGTGACTAATATTATAAGTAAGAATCCTGCGGTTGTTATTGCAGGAAATGAGCGGGTGATAAAACCTAGACTTACCGACGCGGAATTCTTTTTCTCTAAGGATATTGAAGGCGGGCTTGAAGAAAAATTACACAAGTTAGAAAAAGTAGTATTTCAGAGTGAAATTGGTAGCTACAAAGAAAAGGCAATACGGGTAAGTGATGTTGCTAGTTTCATTTCCCGGAAAGCCGGATGGGACCAGAAAAAAGCGGCTAGAGCTGGCCTTCTCTGTAAGGCTGACCTTGTTAGCGATATGGTTGAGGAATTTCCAGATCTTCAAGGAATAATGGGTGGGTATTATGCCGCTTTAGATGGAGAGGATAATGAGATCTGTTCAGCAATTAAGTGTCACTATATGCCGAACGGGGCTGGGGATGATACCCCAAGCGCAGGGATTGGTAGCGCGCTCGCTATTGCGGATAAGTTAGACACCTTAGTATCAATTTTTGCGGTAGGTGGAGCACCGACCGGATCTAAGGACCCCTATGCGCTACGAAGGCAGGCTTTAGGGGTGATACGTATTATTCTCGCTAATAAATTGGACATTGATATTAAGGAATGTTTAGTCGAAACACGAAGAGCGATCCTTAAGTCACGTGAAGAACTAGTACGATATCATTTTGATATCGACGAGGTGTATGAATTTATCATGGAGAGGCTCGGGAATGTCTATCAAGATGCCGGGATTGAAAGCGATGTCGTTAAGGCAGTTCGGGGACAACAGGGGGGTATTAGAGACCTCTCAGAAGCGGACGAACATATTAAGGTGATCCATGCACAGAAAGACAGTGTAAATCTGCGGTGCCTAGTGGCGCTCAGTAAGAGAGTGGCGAATATACTGAGTGGTGTTGATGAGGAGCTGTTGCCATCAATTAGGAGGGAGCTGTATGAAGGCGATGCTGAACGTAACCTTGACAATAGAATGCAGGAAGCAGAGGAACAGGTTGCGGAGGCAGGGGATGCGGAAGCAGTGTTGGAGATACTCACGCGACAGGCTCCAGTAGTTGAGGAATACTTTGAGAAGGTGTTAGTAATGGTGGAGGAGGAAGAAAAGAGGCTCAACAGGTTAGCCTCGGTAGCGAGGGTAAAAAAATTATTCCTGGCGGTAGCCGATTTCAGAGTACTTCGACTATCATGAGGAATAATATTGTGATTATGGACCGAGATGGAGTTATAAATAAGGACTCAGGCGATTATATTCGGTCAGCGGCGGAGTGGACTCCTATAAAGGGGAGTATCGAGGCTTTGGTATTGCTCAAAGAGAGTGGAAAAAGGGTTTTTGTTGCTACAAACCAGTCAGGAATCGGGCGTGGGCTATTCGATGAAAGGGAGCTGGAGGCAATTCACAAGAAGATGATAAGAACTGTGGAGAAAGCAGGCGGTCAAATAGAGGGCGTTGTGCATTGTCCCCACCAACCATCGGATTTCTGTGAATGCAGGAAACCGCGGTTAGGTTTGTTGAGACAAATAGAGCAACTCGCCGACCAATCTGTTCTTGGATGCCCGTTTGTCGGTGATTCGCTCCGCGATATCGAAGCAGCCGAGGCTGCGGGGTGTGAACCTGTGTTAGTGCTGACGGGTAACGGGTTAAAGACTAAGCCTCTAGTGAGGGGTAAAGTGGAGATATTCAATAATCTATCGGAATTTGCAGAGCACCTGGTTGCTAGACATCTAAATTAGCGACAGCTAACGCGTTCGCCTCAATAAAATCGCGGCGTGGTTCAACATTGTCACCCATGAGGGTATTAAAAGCCTGGTCAGCAGCATGTGCGTCTTCAATAGTGACTCTAAGCATGCTTCTAGAAGATGGATCCATAGTAGTTTCCCAAAGTTGGTCTGGATTCATTTCACCAAGACCTTTGTAACGTTGTCTCGTTTGACCACGCAAAGCTTCTTCCTGTAGCCAAACTAGTGCATCCTCAAAGGTATCGACCTGTGAGAATTTTTCTCCGCGTCTAACGGTTGCTGAATCCGACGACAAAGCGACAAGCTTTTCCCCGAGCAGGAGAATGTTCGCGTAATCTGGAGACTGAAAAAGATCAGTGTCTAAGACGTACGAACGCTCCACACCATGAGTGGATAAAGTTATGTTTGGTAGATGTAACGAACGGGCAAGGTCCTGATTAATAGCTGTTTTGCAGGTCGTCCCGGAAGGTAGGTATTGCGATAAACGTGCTTCTAAGTGAGACAACCATTCCAATATGAGGTCCTGCTGCTTCAGCACATCTAGGGAGATGGGGGAGAGATAAGGTAACTGCTTAAGTAGGGATAATGGGTAGCGTCGCTCAAGTAAGCGTATTCGAGTTTGTACCTGATAATAATGCTGAGCGAGACCACGTAGCTCGCTATTTTCGATGGGAGAAGAAGAGGATGAGGAGATAAAACTTGCGTCGGCAAGGGCTGCATCAAGCATGTATTCTGTCAAATGGTCTTCATTCTTTATATATTGTTCCTGCTTTCCTTTTTTGACCTTATACAAGGGAGGCTGCGCAATTAGAATATGACCGCGTTCAATCAGCTCATTCATGTGTCGAAAAAAGAAGGTCAGTAATAGCGTTCGGATGTGGGCACCATCAACATCGGCGTCAGTCATGATAATTATTCTGTGATAACGAAGCTTATCAGGATTAAATTCATCCCGACCGATGCCACAACCTAACGCTGTTATCAATGTTCCTACCTCCGCAGACGACAGCATTTTGTCAAAGCGTGCTTTCTCGACATTGAGAATCTTGCCTTTCAATGGGAGGATCGCTTGGAATTTTCTATTTCTACCCTGTTTTGCCGAACCTCCTGCAGAGTCGCCCTCTACCAGATAGATTTCGGAATTTGCAGGATCACGTTCTTGACAATCTGCTAATTTACCTGGAAGACCTGCTATATCTAAAGCACCTTTTCTCCGCGTCATCTCCCTCGCTTTTCTAGCCGCCTCTCGAGCTCTCGCTGCGTCGATCATCTTCTGGACTATGGCTTTAGCCTCTTGCGGGTTTTCTAACAAATAAGAGGAAAATGCAGCGCCCATTTCATGTTCAACGGCTCCTTTAACTTCCGAAGAAACTAATTTATCTTTTGTTTGGGACGAAAACTTAGGATCAGGTACTTTGACAGAAATGATCGCTGTGAGCCCTTCTCGCGCATCATCACCCGTGGTGGCCACATGATCTTTTTTACCAATTTTTTCGGATTCTATATAAGTGTTCAAGGTTCGCGTTAGGGAAGTTCTAAAGCCCTGAAGGTGTGTGCCACCATCGCCTTGGGGAATATTGTTTGTATATGCTGATACGTCTTCGTGGTACGAATCGTTCCATTGCATTGCTACTTCAACACTAATACCGTCAGTTCGTGCTTGCTGAAAGTGAAAGATTGTATTTAGAGGAGTTTTATTGTTGTTAAGGTACTCGACGAATGACCTCAGACCACCCTCGTATTCAAACAGTTCGGATTGTGATGAGCGCTCGTCTACAAGCTCAATGGCAAGGCCAGAGTTTAAAAAAGAAAGTTCACGTAAACGTTTGGCTAAAATCTCGTAATGAAACCTGATGTTGCTAAATGTTTCCGCCGACGGTTTGAAGGTTATTTGTGTGCCAGTCTTAGTGGTTTCGCCTACGATTTTTAGTGGTTGGTCTGGTATTCCGTTAAAGTACGTCTGTTCCCAAACGCTGCCATGCTTCCATATCGTAAGCGTCAGTTTTGATGACAATGCATTAACGACAGAGACACCAACGCCATGCAGTCCACCTGAGACCTTATAATTGCTGTCGTCAAACTTACCGCCGGCGTGCAAGACAGTCATAATTACTTCGGCGGCAGATTTACCTTCTTCATGTATGTCTGTGGGAATTCCTCTGCCATCGTCCGCTACAGTAACGGATTCATTCTCATGGATTGTTACTGTCACAGTGGTGCAGTATCCCTCTAAAGCTTCATCAATCGCGTTATCGACCAATTCCTGAACCATATGATGGAGACCGGTTCCATCATCAGTATCGCCAATGTACATGCCTGGGCGTTTTCGAACTGCATCAAGCCCTTTAAGGACTTGAATGCTACTTGCTTCGTAGCTTCCCTTATTTTGGTCCGTCATGAGTTATTCCTTTGTTACAACACCATGTTCCACGTGGAACATGGTGTTTCCGTTATTTTGCCAGCAAGAGCTAAGCTCTTCCTCGTTCGCCCCAGTTACCACGAGTTGGCTTCCGTTTTCGTCCAAGTATCTACATATACGCTTTCTACTATTCTTATCCAGCTCTGAAGTCAGATCATCCACCAAATAGATAACCTCGCCCCTTAACTCTTCCCCCTGAGCTAATAGCAACGCCCAAGACAACCGTTTTAGTTCACCTCTTGAACAAAAACCAGCCGCTTCTCTCTTACCTACCGTTATTACCATATCCGCTCGGTGAAAACCTTTCGACGTATACCCTTTTTTCACGTCTGCATGCAGACTAGTTGCCAGATCCTCCTTTAGCGATACACCGGTGCTCCATCCTCGCCGATACCCTACTTCGATACCGGCCAAGCCTGTTATCTCTGAGATTTCTTTAAACTTCTCTTTAAACGAGCTCATGTAGCTTTTTCGATACAGATGGATGCGCTCGCTCAGTCTCACAAACTCCGCGGTCCAACTATCTACCTCTTCGCTTACGACACCCCCACTTTTCAAGAGCCTATTACGCTGGGATAAACACCGCTTAGCCCCTTCCCAGACTCTTCTAAATCCAGGTTCCACGTGGAACACGCCCCAATTGAGGAATCGCCGCCTATATTCCGGTCCACCAACCAACAGGTTAACTGTCTGAGGACCCAACACGACGAACGGCATTTTCTCTGCAAGCTCGCTTGCTCTCTCGACCAACCTACCCCCAAGGGTCATCTTTTTACTTAGCCCATTTTGTCCCAACACCGACATTTCTTGTCCGCTTTCCGAAACACCTTTAACCAAACAGACGTCTTCTCCCTCTTTCAACAACGTATGTTGCTTTCCTGTACGAAACGTCCTCGCTGTTCCAAGAAAATAAAAACTTTCCAGAACGCTAGTCTTTCCACTACCGTTTGGTCCTACAATTAAATTTATGGAAGGCCCCAATTCCAGGGAAGCTTCCCCTATATTCCTAATGTTACGAATCTGAAGCCTGCTAAGCCTCATAACTTCATAGGCATGACCACATAAACCCCATCATCGTTATCCGGCTCCCCAAGCAAAGCACTACTGTTCCCATCCTTCACCGTAATCTGGACACGATCACTATCCAGCACCCCAAGAACATCCTGAAGGTAACTCACATTAAAACCAATTTCTACCACCTCTCCGTCATAATCTACCGATACAGTTTCCTCCGCCTGCTCTTGCTCAGGGTTGTTGGCGGACAACTCCAGGCTCCCTTTACTGAACCTAACCCTAATTGCCCTAAATTTCTCATTCGACAAAATAGCTGTCCTCGCGAGCGCTTGCCTCAACTCGTTCCTATCGACCAATATGACACTATCACCGTCTTTCGGAATGACCCTTTCATAATCTGGGAATTTCCCATCCAAGAGCTTTGTTGTCAGCTCGAATTCCTCAGTAACTATGCCTAGATGGTTACTCCCGACCACCACTTCCACATCCCCGGAAACCTCCTGAAGCAGCCTCTGAACCTCGAAAACCCCTTTCCGCGGCAGTATCACCTGCTTACCTTCTTCAACTCCCCCCTGCTCAAGACTGTTAAGTGCAAGCCTATGGCCATCAGTCGCCACTGCCCGCATCTCCTGTCGACTTATTTCTATTAACATGCCATTAAGGAAAAATCTGACATCCTGCTGGGCCATAGCAAAAGCGGTTCTGTCAAGTAACTGTTTTAGCGCCTTACTTTCTATTTTTAAACTAATTTCCTTTACGGACTTCTCTACCGTCGGAAACTCATCTGCCCCTAATGTAGATAATAAGGATCTAAACCTCCCGGACTTTAAAATCAAACTTGTGCCGTCAACTTCCGCCACAACTTCCGCCCTCTCTGGTAGCTGCCGAATGATATCCATCAACTTTCTCCCAGGAACAGTGATCCTGCCCTCAGCGGATTCGTCAACCTTCACCTTTCCTACTAACTCCACTTCGAGATCGGTCCCGGTTAAAAACAGCTCCCCTAATTTCACCTCTAACAATACGTTCGCAAGTATAGGAAGCGTTTGACGTCTTTCTACCGCACCTGCCACCTGCAATAGTGGCCTCAATAACAACTCTCTATTTATCGAGAATTTCATATTTCACCGTTTCCATTTATTTCCAGTTCATCCTATAAGTAAGTGCTCACTACCATCACCGAACTACAGAGGGCTTACCACTTACTTTTCGCCTATTTCCCTTTCTAAGTTACCGCTTACCTTCTCAATACGAAACCACTAATATTCCTAGAACCATATTGCGTTTAACCAGTTAGTATTCGCAGCAAATTGTTATAGTCCTGGTCAATATCGGGCTTGGCTTCCCTTAATTCCTCTATCCGCCTTACGGCGTGCAAAACGGTTGTGTGGTCTTTCCCACTAAACGAATCCCCTATCTCAGGCAAACTGTGACTCGTTAGCTCTTTTGATAACGCCATCGCCATTTGACGCGGACGTGCCACAGAAACCGACCTTTTTTTTGAATGCAGATCGCTCACCCTAATTTTGTAATAATCCGCCACTGTTTTTTGAATATTCTCAATCCCAACCTGCCTATCCTGAATCGCTATTAGATCTCTCAACGACTCCCTCACCTGCTCGAGTGAAATCTCTCTCCCCGTAAATCTTGCGTTTGCGATCACCCTCTTAAGCGCCCCTTCTAACTCTCGCACGTTCGACCGGATCCGTTCTGCAATGAAAAACGCAACCTCGTGTGGCACTTCTGTTGCCTCGCTGTCTGCTTTCTTACGCAGGATAGCAACCCTTGTTTCCAAATCTGGTGGCTCCAACGTCGCCGTCATACCCCATACGAATCTGCTTTCCAGCCTTACTTCTAGTCCTTCTATCTCCTTTGGGTAACGATCACACGTAAGAATTACTTGCCTACCGCCTTCCTGCAAACGGTTAAAAACATGGAAAAACTCTTCCTGCGACTTCATTCCCTTTGCTAAGAACTGGATATCATCCATTAACAGCACGTCCACCGACCGATAGTACTGCGTAAAATCCGCCATTGTGCCGTGTTCGATCGCTCGAACCATATCCTCCATAAATCGCTGCGAATACATATAGGCCACGTTCAAATGGGGATTACGTTCTAAAATCGAATTGCCTACAGCGTGCATCAAATGTGTTTTTCCTAAACCTACACCCCCATACAACAACAACGGATTATATGATGCTCCACCAATATTTTCGGCAACCTGCACCGCCGCAGCCCTAGCGATTTGATTTGACCTCCCTTCCACAAAACTATCGAAGGTAAATTCCTTATTGAGGTCTAACAAAGGGTAGAAGGACTCCCTCTCGACGAAAGCATTGTTTTGCTCCTGTGAGATGTACTGCGTACTCCCCACTTCTAGCAACACTTCCTTATCCCCGCCAGCAGCAATCAGCTCCTTTATACGCGAGAGAAACTGATCGTTAATCTGATCCTTTATGTATTTATTCGGTGCCAACAACTTTACGAGTTTGCTGTCCGAGACTACCTGAAGGGGTTTGATGCACGTGTTAAATTGCCGCGCGGATAGTTCGCTTTCAAGGCTTCGTAAACATTCTTGCCAAACACTACTGCTCACTAGACCTCCGTGATCATTAATTATTAGAGCTTTTTACAGCGGGGACGCATTAATTGGTCACTCTCTGATGATTCAAAGCCATTTCCTACGCATCTAACTTCCGTCAAATGCAAACCAAGATAGTAACGCCAAAAGGCCAATCATTGCAAAGCTCTAACACCAAAAAAAGCACAAAAAAAACATTTATTTATCAACGATTTGCGACCCTACCCAGTGATCATCCTGTTAGTAACTTGTGGATAAAATCATTAAATGGAACGATATACCGACTCGTGTGCATAACCCTTTAAACCATCCCCGGCTTATCCACATTTTAGCAACAAGTTGAAAACAGTCCTTTCCCCCCCAATCTTAAAAGCTAACCCTCTGATCTTCTTTAATTATCCTGAATTATCCACAACTCACCTACTCTTAATAACAATAATAATAATT
>NZGG01000014.1 GCA_002690865.1 Gammaproteobacteria bacterium | reverse complement strand
ATTAAATATAGCTAATACCAACATAAATGATACCTATATTTTGAGCAGTCCAGAGGATATGCAAGCATAATACTAAGTAGTTTTTTATCTGATTTCAGAAGGCCAACCACTATCGTCCCATCGATGTGCTTGGAGATACTCGATAGCTTGACGGCGACCACGTGTACTTCCTTTCCTAACAAGTATCTCTAGCGCCAATGCAGCAACTCTCCCACTAGTAGTTGAAGCCTTCAGCAAATATATGAGTAGGTCTTCAATGTCTTCTATATCCAGATCCGAAAGAAGGAGCGCATAAACAGCATTATAATGAATACTATCCGTCCCAAAATGCTCTGGCGCATCAGTTAAACCTAACTCTTCAGAACTGCAATACAATAACCGACTAATTTCCAGCAATGCTGCTGCCGTATTACTGCCGATACATGCTATCGCCTCAAGGATAGCTTTAACTACATGCGGATCAGAACTTCTCAACAAACCTGATAGTTTCGGTATACCGCGTGCAGCGTGGGTTCCTATTTCACCAAGCGCGAAAGCAGCATTAATGACTAACCAATCGTCTTCATTATTAAGAAGGTCTATCAAAGGATCCACGGCACAGTCTCCAAGACAAGCCAGCGCAAATGACTCATCCTGAACAGTATAAGCCCCAATAGCCCAACGCCTTTCAAAAATATCACCGACAGGATCGAAACCACCCTCAGCATTCTTAGAAAAATTAATTGGATCCATAAGATCATGTCCGCCAAACTTTTCTAAACTGGCAATAAGAGGTTCAACAGCTTTGTCCCCCATAGATCCGAGAGCATAAATACAATGAAGCCTCTTCGCCTGATTTGTACTATTGAGACCTGAGATCAATTTCTGTATGTTCTCGATCGGCGGACTTTTTTGTTCCCTATGCCCCCTCAACCAATCCCAAATATAGGACCAAGCTTCCTCGTGTTTATAGCGCCCAGAATATTTTTCTGGATTTCGCCAGTCAGTCTGACCACCGTCCCAACTTGGACCACTAGGATTCTGTGTTCTAATAAAGTTAAATTTAATCATATTACGGGTCTGATCCGTTACATTAGTCATCCCCGCATGATCTATGTCGATAGATGTTAGGATGCAACTACCTGCTGTGAGCTGGTCAGGCACATAGGCAAACGGATAGTCTTCTTTGGTCAAGTGATCATAATACTGCGAGCCTGGTATCACTCGTGTCGGTCCGCGCTTAATCGGAGTGTTCTGAGGAAAATAAAACAAGTAAAGAAAGCGCGGAGTATGATAGCGAGTTCTTCCCAGCTTATCCTTATGCCAGACTGTAAAGCCCTTCGAACCCTCGCCTACAGGCGGGCCATTTACGTCGTCACTGAGTTTGAGCTGACGTCTCTCAGGAGGTAATGGTTCACCTGGAGTAGAAAGCCTATGCGGATGCAACATGAAGTCAGGTCCCAAGATGCTTTCAATCGCGCCTCTTATTTGTGGAGCATCCAAAACACGCTGCAACTCGGAAATTCGGGGTAATACGTTATTGCGGATATCGGGTTCATGAGCATTAAGGTATTGAAGCTTGTCGACAACCACTTGATGAAACATTTTGTCTTCAATGCTATCCAGGACGAGGAATCCATCACACACGAACCTGCGCATTTGTTCATCATTCAGTTTTACAGCAGCACTCATGGGATGTGTCCTTAAACGTCAGGCACTTCGCGGCGAACTAAGGTACTGATCAAAAATTAGCGCATAAAAACTTTTAGGTATGGGGGGGTCTCTAAAGAGACCCCCCCATCGATCAAGAACGATTATTAAGACGTGATTGCTTTAGCAACTCGATCCTGGTTCTTACTGATATTACTAGCATTTTTTACAATATCAGCACGGCGTTCCATAATCTTCTCCGCATTCTTTTCTATTTTCTTTCTATTAGCTTGCATTGAAGACGTCAACGAATCCATTTTTTTCGAATTAGCCGTGGCAGCCTTACCAACCGCAGCTCCTCTCGCGGCGTTTTTCTTTACGCGCGCAGCGTTCTTAGCTGGTGTTGCCGCTCCAGGCTTGAGCGAACCATTAAGAATTTGGGTATTCGTAGCGATTTCTTTAGCATTGAATTTAACGATTCCTTCATTCGCCGCCATAATCGCATCGTTGATTTCGATTAGCATCGCATTCACTGCAATCATTTTTTCATTCGCACCTAAAACAGCAGCATTAAGTGCGGCACGATGCTCAAGGAAGTCAAGGTTAGCTTCATTGATCATTGATGCAACAAAGTTTTCCTCCACGTCACTTGAGGTTTCCATATTGGATAAAATCGCTTGACGATTTCTAAATATGTCATCAGTATTCTGATTGGCGAGCTGCCTATTGCCCATGAACGCTGCAGTATAATTCTTAAGAATCAGGGCCCTGTTCTCTTCAATGAGAGACCTAGATGCATAAGCCTTAGACTTATTAGATGTAACTTTACCTTCAACCTCGAAGATTGTTCGGCGATTTTTCTTAATATTTTTCTTGTTCTGAGCTGCTGATACCATGGAATTTCCTCTCGTTTTACCCGTTTATGTAAGTATGGGCACTTGCAAAACATACCCCTTTATGTCAACGGGAAGAAGTTTACTGATTAGAGCTACAAGTACAACCCAAATCAGATGCTGGATAGTAATAACACAACCTTTAAAAAACGCACAAATAACCAGCAGGTTCCACGTTCACAACAGCTTAAAAAGTCGCGCTAACATTTTTAAACAAGGTTGCTGAAATCAACCTATAAAAATTATCATTAAATTTGTAAAATATATGGCCATGGTACCTTCCTAGGTCAGGCACATACATTCGACGGAATAAGATAGACTTGAACCTACCAAAATGACCCCAATTTTCTTTCAAGGAGACGATGACAAGCGAAATCTTAATTTATTAGGTTAGTTCTGTTGATTTTAACTGCAAGAGCCTTAAAATTTCGTTTAGACACCATCGCAAGGCATTACTAATTATTTAGGAGAACCGCATGGCAGATGCACAGTTTTTATCAGATCGTCAAAGCACGGCCGCTTCAACAAATAAGGTGTTGCGCAACACCTATCTACTACTTTCTATGACCCTACTCTTCAGTGCTGCAATGGCGGGCGTTGCCATTGCAATGAATGCACCCTACATGGGATGGCTTCCACTCATCATTTCTTTTGCTCTCTTGTTTGCCATTAGTAAGATGCGGAATAGCCCGTGGGGAATCGTGTTAGTCTTTGCCTTCACTGGTATCCTCGGTTTTTCAGTCGGTCCTATCGTCAATTTTTATATGCAAACCGCGGGTGGAAGCCAGACCGTCTTAACAGCACTTTCGTTAACAGGTGTTATCTTCCTCTCTCTGTCTGGGTATACCCTCGTAACTCAGAAAGACTTCTCATTTATGGGCGGGTTTTTGATCACTGGGCTCTGGGTCGTGATAGGCGCAGTTTTACTTAGTCTAGTAGGGGGATTCTTCGGTTTTTATATCTCTGGCCTGCAACTCGCCATTTCGGCAGCAATAGTGATGCTTATGTCTGGGCTAATACTCTACGATACTAGCCAAATCATCCATGGTGGCGAAACAAACTACATTATGGCTACAGTCTCTCTATATCTCAGTATTTATAACCTTTTCATGGCATTACTGCATCTGCTCAACTTTTTTGGTGGTAACGACTAGAAAATAGCAGTGAAGAGGAGATATTAGCCCCGACATACTTACCTTGTTGGGGCTTCTCTATTTATGAAGTTTGCAATCGTGGTTCACGGAGCACCCTATTCTGATCAGGCAGCCAGATCAGCTTATCTTTTTGCACGGAGCGTTATTGAAGAAGGCCATGAGATCTACCGAATTTTTTTCTATCATAATGGTGTTTATAACGCCAACCTTCTAAGCGTGCCTCCTCAGGATGAAGCTCACATCGAATTAGAGTGGGCCAACCTTGGACAGGAGCATCAACTCGATATGGTGGTATGCATTTCTTCTGCACTGCGGCGTGGTATTCTCGATGCAACGGAGTCTCAACGATACGATAAAGAGAGTACAAGTATTAACCCTCTCTTCACCGTCTCCGGTCTAGGTCAACTTGTCGATGCGGCCATCCAAGCTGATAAATTAGTCACATTTGGAGTCTAGATGCATAAATTATTATTCATCATGTCCAAATCACCAATAACCATCAACGCACAGGAGGCCTTCGATGCGCTTCTTATGGGTTCCGCGTTCGCAGACTGCTCTGTTTTATTTATCGGAGATGGCGTTTACCAATTGCTTCAAGCCCAGAAACCAGAAACTCTTGGCGCTAAAAACTATACGCTAGGATTTCCAGCTCTTTCAGACTACGGTGTTAAGCGAGTTTATTGTAGTAAAAGCCAACTTACATCACTGAAAATTAATTCATCAGAGCTAGCCATTCCTGTAGACCAGCTTGACGATCTGGAAATTAATCAGCTGATCACTCAGCAACATAAAGTGCTTTCATTCTAATGATCTTACATACTTTTAATAAACCAAAAGCACTCGTTGAAAATCTGCAATTTGTGTTACCTGACGATACTATTTTACTTATCGAAGACGGTGTTTACACTCTTCTCGATGAAAACTTACGGAAGGGAGATTACGATCTCTTCGCACTAGAGATTGATTTGAAGTCTAGAGGGATAAAAATAGCCCAGCATGATGTGTCGATCACATATGGGAAATTCGTAAGCCTTTGCGCTGAAGCGGACCATATTAGCAATTGGTTCTAATATGAATGTTGATTTAGACAAAGAGGGCTTCCTAAAGCATCTTAAGGATTGGTCTCCTGAGGTTGCGGCAATAATCGCAGAAGCAGATGGGATCTCGCTAACACCAGATCACTGGAGGATAATTGAACTTACGCGGGAGTATTATGAGAGATACAGGTTATCGCCAGCGGCAAGGATAATCGTTAATCTAATTAAAGAAAATATAGGTCCAGAGAAAGCTAGCAGTCTCTATTTAATGCAACTTTTCACGGGCAGGCCTGCAAGGATGATAAATAAAATCTCGGGTCTACCCAAACCAAGTAATTGTGACTAAAATTTCTTCGCAAGAGCCACGACATGTCCGATAATTATTAATGTTGGGGTCTCTAGCCTTTCCTTTGCAACTATATCTACAATCGTGTTTAACTCGCCTCGCACTATTCTTTGCTCAGGCGTGGTCCCTTTGGAGATAATTGCAATTGGCATCTTTTTGCTCATTCCATGGTCGATGAGGTTTTCACAAATTGAAGCAAGTCCTCCCATTCCCATATAAAAAACTAGGGTCTGGTCTATTTCAACAAGCTCATTCCAAATCAGGTTTACAACCCCATTTTTAGGATGACCCGTAACAAACCTAACAGACTGGGAATAATCTCGATGGGTGAGAGGAATACCTGCATAAGCAGCGCAACCATTAGCGGCAGAAATCCCAGGGATTACTTGAAAGGGTATCTTCTCTGCAATAAGCGCTCCTATCTCTTCACCACCACGACCAAAGATAAATGGATCGCCACCCTTAAGACGAACAACCCGTTGTCCTTCTTTCGCCAATCTTACCAGCATAGTATTGATATCTTCCTGCGTGGTCGACTTATAACCACTACGCTTTCCCACAAATTCCTTATAGGCATCTCTCCGAGCGCGTTCAAGTACAAGATTTGACACTAGATTATCATAGAGAATGACGTCTGCAATTTGCAGCAGTTGTAAAGCTCGTAAAGTCAGCAAGTCTGGATCTCCAGGTCCAGCACCTACCAGATAAACCTCACCCTGAGCTATATTGGGGTTTTCTTGATAAAGATAGCCATCTGCCTGCTTAAAATCATTATTGATGGCCATTTCTTTACCGGGCGAATCGAGAAAAGATTCCATTAATTTACGTCTGACGTTGAAGTCAGGGAAACATTCCTTAAGTGCGTGTCTCCTCCCTTTTAAATAATTTGCTAGACGCGCAACACCCTGCGGTATTACCGAATCTATCAAGGACTTAATATATCGTGCCAGTACCGGCGTTGCACCTCCCGTACTGACCGAAATAATCACCGGGGAACGATCTACAATTCCCGGGAAAATAACCGAACATAATTCTGGCGTATCAACCACATTCACGGGTATCCCGGCTGAACGTGCATCGAAGGATACTCTCTCATTAACACTCTTATTCGATGTAGCAGAGATTACCAATACGACCCCTTCTATAAATTCAGAATCATAAGGCGAAATAGTTATAACACCGTGTTGGCCAATCAAGTCACGCAGCTGGGTTTTTATTTCAAGAGCCACTAGACGAATATGCGCTTGAGCTGCAATCAGGAGTTCTACCTTTCTAAAAGCAACGTCACCCCCACCCACTACGAGGACCGTCTGGCCTTTAAGATTGAAATGTAATGGTAGATAGTCCAATTTCACCCCTATTTAAAGTTCGATAGTCGTACGCCCCCCCATGTACGACTGCAAAACTTCTGGCACTAGGATTGATCCATCAGCTTGCTGATAATTCTCTAAAATAGCGATAAGAGTTCTGCCAACAGCAAGCGCAGAACCATTTAACGTATGGAGCAGCTCAGGCTTACCCGAAGTTGGATTTCTCCATCGAGCCTGCATTCTTCTCGCTTGAAAATCAAGAAAATTACTACACGAAGAAATTTCTCGATAAGCATCTTGCCCAGGAAGCCAGACCTCAAGGTCATACGTCTTGGCTGCAGAAAAACCTAGATCCCCTCCACAAAGGTTCATAACACGATAGGGCAGGTCTAGTTTCTGTAAAACAGCTTCAGCATGCCCCGTCAGGGCTTCTAAAGCAGCCCAAGAATCTTCTGGTCTTACAAACTGCACTAACTCGACCTTCTCAAACTGATGCTGACGAATGAGGCCTCGGGTATCTTTTCCATAGCTCCCTGCTTCGCTTCTAAAACATGGAGTATGACAAACGAACTTTTTAGGTAAATCTGCTACGGAAAGTATCTCGTCTCTGACAATATTTGTTACCGGCACCTCAGCAGTAGGAATCAAATACAAATCGCGTTCTTCATCCTGAAGTTTAAATAGATCTGCTTCAAATTTTGGAAGTTGTCCAGTACCACGCAAGGACTCCTTATTCACTATGTATGGAACATATACTTCTTGATATTCGTGCTCCTCGATATGCAAATCAATCATAAACTGTATCAATGCCCTATGAAGACGTGCTAATGCTCCTCGAAGACTCATAAATCTGGAATGAGCGATTTTTGCCGCAACCTCTAAATCAAGTAGTTTGTTCACGCTCGCAAGATCAACATGATCAACGGGCGAAAATGAAAACAAGCCCGGCTCACTCCAAGTCCTAATTAACTCATTTTCCGATTCGGTAATCCCTTTTGGGACAGAGATATCAGGTAAATTTGGTATTGCCAAACTAATCTCGTCCAGCTCGGCTTGAATGGATTGCAATTTCTTCTGATGAACGTCAAGCTGCGCTCCAATCTCACTGACAGCCCGTTTAAATGGTTCGATGTCCTCACCGTTTGCCTTTGCTTGACCAATCTTCTTTGAACGCGTATTCCGCTCCGCCTGAAGCGCTTCAGTTGAGATCTGTATCTCTTTACGCTGCTTTTCTAAAGAATCAAACGTGGCGACATCAAGGTCAAAGTGCTTAACCTTTAACCGTTCGCTAACCATCTTTAATTCATTACGCAGTAGTCGGGGATCTAGCATGATCTTTTGGCATATTAGAAAGTTGAGAATGGTAACAGAGCCCGACCCAACTGTTAATTAGACAAGAGAGTTAATTAATATTGTTACTAAGGCAATATTGTTCTAGACAGGGAAAAAGTCAGGGGGACCAAGTTGTTTTAGTTCGATCTAAGACCTCAATATCAGGGGGAGGTAAAAATTCAAACAGTTCATCTGGCAAATCAGAATTAACTTGAGTTGAGTTGAACGAGAATTCACTATGTTCATCCATTACGTCAATAATAACGATGCGAACCGGCAACAACCCTCTAAATATGAAACGCATAGACTTAACATATTGGCCTTGCGTCTTAGGCGTCAAATGATATTCAGAAAACCCTTTATCGGAGTAGTTTGATATATTATAAAAGTTCCTCAGATCCTCTACAGGTCCTGTGAATAATAATATAGGATACTTACCTATATCCTGTTCTAGCCAATCGACCGTCACCTGCTCAAGATCTGAGTCAAAGTTCCAAAACCTCTTGCCATTTGAAACGAGGGTTTGTTTCCATGGGGTATTAGTCTGCAAACGAAACTTATTCGGTCTTTCTATCCATAGTTCCCCATGGTGCGCCCTACCCCGATTCGTTTCATGACGAAATAGAGTTTGCACTGATGAAAGGGCTAATAGCTTTTCCTCTAGCTTGGGTGCAGCTAAAACATCGTAGCCGTAAAGGATCATAAAAATAGAACAGCTAAACATAACCCATGAAAAGCGTTTACTCGGGGGATGCATTAGCAAGCACTTCTCGACTACCATTACTATTCATTTCACTCACAATGCCAGCCTGCTCCATTGCTTCAATGAGACGGGCAGCCCGGTTATAACCAATCCGAAATTTTCTCTGAACAGAAGAAATAGATGCTCTTCTGCTTTCCGTGACAAACGCAACGGCCTCATCATAGAACTCGTCCATTTCTTCCATTTGAGTGCTTTCCGAGATACCAGCCATCCCAGGTAAAATATCAGCATCTGTAAGCGGTTCTAATATCGTAGTTAGGTAATTAGGCGCACCCAGATCTTTCCAGCTTTCTACAACCCGAACCACCTCATTATCATCAACAAACGCGCCATGAACGCGCATAGGCAAGGCTGACCCCGCAGGAAGATATAGCATATCGCCATTACCTAACAATTGTTCAGCCCCACCCTGATCTAAAATAGTACGTGAGTCAACTTTAGAAGAAACCTGAAAACCAATTCTTGTTGGGATATTAGCTTTTATTAAGCCAGTTATAACATCGACTGATGGTCTCTGGGTCGCTAAGATAAGATGTATACCGGCTGCTCTAGCCTTTTGTGCAATTCTGGCGATCAGTTGCTCCACCTTCTTACCAACAATCATCATCATATCGGCAAGCTCGTCAATTATTACGACAATATAAGGCAACTTATCTAACTCTGGTGCCTGCTGTTCCTCCTGACTTAATAATGGGTCTGCTTGCCACAATGGATCTATAATTGGCACGCCAGACTGAAGGGCTTCGTTTATCTTCCGATTAAAACCCGCCATATTTCGAACTCCAAGAGCCGCCATGAGACGGTAGCGTCTTTCCATTTCCCCAACACACCACCTCAAAGCAGTACTCGCATCTTTCATATCTGTCACGACTTCAGTTAGCAGATGAGGGATATCTTCATATACTGCAAGCTCCAGCATCTTTGGATCAATCATGATCATCCTGACATCTTCTGGTGAAGCCTTAAACAAAATCGATAGAATCATCGCATTAAGCGCGACAGATTTACCTGAACCTGTCGTGCCAGCAACCAGCAAATGGGGCATTTTAGTGAGATCAACTACAATAGGTTCTCCACTGATGTCGTGGCCCAGTGCGAGAGTCAATGGGGAAGCTGACTGATCATAGGCTTTTGACATCAGCACCTCGCTTAACTTCACGATCGCACGGTCAATATTAGGTATTTCAATTCCTACTACTGATTTACCTGGAATTACCTCGACTACTCTTACGCTAGTCACCGCGAGCGAACGAGCAAGGTCCTTTGACAAACCTGAAATACGACTAACCTTAACCCCTGCAGCGGGTTGAATCTCGAATCTCGTGATTACTGGACCAGGTAATACAGACACTACTTTTACTTCGATACCATAATCTTTAAGTTTTAACTCCAACAAACGAGATAGCGCATGCAAATCCTCTTCAGAGTATCCAGTTTTGTGATTCGGATCTGTCGAGTCCAATAAATGTAAGGCTGGTAAACCATCCACGGCACCGATCTTAAATAAGTTACCTTGAGATTCGCGAACAACTCGCTTACTAAACTCTGGCTTTTTTTCTGCTGGGGATTCAATAACGACAGTCGCTCGATGTTGACTTTCTTCAACATGTTTTTGTAATGCCTGGCGGCGATTCTCTGTCACCTGATTAGCTTCAATTCGTTCTCTATAATTTCTCAATGTTCGAGCGATCAATTCGCCGGAATTCTGAAGACCCATAACACAGACCCTACCAATATTATCCATAAGCATAAGCCACGAAAGATCAGTAAGCACAGTAAGACCAAAGAAAAAAGCTGCCAGTAAAATAAGAGTAGTGCCTACGTAACCACATAACGGTATCATTGCCCGAGCCAGTTCCACACCCATTACTCCGCCTGCTCCCTCCCTTAGATTAGAACCAAGATCATAGAAATGTAAATCTGCTAAGCCAGCTCCAGAAAGCAATATAAGGAGTAGCCCTAGGAGACGAAATAATGATATTGCCCAACTAAACTGTTTGTCTTCGTCCCCTCGAAAAAGTCTCCATGCCGCGAATGCAAAAACTATTGGAAAAACAAAGGATAAATAACCAAATGTGAAAAGAGATACATCAGAGATCCAGGCACCACTAATCCCAACCAAATTTTTTACTTCCGTATCTGTGCCGGTGTAGGTCCAGCCAGGATCTCCTAGATCAAAACTGAATAAAGCTAAACAAAGATATAAACAAACCGACACCAACGCTATAAGAGCGCCCTCGCGTAGCCGAGGTGCTAAGAAGCTCGGGCGAGTGCTTGGATTAGTTTTCTTACGAGCCACTTAAAATACCAGAATGCCTTTAACTATCAGTATCTCACATGTTGTACCAAGAATTTAAATAACTAAATAAATTTTTAGTTGTTTGAACATGGGCTGAACCTTATCAGTAAGGTATCATGAGGTCCTTACAGGTGTTTATAGGGGTATTATAATGGCAGGGCCTAGTCAACCCAAAGTGACAGATGAAATATGGAACGACGAACGAGTCAGAGACTTCCTTAAAATGGAACCTTATGGTCACGAGAACGCCGACTTTCATGTGCTTTTAAAAGCTTACAGGGGAATGAGACCTAATGATTTTGCCCGTTTCCTCTCCTTTTTCCTAGAGACTGGTCGTGATTTGGATGCAAAAGATTCTTCTGGGAGAACACTTTGGACAATTATTGCTAACCACAGACATGCTCTCCCTTTTCTTGAAGCACGGGAAAAACTAAAATCGTGACACACCATAAACTGATTATTCTGGGATCTGGTCCTGCAGGCTATGCAGCCGCT
>NZGG01000013.1 GCA_002690865.1 Gammaproteobacteria bacterium | reverse complement strand
GAAACCACGCTGGCCCATGGAAAGCATGTAATCAGCATGCCCTAGTGTAATTCAAATCCGGAGCTATCAAGCGGTCTTATGATTTTTCGAGGTGCCCAGGCGTGCACTTGGGGCAATACTGTTATTGATTTGCCTTATATATAAAATGAGAGATTGGACCTGGCTTTTCAGGGCAAATCTCTCGATGAAAGGGTTTAGACAGCATCGCTTGCGCTTTGCAGTGATGTGAATTCTTAATCAAATACACATCAGTTTGCTATATGGGATACTCCATAACATCCGTACAGTTTAAGCACATTTTTCCGTCACCGAATGGGCTCTCTACTTGATTGAGGAATGCAACGTACTTGTATTTAAATCCCATTTGGTGATGTTTTTTTAAATAGAACTTGACGTATTCTTGTTGAATTGAAGCCAGGTCTTTAAACTCATATTCACTCTCGTTGCCATTGATGGGAAGAATCACTGCAAGGCAGCCAAAGTTGTCAGGATTTGTGATTGCCTGCGCATTCATGGGGATTTCGTTCCATCCCCAGTAATATTTTTTATCGCAATTGTTGAACCAAGTACTGCGGAATCTATAAAGAGCGTTCTGTAGGCCGATCATCGCACGGATGTTATCTACCCAGCCAAATGCATCGCCCAAGCTATTGATATCTCCGCTGTAGTATTTCCATGGCGGATTGTTTCTTTTGCTTTTATACGCTAAGGCGAATTGATTAATATATTTTTCCCATTCGTTGATCGAATCTATTGTAGTGCAATCAGTTATGTAATCTGCGTAGTTAATCAGGCAAGTAGCTTCCCAGCCTTGGTAAAATTCACCATTGAAATCTACGTTTGAGTAAGCTTCATTCGATAATTTGTCTTCGCTCATCTGGTCTATATCGCTCCTTTTAAATATGACGTGATAGCCAGTTCCACCTCCGCCTCCGCCTCCGGCACTTTTATCAATTAAAGGACTTCCAGCTTGAAATGCCCCAGATCCATAAGAGCTCGTGTCTTTGATTTTTTTACCTGTTTTATCATTGTTTTCGTAAAATCCATTTCCAATCCACATATTTTTAGGTCCATACCAGATAGCTCGTTGATCACAGCTGTTAGAATCATGAGCATAGAAGACACCATTTTTGTTATATTTATCTACTCTCGGATTGAAGCTCCATAAAGGTCCAATATCCATTTTGCCGGGATCTGTTACTAAGGTCCCAATGACAGGAACCAATTCACCTTTCAGGCCACCATGTTTTTTGCAGAAGGGGTCTTTTTCGTCTAACAGGTTGTAGGCAGGATTTGGAGTCTCAATAGAGTTATGAAGGAAGGTCGCTGGTAAGACCTCTTGCTGGTCTTTGATATATTCCATTCCATCAGCTTGGAACCGAAAAAGCATTCCGCACCCACCATTTCCTCCAAATAGCCCGTCCTTCCAAGACTCGTACAAATTGCTATTAATCTGGTTCTGAAGCTCCTGTTTGGACATTTTTGTCAATTTCGAAGTGCACAATTATTCATAGCATTGCTTATAAGTGAACAGGATTATTCCTGGATTTCTTAAGGATTGATTGTATAATATGACAGCCTAAGTTATGCTTTGTATTGAAAAAAATCCAATAGTTGCGTCATAGTCTGAATTTTTTGTTGTGGATTTTGGTTTAAAATTGAGGAGCAAAAGCCTTAATCGCTATTCCTGCGCTCAACTCCTAGTAGGCCCTCACTATTTTCGAAAATTTCTATCCTTCAAGGCTTGCATTTGCCAAGTCGCGATGATTTTCTTTTTTTAGTAAAAGTGGATAAGATGCGATAGCTCGAAAATAAACAGTTCTCGGCAGGCATGGATGAAAAATTCATTAAAGTTGTATGAGAAGTGCGTGAAAACCTTGTAAATATGAATAGTTTCAAGCGATTGTTCCGGCCAGCAACCCTGCTGATGCATTTGAAGGAAGCGGTTCGATTCGGGCGCTGATTGATCGGAGATGGCTACCCCAGGGGAGACCAGCGTGCATAGCTATTCCCATTGACGATCATCACGCGGCAACCTGAACTCGCTCTTCAGTTGCTTGACGAGTGCTATTAAGCCTTATTGATAATTAATGATAATCAATTCCTCTGAACGCCATGATTCAAATCGCACTTTGGATGAATGTCTTGCTAAGCCTATTTGAACTTTTTGGGGCACCGGAAGCTAGCGCTAAGAGCTTTGGGCCAAGCTTTGATTGTAATCGTGCACGTTATCAAGATGAATTCACAATATGCAATGACCAGAAGTTATCTGAACTTGATCAAATAGCTTCTCGAGGTTATAGCCAAGTTAAGGGAGAAAGTCGATCCATCGCGCAAGACTTTCTTTTATCGTCCTTGCATGCTCGTCATGCTTGCTGGAGTAATAAGCTCTGCATCCTTGACACTCAGGCTCAAATTATTGACGATCTCAATGAGGTTGCAGCAAGCATTTTTAAGCCATCATGGATTGGTGCATACAGACTTTCCCTTATCGAAAACGGTAAGACGCCAATGGTGAGTGGAGTACCGGAGAGAGTCGGGACGTGCTCTCAAACCAAGATCAAAGACATAGGTACACGGTTTCATGACCGACAGATGGTCGTTCCACCTAAGAGCTATACGGAAAACGAAGGAACAACCGTTCAATATGACAATGGAGGCTTCCAAGTTTCATATGAATTTAATGCTGATGTGGCGGCATCACGAATTGGTGATCAAGTTATTTTTTGCCTGGTCTCTATTCCCCAAAATTGCCCGCCTGGTGATGATCGCGGCAAGATCTACTCAGCAACAAATCTGCGAAATCAAAATTATGGATCATGCCAGCAACCCAGCATTCGTGTGTGGGGGCCTAATGGCCGTAATCGCGTTAGTTGAGCTTCTTCTCGTGCTTCTAACGCTGGCCATCACCTGGCCGCAAGCTTTGATCAGCTAAGTAGGGGGACATACGGATGCGGCCCAGGTGTATGGTGTTGTTAGGCATTATTTAAGCGACTGCTGAATTCTGAACATGCGCTTTTAGATTCTCAGCGCAGTAAGCAGATATTCTAAGGGAATCCCAAAAGATGCTCACTGCTTCACGAAGCTCGATCACTTCATTAGAATACCTCGTCCTATTCATCGTAACCTTGGAAACAGCCTGAATGCTGTTTTCAAGATGCACACAGCCTTCATGTTTCGTCTTTAAATGATTCCAGATCTTGAATATTTCATGGTAAAAGTCATCCTTTATCGAGCGCTCTTCTATGCCTTCTACGGAGAACAGTAGGGACTTAAGCATCTTCTCTGCCCACTGTTGCGAATGAAAGGCCGAATTATTTGTGTCATAGGGAATGGTAAGACTTCTTCCAGCAATTACACGATCTCGATCTGCCCTAATGAGATATGGATCACTGGCAAGACGAGGCGGTGATTTCGTTGATAGCACTCTGTTAAATAAATTCTGAAAATTCTGAATGGAAAGCATTAGTTGATATCCCTCTTCGAAATCCCTATTTATTGATCTGATCTCTTCGCCTGTAAACAATGATCCCGTCAGCGGGGTGAACCCCTCAACCAGCTTCATGACTTCTATCCGGTGAGGCCCAGCACCAAAGCAGATTGGTATACGGATAAAATAGACATCATCCAATCGCTCCAGATCAGAAGCGAGCGTTCCGGCAATGGCTTGAACACCACCCTGCGCTCCTGTCTTCTGTATCTGGTTGTTAGGCGTATCACTTGGGAACATCTATCCCAGCCCTGAATTAAGTTGATTTGGAGAGGCGTTCACATCCGCGACCGATTAAACGAAGAAAATCACTTGCGTCCGAGAAATAGTTTTTAAACGCCAAGCGAACGTCTTCGGATGTGTCTGCTCTCACTAGGACGATGTCCCTATCAGGCATTTCTTTCTCGAATTCAAAAAGTGCTCTGAGTGCGTCCGTGGCATCTCGATACTGCCTCACTTCAAGTGGCTTGCCCTCAGAAATAATTAGAATTGCATTTCTTTTCGCTGAAATGATCTTATCTGCTGAGTTAAGGCCCCGAAGCATGTGAAGTAGGCCCAACTCCTTCTCTGCGGCAATGAAATTAGTCACTAGATCACGATCATCAAGCTCTGGCAATGGTCCTTTCATCTTTTCATGCGCACGAGCTAGTATCTCGCTTGCCATCTTCATGACCGACTCATATCGAGTGTCTCCATGTTGGAATTTTGGCTGGCTTTCTGTAATAAAGCCGATAACCTCAATTGTCGTAGCCCAAGCATGCTGAACCAAGGTTCGGTACTGGATCTCGACATAGAGCCCTTTCAGAGGGCGACCAACAGAGGAATTAACATCATACTCATATACATCATGCACACCTCTGTAGCCTGATTCTTTTGGATATTTAATGTAGTCGTACTTATCCTTGTTATCTGTGTTACGTCGCTTGTGCTTGAAGCGGGCTTTGTGAAAATGTTCCCTAAATGAATAGAGCTCATTGATACTTTTAAATATCAGCCGACAGCCGGCTACGTCATCCATCCGAGCAAGGTTCATACTCGGGAACCTTTCTAGCTTGTTGAAAATTGTTCTCTTGCGCTTATGGCGCTGGCCAAAAATAATATCCTTTCCCGTTCCATACCGTCTAAGGTTTGCCTTGAATGTATTCAGAACTGCTCGGTGAGCAGCGCGCCATTCATCAATGACCTGGAGATCCTCAGTATTTGCCGATCCCTCTCGGACGCGTTGTCCAGCGCGATTAACCCTCGACTTCGATCCACCAGGGAAGGCCTGTCCGGAGACAGGGGATCGGCTGGGGTGCTCCATAAGTCAATTATGACGCCTAACTATTTATTGGGAGGTTCCGATAACCACTTCTGAGCAGGACTTGCTTTCCGTGAACCACGAAGCTTTCTCGGTCTGGCGCTGCTCAGATCGCATTGATGGCAATGCTTTTGCATAAAAGCTAATTTTTTGAATAGGTCAGCCAAGGGTCCTGACTGGTGAGGCGTTTCCTGATGAGCTGACTCATGGTCTTGGAACTCGTATAAATTATTGTTCTTCTTGAAAACGGCCTCCGCTTCATCGTCTGCGATCACACCGTCAAAGTCGAAGGGCAACTCTTAGTTCGGTGTCGGCAGCATCGTCGAAGACTTTTGACTGCAGCACAACTCCAGCAGGATAGTCCGAATCAATTGCTTGCCGGACATCACTTGGATTTGCACTTAGAAAGAGAGATGCGTTAAACGCAGGGAGGTACTCGTGAGGCGACCGACCAGCAATAAATGCAGCTCTTGTTATATTAAGTGAATAATGGTCAATGGATCGAAAAACGCGCAAGCCTGTCTCAGGAGAGTTCTTTGATAACAGAACCACCTCAACAGGCTCTCTCTCGGGGAACGCCTGATTAATGCTAAAAAATCGGCGAATGAAGGGAAACGCAACTCCCTTTGGCAACGGAATATCAATATTTGCTTCCTGGTGCTCACGATACTTTTCTATGCCCTCTTCGATGAATATCCGATTTGACTCGGACAAGTCAAACAGGGCGCTCGAGGCGACGCCGATAACTAGCTTTTGATCGATGCGGTAAGGCATAGAGAAAATCTAACTATTTATTGGTCGGTTCCGATAACCACCTCTGAGCAAGCCTTGCTTTCCGTGAACCATCAAACCTTCATTGCCAGGCGCTGCTCAGATCGCTTTGTTGGCATGGCTTTTGCAGAATCCTGATCCGATGGTAGCCATGGTTTACGGGTCCGATAACCAACTGATCACTAGTCCACAAAGTTGAGAACCGCGCTCCATGCTGTCCGAACGTTGCTTAAATCTGAAAGCGGCCTTCAAAATTCGCCTAACGCTCATAATCACCCGCCCGCAAGAGTTATTGCTGCTGTGGCTTTTATGGTTCGGGTCAGGTAAATGATGATGTTAGATCGCGGGTCGCGGATGAAGGGTCTGAATCTTTTCAATGATGTGTTCAATCCGAGTTGCCACCAAGACCGGTGACTCCTCGCCAGCCGCCCAAATCATTCCACATACACGCGCATATTCAGGTTTCCATTTCACACCACTGCGAGAAGAAGCTATTTTTTTTGTATCCCAGAGAAGACTGCCGCTGATCCCACGAGGATTGCGTACTTCAATCACCTCTCCATCTGGCTCACGCCTAGCTTCACCAGGATAATGAATCAGTTTGTGGAATTCTGGATTATATCGGCTCGGAACTACCTCAAGACTCTCCGCTACGGCTTGAGATACAAAAGGATGATCCGGCACATTAAGTTCGCCGCCCCAGGAATAGAGGGTCTTATTCGCATTCGCCGGATCACTTCTTGATAGCGATGTTCCTGGATATCCCAAGAAGAATAGAAGCTCACGATCCACAGGATCATAGATTTTGTCGAACTGATCAAGACAAAGGCAATCTTTCTCATCTGCAAGAATCTCTAGCGCTATTGGCGCGCATGCAAAGTCGATCGGCTCCGGCCACGAATGAAAAGAACTGTGCACTAGTACAAATTCATGATTCGGTCTTGGCAAATGACTGATTAGAGGCGCATCTGAATTGACAATAACGTGATTGTTCGTCAGAAGATGTGTGCCTAGCGAATCTCCTAGCCAGGCGTATGAGCCTGTTCCTCCAGCCCATCCATATTCAGTGCTATCAGACTGGGAAATAGGAGTAACAAACTGTCTCGCAAACTGCGCCATCTGCTCCTTGACCTCATATGCAGTCTGATCCAGTTCCGTCTGATTCATGGTTCTTTTAAGGTCGATCTAACGCTTGCTATCACCTAGCCGCAGTGACCTTAAGCAGCAGGTAGGTATCCCTTGGAGGCGGCTCAGGTGAATGACATTGTTAGGCGCCACATCCGCACGCAGCAAGAATGTTCTCCCACAAATAAAAAAGCTTAGTGAGATCATACTCACTAGAGTTACTCATGTTTGCGGAAAAAATCCTTACATATGAATCTTTATCGATTAGCTCGCCCTGATACTCTCCCAAGGATCTTTTGAATGATGACCAGCGGACTGACGGCTCTTCAAAACGTTCAAATTTTAAATCAAGGAATGCCTCGATTGCAACGGCTCGGCCGTTAACATCTTCGACATTCTCACCTGATGGCCCATGAGTTCGAATATTCTTAAATTCGTGGAGAATAGGTAGCTGCATAATTGCCATACTCTTTGGAAGTGCCAACTTTGCAGCTTGTTCATATGCTTCTCGACCAGCTGTATCATTATCAAAAACAACAATAACCTTGTTCTGGATTTTAATCTTTGCTAGCCCCTTGCTAAAATTTAGTAGGTTGCCCGCTCCAGTAAATGGGTAATTATCTTTCATGTCTATAAAGCTAAAAAAATCGGATACTTCAGGTAGAACTCTGAGGAGCG
Organism: Gammaproteobacteria bacterium; assembly: GCA_002690865.1. Taxonomy (GTDB): domain Bacteria; phylum Pseudomonadota; class Gammaproteobacteria; order Pseudomonadales; family Azotimanducaceae; genus UBA7455. The sequence goes on along the minus strand of NZGG01000013.1, from coordinate 4,025 downwards.
ACTCCCTGAGTATAAATGTATCTGATGATCCTTCCGTAATTATCAGATATTTGTCTGCCTCTTGTAGCCCCTCATAAAGCATATCCTCCTCGACCCACCCACCCTCAGCAACATCTGCATGCCTCCAAACAACTAAGCGATTCAGATTGGCAGGATTGAGTGCAAGCAACCTTAGAGTGACATATGGATCTATATTTTCAAAGAAGGTTCCTTGCTCTCTGGTCATGCTCTCGAAGCCGGCATGCGTCTTCGTAATCTCGGGATCATTGAGAATATTTTTTACAACATATTCCCCTAGATCCCATTCCCGGCAGGGCTCCGGAAGGTAAAACTGTTCCGAGTCAATTGAGGAGATCGCTTTTACAAAGAGGTCAAAGTTGATATCAGGCTTCTCGTAGTACTCAGGCATCTCAGCGCAAAGCCGTTCGCATATATTCCGGCACTCTTTAATAGTGTATCCAAGAAGATCGAGGCGCTTTACTACGCTGCCAAGCGGACTGACATAGGCTTTGTTTTCCAATACAACCGGTAACTCGTTATTTTCGTCTACATAATGGTAAGTTGCCAGTCCAATGTCATCTGGAAGAAACAGACGTGAGTGATTGACAAAGAAATTATTCTTTCCCCAGTCAATTTCGAAATTATCAATGCTCAGACTGATGATGGATCCCATGGAAAGATTTAGGTGCGTCTAACTATTTATTGGGCGGTTCCGATAACCACCTCTGAGCAGGCCTTGATTTCCGTGAATCGCGAAACCTTCATGGTCTGGCGCTGCTCAGAACGCTTTGATGGCATAGCTTCTGCAAAAACACTCCTCTTATTGTAGCGATAGTTCATGGGTCCGTTAATCATTTCAATTCGACTGTGCGGATTTCGCTGTAGCTCATTACGTTGCATTTGGTTTCTATGCCGTTTGATGGAGTGATATGTGAAGCGAATTCAGTGGGCTCTGCTGGCATGTTTGTGTCGATGTTTTAAAACTTTGGCTTTCAGGAAATAATTAAGAGCGGAAATGTATTTGGTGATGTGCCGCATCTTCCAATTGGCGTTTATCGAATTGGGTGCAGTGATGATCAATAAATCCACGCAGCTTGTTTGAATGCTGCTAGTCAAGGTCGGCGGGGCTGCGTACACCGAGGGGCCCTGAATTCAGAACGTGGGTGTAGATCATGGTGGTGCTCACATCCTTGTGGCCGAGCAGTTCCTGAATCGTGCGGATGTCCTGTCCCTGTTCCAGCAGGTGTGTTGCAAATGAATGACGGAAGGTATGGCAGCTGGCTGCCTTGGTAATGCCAGCTGAAGCCATAGCGCGTTTCACCGCTTTCTGCACCACGCTGGGATCAAGGTGATGCCTCCCCTGCTCGCCGCTGCTTTTGTCAGTCCAATGCTTCTGTTGCGGGAACACCCACTGCCAGCCCCATTCGCGTTCAGCGTTGGGGTATTTGCGACCCAGGGCGTAGGGCATCAGCACCCGCCCCCAGCCGGCCTCAAGATCACGCTGGTGCAGTTGACGTACATCCGTGAGATGGCGCTCAAGGGCCGGAATCAGGCTTTTTGGCAACAGCGTCAGGCGGTCTTTCCCCCCTTTGCCATCGCGAACGCTGAGTTCCCGCCGTTGGGTATCAAGGTCTTTCACGCGCAGCCTAAGGGCTTCCATCAGGCGCAACCCACTGCCGTATAGGAACCCCACCACCAGAGCTGAGGGCCCTTGCAGTTGCTCCCGCACGGCGCGCACTTCAGCCGTGCTCAACACCACAGGCATTCGATGACGCGTTCCAGCTCGGACGACGGAATCCAGCACCAGGGGTTGCCCCAGCAATTCTCGATATAGAAACAGCACAGCTGCCAGAGCCTGGTTCTGAGTGGAAGCGCTCACCTGCTCATTAGTGGCCAGATGGCTCAGAAAGGCGTTCACCTCATCACTGCCCATCTTCCTTGGATGCCGCAAGCGGTGAAAGCGCAGAAAGCGCCTGATCCATTGGGTGTAAGTGCTCACCGTGCGACGGGCGTAATGGCGCACCTGGAGTTCCTCCTGGTAGCGCTCAATCAGCCCTGGTGATCGGGGTGAATCGGTCATCGCTCACGCTGTTGCTTCTCTCTGAGAATTCCCCGCAGCAGTACCCAAGGTGATCCGTTCTCCACGTTGTGGCTACGCCATTCATCGTGATGGGAGCCGATTCAGGTTGGATCAGCTCACTCCAGGTCGTTGTCAAACCCCACCAGTGTTTTGATCTCGTCAAAGCTGAGCATTTGCTCAGGAGTATTGCCTGCCTGTAGATCAACAAGTGCCTGCCGCATCGCGAAGGCGGCCTTTGACAGCAGGGTTTTGCGGAGCTGGAGGGCCTTAGCCTAAATCGCCACTGTTGCCAGCACGGCTCGGTGACGAGGGGTGCAGGGGGTGATGGTGATGGTGTCGAAGCCGGCTTGACGGAGTTCGTCCTCCAGATCCAGTGAAAAATACTGATCCATGAAGGGCTCTGTGCTTTTCAGCAGGGTCATGAGCGCTTTGGGCATGGTCTGGTAGGCCTCGCAATCGGGATTCATGTCCATGACCGCAAAGCATCCGCCTGGCCGTACGAGGCGGCGGGCCTCTCGCAGGATGCGTCTTGTGGCGTCTTGAGGCATCTCATGGAAAAGCAGGAACGAGGAGATGAGATCAAACTGTCTGTCGGCCAGACCGGTTGCCTCCGGGAGTGCATGACGCCAGGCATCGATGTTGATCTGGCGAATGTCGGCTTCGTGGCGTGCCACGGCTAAGTAATGGGGTGAAAAGTCGAGCGCTGTGATTGCTGCCTGCGGAAAGGATTCCTGCAGGGCAAAACTACTCAGCCCAACCGTGCAATGCAGGTCGAGGATGGTCTCAGGTGGCTGGCTCAATTGAGCCTGTAAGACCTGGTGATAGCCCACCCTCAAGGCTTGATCGCTGGCTGCTCCTGCTTCTGGAAACAGACTCGAATGCACCGCGTTGGAAGCCACCTCGAATTCGTAGGCGGCTTGCCAGCAGAGGTGGCCGGCGTCGTAGCCGTGAAACGAAGCTCGATAATTGGCGGGGTACTGAAGGTTTGGATCGTTCAGTTCATGCCACAGCAAAGCCCAGTCATGTTGCTCATATTCCTTGACCTTGTTTGTCCATGGAATACCCAGTCGTTCAGCACGCTGAATCATCATGCGCCGGGCCTGATATTTGGCGATCGACCAGAGCGGTTTGATGCCAAGTGCTGCGCTGATCAACCGATTGGAGATGTCTCCCTGGCGTTTGCGTGCTGCGGCAATGGTGGGCATAAGGGTGCTGGCGTTCCAGGATTGTAGGTGGGGATCCTCTGGCTGGGATTGGTGTCATCCGTTGCAGGGCATGGCCGACTCGACGCCTCTGCAGGTCTGCCTTGTCAACGAACTCTTCAGTTGATTGAAAGGCTTTTGGCCTCGATATCTGGTGTCTTCGTTGTCTTCGCTGAGGTGCGTGAATGCCTCTGAGTAGCTGACTGCTGTCGCGTCCATTTTTTGTATGCCTGGTGTTCCTTGATTTGGTTCATGATCCTCAAGTTCGACCCACGCCATAAGTCATCAGGGCAAATCCTTTTCAGGGTGGATGCGCTGAGACGCTCTACCCATCTCCCTTGGATGCCGCAAAGCGCCTGGTCAATTGAGTAGTGGTGCTCACCGCCCGATGGTCGTTATGGCCCACCTGGAGTTCCTCCCGGTAGCGCTCAATCAGCTCAAGACGATCAATTCTCCATGTTGTGGTTAAAGAAGTTGCCGCCACGGGAGCCGATTCAGGTTGGATCCGCTTTTTCCAGGTAGCTGTTAAATCCCACCACTATTTTCATCTCCTCAAAGTTGGGCATTTGTTCTGGTGTGTGGCCTGCCTGGAGATCCAGCAGTGCTTGTCGCATCGCGAAGGCAGCCGTCGAAAGCAAAGTGAGCGGGTAGGCGGCCAGTGCAAAGCCCATTGCCCCCAGCCGCTCTGTCGACAACAACGGTGTGATGCCTCCTTCCAGCATGTTCGCCATGCGCGTGCCCGG
>NZGG01000012.1 GCA_002690865.1 Gammaproteobacteria bacterium | reverse complement strand
TGAGGTGGTTGGTGCTACACGACACGATAGATCAGGCCGAAACAAGTGTTAATGCTGCAACGACCTGGGCAGATTTAATAAATTCAATTAACGCAGCGACACCTAATCACGTCGTGATTGATCCCGCCATTTCCGTGCCAGCGGCATATTTGCAACCTGACCCTGGTTATTTTTCGACAGCTAGAAGTGTTGGGTATGTCCTGGAGCACTTCGCAGCATCGACCGGCAACCGTATTACATTAGGCAACACGGGCATTCTTCACATACAGTCATACGGTGACGCGCTCGGTTACTCTGCGCTGCCGGATCGCGCCATATTTGGTTCGCACAACGCCGGACCAATGATCCCCGACAGTGTTCGGCTTTCTTATCGAAAACTGTACGACCATGCCGACAACGGAAGCTGGGACAGCGCGGAAGCAAGCATAACCCAGCACTCAGGTGCAGAGAGGCATTACGTTACAACTTATTACGTTGAATATTACAGCGAAACGATTGACCCGAGTAGCGAAACTGATTTACAAGCGCTCGCAAACCAAATCACGCTGAACAGCGCTGAATGGTCATCAGGACCAAATTACGCTGTTACGCTGCCTGGCGGACCGGACAACGCGACAAACCTCGAGCGTTGTGGCTTTACCGATTACACGTTAATCAAGGTGGATTGCAGCGACGCGATTCCGCAGCTGATGACGACGTACCAATCGCGAAAGCCCAATTTTTATTCGCCAATCAACCTTAGCCAGCAACCTGGACTGTACCGTCACCCATGACAACGCACCTCGAACTAGCGAGAATCCGGCTCAACAGCTCCGGCATTGCCCTGGGTGCTACCCAGGGCGTGGGTACGATAATCGAGCTGGAAACACCTTATGACGGAAACGCCAATCCGGTTGACGTTCACCTGGTCTACCCGGCGAGCCAGGCGATCGCAGGACAAACCATTGTTAGCTGCTACTTTCAAAGCAACGAAGGCTGGTATATCGTCCAGGGTGAACCTGGACCAGCCGGCTCGGGCGGCTCGCCCTGGATGAGGTTTCGCGCATTAAACCCAGTCGGCTATCAGCGATCTGGCGTGTGGAACGTGGAGGTGACGCAATCCAACGATCCCTCAGCAGTCGTCGGCGAACAGATTGAGGTTCACGATCCGAACAACCTATTCGCCGATGTGGTGTTCGCTACATATCAGACAGCTACGAATTGCAACGCGGAAGAATTATACGTCGGTGGATCAACCGGGACGGCATACTTACGCACGCCAACCACGAGCGTGGACAATCCGCCAGGCGTGACGCGATGGGAGGTCGAGACGTGTACACGTTGCATCGACAAGATGGATGTGTGGCTGCAGGAGTGCATGAAAGCCGACGAAGGCAATGCCGTATGGACTGGCACTGGATACATTGACCAGATTGACGATTGGTGCAGGTCAGCGTATCCAGCTGTAGATTTCCCGCCGGAAGTTGTGGATGACGGAGACGAGGAGCAGGGCTATTGCTGGCAAGTACCGATCGAAAATCCTTACCGTTTGACCGCGCTCGAGTACAGCAAGGTGCGGGTACGACGTGAAACGTCAAAGCAGTGCTCGCTGCCACGCAACGTCACGAGCCCACACGACCAGGGCGTAGTGTCGAATAGCGAAAAGTGGATTGTGGAATCAGTCTACGAAGATCGGAGCGAAAATAAGGGCCAGTTTGCTAGGTTCCTGGGACTTAGCAAAGGAGGAACGTTTAACAATTGGACGATTGAGCAGTATTGGAATGGGCAAGACCCAAGCCAAGCGCTGCCAGCTTGCACGCCTACAGTGAGTTGTGCATTGCTGTCAGGCTGCGATTGCCTGGAGGACGGCGACAGAGCCTTTGCAGTCTACAACGAGGAAACGCACAATTACGAGGTAGTTGCAACTAATTCCGCACTGCTAGGTCCACCGGACGACCTGGCAATTATGAACAGTTTTGCTGGCGACCTTGGTTGTACTTTCAGTTTTGCTGAGCAGAACATAAAGGCATTCGCGTGCGGCAGCCAACCAACAGTAGGCAGCGCAAGCCTGCAGACCGTTACACAGAGGGTCGTTGGCGATGCTTTTAGACTGGGTAACGATATATGCTTCAATATGTTCGACGTTGAGGTATGCAGCACAGCCTACATAGAACCGGAGTGCGTCAACCTTTGCGCTGAATGTGATTGCGATGAACATATTTGTGCATACCAGTACACTGAAGGGGAAGGATGGGCATTGGTCAAGGCTTGCCCGAGCGATTTCGAGGATTGTTGCTGTACCGGCGAGATGCCAACCACCACACCGGTTCCAGGCGTTGATCCAACCTACATTACCTTCCCATGCGGCCCATGCGGGGGCGCCGAGTGCGTTGAGTGCTCGGCGTGTTTGGATGACTGCCCAGGAGGGTATGAATTTAGTATCGGGGATATTTCCGGCAATCTTACAAACGGGGATCGCGTAGAGTTCGTTCAAGGGACAGACGTATGGTCAAGCAGCCAAAATGCTTGCTGCCAAAACCTGTCAATAGAAATGATTAACCAGGGCAATCAGCAAACACAAACAGTCACGGCAGAAGTGTGTTTGCTTAATCCTTCAAACATTCCTCAATGCGCAATGAACAACCGCGCCTCACTGGCGTTTACCTGGTCCGTGCCTGTTGTTTTGGGCATGACGATGCCAACGGAAATTGGGGCCGACGTTCCCAACACCTGCCAGGCAACATACGGAAACAATCAAGGTTGCGGAATCGAGCCAGACTTTCCAGACCAGGGCGGAGGCGCGAGTTGGGACAATGTTACGTTTAGCGTGACGTGCTGCGAGGTAGAGGGTGGCAGCAGGAACCTTGCACTGGAGTCGATGGGCGTACACGACATTGGCGCAGGGTTCCACAACGCAAGCCTGCAAGCGCCACCACCAACTCCAAGAGAAGTGGCGAAGCCCCAGGGATGGGGTGACGCCTTTGTTCAAGAGAACCCGACGCTATTCAAAGGATGCGGTTGCAAAAAGGAGGATATTGTCGCCGTGATGAATCGCTGGTCGCGACGGGAAGGCGAGCCAGCAGACGACCAGGTACTGCTGGTGGCAACAACGCTGTACGGAAAACAGAAACGGGGTATTCAATCCCAAATTAGCGTAGAATCGTTAAGCGACGACATACGCGAGTTCACAAACAGGATGCGAGAAAATGGCTGATTTAGTAATCGTAGACACCGACGTGGAGCGAGCTGGCAACACCGGAACCTATCGCGCCGTGCAGTTTGGCGAAGCCATTGCAGCAGGCCAGGCTGTGTACCAGTCCAGTGTCGATCAGAAATTCTATTTGACTGACAGCAATGACTCTGCAAAGCCGTCTAACACAGGCCAGGCAGCGATCGCTGTGTCTACTGGCGGAGTGGACCAGCAAGGAGTCGTCGCAAGAGGAAACGCAGTGATTGATCTGGGGCCGAGTGTTATGACGGCTGGCGAGATTTACGTTTTATCCTCCGCGAACGTGGGCGGAATAGCACCAAGTGGCGACCTGGGAGCCGGAGCTGAATTGACTATTGTGGGGTACGCGCAATCGGATGCGCTGCTCAATTTGACGCTGAACGCTACGGGTATCACCAAGGCGTAACACCTTGAAAGGGGTTTGAGATGAGAAGCTGGAAAGAGATCGCAAAAGCCGTGAAGAAAGTCGAAGCCCTGGCGAAAGCCTGGGAGAGCGACGACCAGACGCCTATGGTCGAGTACGAGATGAAGGAGGTGCGGGCAGTTTCCAAGAAGCTGGATCGGGCCTGGTCAGAGCTCTACGACCTGGTGGCAAGCGGCGAGATCGAGCCGATCGCCTACCCTCTCGTGATGGCTATTGACGCCTGGATCGATGAGGTCGATCGCTTCCGGGACAGCCACACAGCGAACCCAGGCGGATCCGACGAGCTATGGAAAGCCTGGGGTGACGTGCTGGTCCTGGTGAAACGAGAGCCAGTCCCGCAGATGCTCGAGCCAATCGGCTACCTCATCCAGGTACAGAAATGCTCGCCGGCGCAGGTAGCGAAAATCTACGAATGGAAAGATGAGTTCGGGCAGCCGGATGCCAGGCGAGTGCTCGAGGTTATTCAGTCAGGCCAGGAGAGCGAGCCAACTGTTTCACCTCACTGGACCCGCACATGCCAAAAGAACGCAGAGCTGTGGGAAGCCAGGTCAAGTCGCAAAAGACAGGTGGTGAAGGAGGTGGTTGCCCAGCCCGACGTTCCAGTTTTAGCGCCGGAATCAATGGAGACTTTGCTGGAGCAGAACGTACCAAGCCGGCAGATCGCCAGGATGAAAAACGTCGATCAGCAGACCGTCATCGACTACGCCAGAGAGCTGGGAATGATCGTGGACGGTCAGCAGCCGACGCCGGCCATGACGCCAGACCAGCACTTGAGCAGAGTCAGAAACGCTGAGATCGACAAGCGTGAGGAAGCCAAGAGCTATGCAGCTGGAGCGAAAGCAAACGCTGAAAGTGGCACGCCCAATTCGCATTATGCGCTAAACAATTACCGCGAGCAGGTTCGGCAGATGACCTTGGACGGCTGCACAAAGCAACAAATTGTTCAGGGGCTCATCACGCAGCATCCCGAAAGGGCAAAGCCTGGCAGCGTAGCCCAGATCATGGCAGCGGTTGAGCGTGAGGCAGCAGCTACCAAGTAGGAGCGAAAAGTGGCGAAGAAAAAGGCAGCGAAAAAGCCGACGGGCAAAAACAGACGCAGACAGAAAGACGTGTCAACGATCGCAGCTGTGCGCGACTGCAAAGCCCTGGATATGCACCTGGAGGGATACACAACTCGCCAGATCGCGGAAAGACTCGATATGAATGACCGAACGGTTTACAAAGCCATCGACCGAGGCAGAGAAGCCTGGAAGATGGAAAGAGTCGAGCTGCACCAGGATTTGGTTGAAACTGTGTTGATGACGCAGCGACGAATCTTGTCGCTTGCGTTCCAGGCTTACGCTGACAGTAAATCGCCAGACAATTTGCCAGGGGATCCCCGGTTCCTGGCATTGGCAGAAAAAGCCAATACCAGCATCGGCAACATTGTTGCAGCTCACCGCGACGATGGCGGTAAAGTGGATCCCCTGGCGAGGTCTGGACTCATTGAGGTGATTGTCCATACCAGGGGTGAAGTCGATGCCTTGCAGCAGATGAACTACAAAGAGCTCGAGCAGATAGCGGTACAGCCAGTAACGCTGGAGGCAGGAAGTTGATTGCAGCAAGCCCAGGGGAATCGACGCCGGTGCTGCCGATCAGCCAGGTGCAAGCAGATTTTTTGGCGAGCGATTCGCAGATCACGGCAATGGTTTGCGGTCGCGGTGGTGGCAAAACTTTCATCGGAAGCTATCGAATCATCACCAGGGCGAAGGACGGCGATCAATGGATGGCTGTATCACCCGACGCGGGGGTTAGCCTGGAAACGACCGTGCCGACGTTCATCGAAAATTGCGAAAAGCTAAATTGCCTGAACCGAACCGTGATGAGCCCCTACCCTAAAATCTGGTGGGAAACGCTTGACGGTGGCGAGGCAGAGATCGTGTTTCGTTCAGCAGAGAAACCGGACAAGCTACGCGGACCGAACAAATCCGGGCTGTGGTTAGATGAAGCCAGCTATCAGCCGATCGACGCGATGAGGATCGCCAGGGCAACGCTCCGACGCGGCGGTCAGATGGGTCCTACAATCTTGACGATGACACCGCGAGGGCGAAGCCACTGGACTTTCGAGCTTTGCTACGAGAGGGCAAAAGGAGCAGAGCCAAACCAGGAAGTGATCCAGGGGATCCCATACGTCGCCAGGCCAAACGTAAAGCTCATCCAGGCGAGCACAGCAGACAACCCATTCCTTCCGCCAGAGTTTTTCGACAGCATGGCGCAGGATTTGTCACCCCTCCTGGCAGCCCAGGAACTGGGCGGTCAGTTCATTGACATTGACGGGCTCATGTTTCGGCGTGAATGGTTCCAGCCAGTGGATCACGCGCCCAGAGAGGCTTTGAGAGTTAGGTACTGGGACAAGGCAGCCAGCACGATCAGCACCAGCTCGTTTACTGCCGGCGTCAGAATCAGCCGATGCCCCAGGGGAATCTTTTACATAGAGGACGTTATTCGAGGCCAATGGTCACCAGCGGACAGAGACACGGTGATATTGCAGACAGCCCAGGCAGACGCTCACGAGTTTGGTGGTGAGGTGCTGATTTACGCGGAGCAGGAAGGTGGCTCAGGCGGCAAGGAAGTGATGCAGCAGATGATAAAAATGCTCGCTGGCTTCCCGGTTTACCGCGACCTGGCAAGTGGATCCGCACAGCGAAATGTTGGTGGAGTCAAATTGCCAGGGCAGGCGAAGATAACCAGAGCCCAGCCCCTGGCAGCCCAGGCCGAAGCTGGAAACGTAAGGATTGTAAAAGGATCCTGGAACAGCGAATTTCTCAGCGAGCTGTCTGCGTTCCCTGAATCTAGCCAGGCTGACCAGGTTGACGCGGCAAGTGCTGGCCTAAATAGACTTGCAGCTCTGACCCAACCAGAGGACGCTGTAGCAGACCGAAAACGCAAAACGGTCGAAACGAATAGCTTTGGGGCAAGTCTACAATCGCTCGGGGGATCCCGGGGAACTCGCCGCAACTTATACAACCGAGTCAGATAATGAGCTCGCTGAACAGGCTCGCCAGGATGGCGCGTGACTTTCTCAGGGGATACAGCAACGCTCGCAGACCGGGGGGGCTTGGCACGGGATCGCGAGGTACACAGGGCAGCTCCTACATTGAGAAGCCGCCGATTGAGCCAGGGCAGGGGCTCAGGCGCGGACTGCAGCGACGGGCAGAGGCAGCTGGATTCGGAAGCAGGTTGCAAGAAATACCATCGGATCGATTAGGCGGACCGCTTCCGCCGATCCAGGGACCACAGCCACCACCACCACCTGGACCAATTCCGCTTCCACCCGAACCACCGGGAGCTGGGAATGTCCCGCCACCTTTCCCGGCAGGCCGCCGCAGTTCCCAGGACGAATGGATCGCTGAATACTTCCGTATGAGGGCTCGCCAGCAGGAGATCGACAGCCAGGAAGAAGAATTTGACGACATCGAAACGCTTGGTCGCAGCTACGACTACGACCGCGACGATTTCAATCTGATCCGCCAGGGCAGCACAGAAGTCAGCTCGAGCAATGTTTTTAGCTATTACTGGCAGCCAGAGAGCAAATACAGCGGGATCCTTTACGTCACTTTCCTGGCTCCAGCTGTGGGCAAAGGCCAGCCCAGGCAAGGACCAGGCCCAACCTACGCCTATTTTGGAGTCACATCCCAGAAGTACAACGCTTTTCGACGCCAAGCAGCTGAGTCAGCCGGCAGTGCCGTTTGGGACCATTTGCGCGTTCGTGGATCGATATTTGGTCACCAGGTGCAGTACCGGCTCATTTCCGTGACTGGAAATTATGTTCCCAGGAAAGCAACAGCCAAAGGATTCAAGACCCGCTACCTAAAGCCAGTTGGCAGGCCGCGACAGGTTAATGCTAGACTTGGGAACGAATCGCTCGAGCAACGTGGTTTTCAGAGATCCACTTTGCCGTCGCAAGATTATGGACAACCGGACCGGGGCGGACCGGACAGAGGATCGCCCAATAGAGGTCAGTAATGGTTGACGAATCAAGTTTGCCGGCAGAGTTTTTGTATAACCGCCCCAAAGATCCAGCAGCCGGAACCAGCGGAGCACCGAACTACAACAGGGAGATCCTTCCGCACGTCAGTAGCGTGAATGGACGATATGGGCTTGTTTCCTATTCGTACCTGAGCGCTGACCAGGCGATTAACGATAGCCGAGCCAATGCGTACAGGATGCGCAACGATTGCGGCATCATGGAAAGCCTGCACGCCAGGCAGCGAGCCGTCGCGCTCCAGAACTGGAGCATTGAGCCGGAGGATTCATCGAGCTTCGAGCAGCAGCAGCTGGTCAAGTGCATGACTGACATCCTGCAGGAAACACCACGGTTCGCGGAAATGCGACGCTGTTTGCTCGAGGCACTTTGGTACGGGCGTTACATGACGCTCGGGACGTTTGAGAATAAACGAATCGGCGGAATTAACCGGATTTGTTGCTCGAAATGGTCACCCAGGAACGGCGATAAACTGAAATTCAGGTTTGACGACGGGACGCTATCGCACGTCGATGGGCAAGTTGGGATCCGCGTCAGTACTGCCTACTCAGCACCCAGGAACTACATGGACCCGAACACCGGGGAAGTGATCCAGAAGATCCAGCCAACCGAGGAGGGGCTGGTTTACTGGCTAGATAAGTGGGAGCGACGCCAGGCAATCGTACACAAACACATGATTGAGGATGCACCATTTTTCGAGCCAAAAATGGCTGGTCGAATTAACGGCGTAGGCATCCGTGACTATATCTACTGGGATTGGTACGCGATGATCGAGTGCCTTCAAAGAGTAGTCGAGTATTTGGACAGGGCAGCGTTTGGCGTCGAAATTTGGCCTTACCAGGCAGGCAGCCCAGCACAAAAAGTCGCGACAGAGAAAGCCGCCGAAGAAGCAATGGGCGGAGGCAGGACAATTATTCTCGCGCCAATCCAGCCAGGAGAGGACCAGGAGCTGTTTGTACCCAGACTGATCGAGCCTGGCTTAGGTGGAATAAATACGACGATCGACATGATTCGCACCTACTGGGGACACAAAATTAAGCGATTTATCCTGGGCCAGGTGCTAAGCAGTGAAGCCGAGGCAACAGGACTGGGCAGTGGGGTAGCAGATGCTCACCTGGCTACCCTGGCAGACATCGTTCAGTACGATTCGGTAAATCTCGAAGAAACGATTACCACCGACTTCCTACGACCTTTGCAGTTGTGGAATTTTCCAGACAGCGCCAACATCCGTTTGCAGTTCCGTATCAGCACGGAGGAGCCGGACAGTGACCGACGGCTCGCGTCGATGAAGATGGCTTGGGATATGGGAATGAAGATTAAAGCCGACGAGGTAGCAGACACCATCGGCGTATCAATGCCCGACGCTGACGACGAGGTGCTGCAGAATCCCGCGTTCATGCAGGCAGGGCAAGCAGCTATGGGGATGCCTGGAGCCGAGGAACCAATGCAGGGTATGCCAGCACCAGGGGAGCCAGCACAGTCACCGATCGACCTGGGACAAGTGATCGAGCAGAACAGCGCTAACGGGGCAGCAATGAGCAGAGCCTTTAAGAACCGAGTGGAGAGCTACCTATGAGTAAGCCAAAAAGTTTTCGCGACGCGGTTGACCAATACGCTTACTGGGACGGTTCCCCGCTTGAGGGCAAGGAGGCAGAGCTAAACAAGCCCGATCCAGCGATGCGAGCTAGAAAGGAAGCATTGAGTCCACAGAGCTCGCCGGCAAGTGAACCGGCAAGTGAGCCGGCAAGTGAACCGGCCAAGCCAGCTCCAAAATTGTCGGCGGCTGAGATGCTAGATCAAGAATACAACAATATGCTTGACGAGCAGGAAGCTGACGAAGCGGAAGCCAGGTGGGAGTCACTGCCGGAGCACCAAAGCAATCTCGATGACGATGCGCTGCATGAAGCGGAAACTCGCAAGTTCAGCGAAGCGGCTACGGCGAAGATACAAGAATTGCAGCAACGCAAAAAAGAGCCAGCAGCCGAGCCGATGCCCCCTGGAGAAGAAACACAGGACACCACCGGCCCTGTTCCACCTATCGAGCCAGAAGCCTGGAAAATTGACGAGTTTACGGATCCACGACACGCAGCTGCCGACTTGCACACAAAGGGCGAGCAGCTCGGGCAGGATAGATTCCTGGAAGTGGCCGGAGTCTACGACGGCAGCCCTCAGCAAATTTCTCAGTTTGCCAAACTGCTTGGGCTCGAATTGTGGGGAGCTATCCAGACACCGGAGCAGCTGACCGGAGCACTTGAATACGCAGGAGCAGAAGCCAGGGAAAGACTCAACGAGATCCTGAGACACAACGGGCTAATGGCTCCAAAGCAGAGCGAGCCCGAGCAAAAGACGTTTTCCGAACAAGCTGGCAAAGCCCTGGGAAACTTTACCGAGGGGCTCAAGGAAGGAACCGGAATCGGATTAGCCAGGAGGGTGCTCGGAGCAGCCGGCAGGCCGATCGGCAAGGCGATCGCTTCCGAAGTCACGCGATCTCGAAACCAGGTAGGCGATAAATACCAGGGCGAGTATCCAGGTTACCAGCCGGCTCAGGTCAACGCGATTCCACCGCCAAAAGCACCTGAACCGGGGCCAATGTTCACAGCAAAGACAAACCACCCCGACGCTGACTTTTGGATCGCCAGACGCGGCAGCTCGAAAACAGTAGGGAAGCCACATCGCGAATTTGCGCCGGAGTCGATCGGGATCACAGTGAACCGCGAACACCTGGATCCTAGCTATGCCTACTACCTAATGGAGCACTTGCATCAGAAGGGACATTGGGCAGAACGAGCGACGGGAACGACAAACCTGGTCAACATCAACAACAAACACATCAAAGAGTTGCAGGGGATGATGCAACCAGCTCCCCAGGAACCAGGGCCGCCAGTTGAAGGACCGATTCCGCCATTGCCAAAGGAAAAGCCGGCAGAGCAATCGTATGGCGAAAAAGAGGTGGAAAACATCAAAGAGTCGTACAGTGCGTTCAACGAGGCGGACCACCCCAGGGACGACAGTGGCAAGTTCAAGGAAGGATCTGCCGGTAACAGTAGCTCGCTAAAGCCTGGCGACAAGATCACAACCAAGCGCAAGATGACCTACGCCAACCCTGGGTACACGCAGAGCGACAAAGAAATGCAGCGTGAAGTTGAAACAGTGGAGCCTGGCAAAAATCCCGATAAGTGCAAGGTGAAATTTGTAGGAAGTAAAACCAAATACACCTACAACAAGAAAACGGGGCTGCTTCGCGCGCTGAACGATCAGATGACAGAGCACCGCATTGTCGAAGAAGAGCAGCAGGGAATCGTCATGCCCACTGACGACGTAAGCAACGACGACGCAAGCGAGGGCGACCAGCTCGGGCTTTTTGGCGAAGGCAAGAAGAAGAAGGTTCCGAAGCAGTACAAGCAGGAAAACCCCCAGGGCAAAGCCAGGGCGAAATCGCTGTTTGATAAAGACGAGGATCCTGACCAGAAAACTCTATTCAGTTCATTCGGCGAGGCTGTTTCCTACTACAGCACAACACGGTGAGGATATGCCAGAGCAGCCCGGAGAAATGCAGCCTAAGCCAGAGCAGCCAGCAGTCGCCGAACAGCCACCTGAACCACGGATTGGTCACACAGCCGGGGATACTTTTACGCTTCCCCGGTACGTCGGCTATGGTGATGGTCGCAAGGTAGAAGGCGAGCACACTTTTACAGTTGGCGATCACGACGGTCACAGCGTAACAGTGAAAAGCGACACCGGTGGCGAGTACACGATGAAACGTGACGCGGTGAAGCACTTTGCCGACGACTTGAATCAGCGTGTGGATGTCCCGGAGCATCCAACCAGCAACGGCATAAATCTCATTCGAGAGGGTAAGGCTCAGTTCCTGGGGAAGGGCGACGACGGTATGGCATTTGATACCGGCGACGGACAGGTCCACAAAGTCACGACAAGCGTACCCTACAACCTGGCTTATTTTCGAGATCATCGCGACGCTATCCGCGACGCCGAGCGACAGGTTTGGTTAAACAACCAGGCTATCGAGCAGGGGCATGATCTGCTGGTTCCCCAGCAATTTATCGAGCACGGGGAAAAGGGGTTTACGATTCTTCCGAAGCTGGACCTGAGCGCTGACCTGACGCGGGAGCAGATCCTGGCGTACCGGGAAAAAATGCAAGCGTTTCACGACGCTGGCTGGGAGGTCAACGACCAGGTGCAGACAGGGGTGGATGCCCAGGGCAATATAAAAATCTTCGACACCGGAAAGTTGGCGAAGCGGGACATGAGCGAAGATCGCTCGTCAATGGACGAAGATCACTGGAACCAATTAGGGCATCCAGGCAAGTTGCTGCGGGAGCACGGACACTACGACGACCAAGCAAACGACCAGCAGCTCAAGATCCACCTGCGCCACCTGGGATGGGCGGAAAAGATGGATCCCGAAAGCCAGGCTATCGTCCTAAACGATATTGCTGAAACCATCGATGACATGATCGCCAACAACCACGACGCGAAAGCCTTTGTGATTGACGACGTGCGGGAGTCGCTCGAGCAGCTGCCACCAAGCGAGGCATCGCAAGCCCTGGCAACGAAGATCGACAGCTGGGAAAGCGACGAAGTAAACAAAGCCCTGGATACCAGGCTGGTAAACGCTCAATTCCAGTTCGGCGAGCTGGTAAACGAATACGAAGGCATCGACGAAGATGACGAGCCGCACCAAGAAAGCCTGGACGCCTACATTACAAACACGGACCTGTTTGAGCAGATGATACCAGGCGTCAGCGACGACGAGCTGGCTGTCCTGGGATTCAAAGCCTATGAGAGCGTCGGATACGATCAGATTAACCTGGCAGGGTTTGAGCTCGACGGCGACGTTATCCACGGCAACGGCGACGAGGAAAGGGTGCTCCGTGGAATCGCCGAAAGACAAGAGGCGATGGGGCTCAACCTCCAGGGCGAACAACTCGAGCCTGGGGAACCAACCTCCGACGGTGGAAGGTACGAGCCAGAGCGTGAGCCAAACATGGACACGTTCATGCGGAACCAGTACCCGAAAGGAGAATCATGGGGTCCGGCTGGCTTTATTATGTCCGACGGCGCGCTCCTGGACATGAGCGCAGGAGGAGGCGATCAACGTGGCGACGACCACCGGAGCATTATCCCAACAGACGAAGCAGCGGAGCGATGGGATTGGGAAATGGACGGGCAGGGCGATTCTGGCGAGGGATCCACCAGCCGATGGGGAAAGCTAGTCCAGACGTTGAACCGGGCTCACGCCATCAGGTTCGACCACAGCGGACTCTTGCACCTGGAGAAATACGCGACGCCAGCCCAGAAGCGGGCAATCTCGCAATACATCAACGAAGTCCAGCCGGATTACCTGAGCATCCGGTACGGCAACGGGAGAAACGAAGCGCTCCAGGAATGGGATGTGGAAAACCCAACCCCTTCCCAGGTGATTAACCAAATCTCAATGGCAGAGCAAAACATGCTCGTCGAGGTAGGGGATTATTTGCAGACGCTTCCCCAGAATGAGTGGCCTACGCAGCACCAAGGGCTCATGGCCCAAGGCGCAGACCTAAGCGATATGGATCCTAATTCCTACCTGGCCGCAATCGATCCGAGCGTATTGTCAGAGCTCGAGGATTATGTTCTCGAGGAAGAAATCGACGACTACGAGGTGTATATTCGGCAAGGCGTAGAGTTTCCTCCTTTGCTTGCGTATGCACCGCGCAAGACGGCTGATTCCGTAGCGCTGGCGATTGCAGCCAGGAACCTGGGCATGTCGTCTGTTCCGGTAATTACTCCTCTGGGATACAAGCCAGAGATTGAAGCGCCCAACACCGACGAGTTTCGAGAGTTTTGGGGAGACAGCGTAGTCGTCAACGCGGACGGCTCGCCCCAGGCTCAGATGCACGGAACGACAGCTGACGATGACATTGTTTCATTCCGCACAATGAGAGGCAGCGACTTCGGATCTCACTTTGGCGACATCAGCCAGAGCGAGCATTTCCTGGAAAGTCGGCGAGCAAATTTACCTGATGGCTGGTACGACAATTCGCGAGTGTATCCAGTTTGGTTGTCGATTCAGAACCCGCTGATGACCGACGACCTGGGACGTTGGGATCCTGACGAAATCACAGCGTTCATGGAAGAAAAGCTAGAGGAAAAGGGAATACCCTGGCCGGCCTTCATCGACGACGACGGCGTACCCGACCCAACAGATTGGAACGACGAGGCAATGGACCTCGTGCCGGAGATCGCAAACGAACACGCCTGGTTCAATAACCACCTGGGAGCCTGGGAAAAATTCAAGCAGCGCAAAAATTGGGAAATGCTGCGAGATGCAATGGAAGAAGCAGGCTACGACGGAATTGCTTATCTCAACCAATACGAAGGCGATGGCGAAAACAACCTGAGTTTCATCGCGCTTCGGCCAGAGCAAATTAAGAGTGCCATCGGCAACAGCGGGAAATTCGATCGGACGGATCCACGGATGCGTTACGGCGTCGAGGACTACGATGCTCCAGAAGGAGGATTTGCGCTAGCTGCTGGCTCAACCCAGAATATGCCAGACCCTGCCTCTGACGAATCAGAGCAACGGATGCGAAAAAAGGAATCGCTCGAAAGTAGCGACATGCCGGCAGTCCATGCGGATCACATGGAGCCCTACGTTCACGTCAAACCGGAGCCAATTCCAAAAGTTGAGCAAAACCAAGATTCGCTGAAATGGTTGCGCGAGAAATTCCAGGAGCTGGATCCCTCAGCAAACGATCCTCTCGGGCAGATGCTCGAATCTGACGACTGGACCCCGGAGCAGCGAAAAAACTGGAACAACAACATGGCCCGAATGGGCTACAACACTCTGAAAAACTACACAGGAAAAGGAGCGACGCAGCTATTTAGGGAAGCAGAGAAACACAACCAGCTGGCATTTCCTGAGCAGCCAAAACAGCCAGACGAATGGGCAGACGACGATTACCTGTACCACGTCGCTTTAGCGGAAAACGCTGAGTCAATCGCCAGCGAAGGATTGAAGCCAAACCAGGGAAGCAACTTTGACGACAACATGCAATTCAACATCCAGGGCAATGTTTTTCTCACTGAAAAATCAGGAATCCGCCGGTGGCAAGAATTGGTTGACCAGGGCGCAGGATCGCGATCAGACAATAGCCTGGCGAATCAACAGCGAAGGGTCGCGGCATTGGAAGCAGACGCCGAGGATTTTGAAAACGATTGGGGTGACGCGATCTGGGACAATAGCGAGCCCTGGGTAACGCAGAGCTGGGAACAAAAGCAAGCAGACCTGGCAGAGGCTATCAGCGAACGCGATCGCTTAAAGGAAATGAGAGACAACTACGAGGACTACACCGCAGAAACCACCAGGGTGTTCCGTGTTCCAAAAAACCGCGTAAAGGACTACGCAGGGATCGATGAAATCGGAACCCAGGACGCAGCTGCGACAGCGTACAAGGTAAACAACTACGTCACGCAGCAAGTCAGATGGGCAAAGGAGCAGGTAGGCGTCGGCGAGCAGCTGATGGGCGAAGCGAAAGACAACCTGAAACGACTTTCGCAAATCAAGAAAAAAATCGGAACTGACAAAAAGGAAGCTGAAAAGCAGCTCACCGAAAGATCGTATGACATTAAATCGCAGTTGTTTAAGCTGCGGAAGCGAGTGTTTGAGAAATCCCCACCGCCCAGGGAGATTCAATACAAAACCTGGACAGAGCGAGATGCCGAGGGAAACTGGATGGTTTTCCTGGACCAGGAAAACCCACAGACGGAAATAACCAGAACTGTTTTTGGCGCACCTCTCGCTACCAAGTGGCTGGAAAACCCTGGATTATTGCGATCCGAGTGGACCAGCCACTTGAATGAAGCACCCGATACGGAATACCAGCCCGACGACGGCAGCCGTATCTACTGGGAAAATTCACCCAGGTACGGAACAGACAGCCATCCAGAAGGTAAATGGTTTGAGGATGACTGGCTTTCAGATGACGAGCGTGAGGCATGGGGTGAGTACGCAGTCAGGGATTGGCGTAGTTGGCGAGATAACAGCGAGATCGTTGCTTATCAGCAGGAACTGTCAGCAGCTGCGTATGAATTTGTGAATTACAACCCATCGCCCTGGATTGGCCGATTGAAGTTCAGCGCAGAAGCAGACCGGCAGTGGCAAAGGTTCCAGGAGATCAAAGATTCTGCTCCCCCGGAGCTAGAGCCCTGGGTGCGACCCCTGGCACAGTTATTGGAGCAGTCGCGAAAGCAGCAATCGGAAATGCACGAACTGAACCAGGCCGACGATGACTGGCAGATGAATCACGGCGAAGCATACGACGAGCACTTAACGACGCTCGCCAGGGGCCAGGTCCGCGATCTGCAGTTGAAGGTCGCAAGCAATCCAAACTACTGGAGATGGGCCAGAGACAATTACGCGGTGGACGATGAGGGGCTGCCGCTAATTATATTCCACGGCACGAAAGATGGTGGCTGGTCCGAGTTCGGCAGGTTTGACGTTGGTGAACACATCTACGGATCGACCAGCGTGCTGACAGGAGCGACGTACACTGGAGGCTTTACCGATGACATCACACCGACATTTGCCGTGGACATTAGCGACATTGAGCGAACCCTGCGAACGTCGAAAAAATACAGGCTTAACGAGGTGAGCGACGGGTTTGTGCTAGAGGAAAAACTAGGTAACAAGCCGGTCCTGGAAGCCGAATCGCCCCAGGAAATGATTGTCAAATGGAACGCCTGGATAGCTGAGGGATCCAGGTCGCTAAGGACCAGCGGAGTGTATCCTCTGGTTTACCGCTTGCAGTCGCCAATGATAGTCGAGGGAAATGGAGAAAACTGGAACAGCATGAACATCGTCAATTACGACAAGTCGTTTGAGGAAAACATGCAGTATCCGCCGATCCAGGCTTGGCTGAAAAATCGATCAGATGATTTGTCGCGGTCCAACGCTACCAGCGACAAGGGAATGTTCTACGACGCCTTAATAAGCTACCTGTACGACGACGTAGGCGAATACATCGATGACGGTAAGCCTAGATTTGTTCCGAGACGCGAAAACCTTACGGAACTAGCAGTCGCGTCCGGTGGTCATCCATTAGTAGCTCGCGTGTTACAAAAAAACGCTCGGGAAGCAGTCAAGGTCTTGCAAGAGACAAAGGGAATGGAATTGCAATTCCCGCAAGCGTTAATAATGAAGGTGGCAAAGGTGCTATCACAACCACCTGAGCGCACAGTGGATCCAAACCTGATACTGCAGGACGGACCAGTGGACCCTAATTTGATGAGTAAGGTAGACCATGAAAACAAGATGCAACTTGGCTGGAAAACTTTTCTTGGCGAAGATCGTTTGGCAACAGCATTGCTGATAGAAGCCTTTGACCTGCCTCACGGATCGACCACAAGGGAATTGGCAGATCTGGCAGAGAAAACAGGTCACGATGGCATCGTATTCAAGGACATCACGGATCACGGAGGGCATGGCGGACCACACATAGAATACGACGAAATTGAGCCAGCAGACGTGTACGTCGCTTTCAAGAAAACGCAGGTAAAGTCAGCGCACAATGGCGGCAACTTTTCAGACATTGGCAGCAACGCGGGCAAAATGCTTTACTCGGCAAATCAATAACCTGGGGAAGGATCAGAAAAATGAAACTACCAACTTTTGCGCAGCGTGTTGCTGTTTACCTCGACCAGTACAAGGCAGCAAACCAGGGCGGCAAATTTATAAGCGTCGATCCCGATGGCGACGGCAAGAAGCAAGCCATATTTGTTACCGACTCCGGCAAAGTAAATCCGCAAAGCGATTCACCTGGCTACTGGAAAGACTTTAAGCAGAGCAAAGCAGGAAGCAAAGCAACAGGAAAGAAACAGCACAAGGATTCCCCTGGGCAGCTCGGGACTCACGAGGATCCTTTTACGGGGAAATACGCCAGGAAGCCAGAAACGCAGCAGAGGCTCGACGACAAGCCACCAGCTGAACCACCAGACTGGGTGGATGACGACAAGCCCGTCCAGGACACAAAAAAGAAACGGCTTCCACCAGGATTCAAAAAGGCAGCTGTGGGCGTTCATATCCCGGACGACGCTACCAGTGAGGAAATAGCAGCACTCCACGAAATGGCGGTGGAAATTGTTGCCGAGCGATCTCAGCAAATTCAGGCAGGCCAGGACGCATTGCGACAAGCGTTTGGGGACGGTCCTAGGCTTACTGGCGCTCAGGCCCAGGCTCGCGCAGCTGCTGATGTAGATCAGATACCAGGGTTCGATGAGGCAGTCGCGGAAATTGAATCTTCTGGTGGTTGGAAAAACGATCAATCATCATTGCATGACATCCTGGGATACCTGCCAGGCGGAAAAACGAAATGGGCAGCAGGGGCCGACGGAAAAATCCAGGCGGAGCAGATAGTTTTCGAGGCGCTTAGGATGCCTTTACCAAAAACGCCAAAAGCCAGTGATTCAGAAATTCTATCCGAAGCTGCGCAGCGACTTACCGGCACTGAAAAATTAGACGACCGGGACGCAGGAGAGAGAGACAGGGACGCGCAGTACAACGAGCTAATGCGGCAGGCTAACGTCGCGGCTCAAGATGACGATTGGGATTTGTACGACAGCATCAAAGAGCAGATCGCCGACGAATTTCCAGAAACCGCTAGTGAGACAGCCGACACTTTTTCTGCCACGACATTCCGCGATGCGGTTGCTCGGTACGCCGGGCAGCTCGGGCTATTCGAGGATCCGTTTACGGGGAAGTATTCAAAGAAGCCTGGCAGCCAGGGCCGGCTGTTTGACAGCAGCGGTGGATCCTGGAAAGACCAGCCTCGCAAAAAAAAAGGCGACAAGGGTGGTGGTCAGTGGACCAAGGGCAGTAGCCCGACGACGCCAAAGATGAGCGAAGCCAGGGAGAAATTGCGAGAAAAAAGAGCGCGGGGCCGCGAATACGAGCGATCCAAACAGCAGCGGCGAAAAATCAGCGTAACGATCGACAAATATGGTGGCGAGGAAAGACTTAAAAAAGCGAAGCCCTACGAATTGACGCAGCAAGAGTTCCTGATGCAATCAGCCCTGGAAATTGAAAAGCAGCGGAAATCGCTACTGAACAAAAAAAAACCATCGGAGGCGGAGAAATACCTGCAGAAGTGGAGCAAAGAGCACAGCGACAACGAGCTGCAGGATTGGCATGAATTTGCGATGGAATTTAAGGAACTGGACGGCGCGAGAGAGCTGGTGAAAAAGTTTGGCCGAATCGAAATGGGCCTCGACCAGAACCGGCACGGATTCGGGTACTACGAAATGCAAGAAACCTTCGGATGGTTAGCACATCCTGAAATGCACACGTTGGACCGGGACAGCGCAACCTGGTCAGTCGCTGACTTTATTACTGGCGACTCTTACGCTAAATACAGCTCGAGCGAGCTGCTCAATTCGTTGTTGAGCAAACACAGGGACAAAGTGAGAGCAGCGGTAAAAGCTAGTAAAAACGTGCCGAAAGCTGCCTACGAAATCTACCAGGACGCGCCCTGGCGACCAGACAACCAGGGCAACGTCAGCCGCAAGGCATCCCAGAGCTGCCAGAAAGTAGACAAGATCAAGCAGACCGACTCTTTCCGGCTCGATGCAACAGTTGGAAGAAAATTAAAAACAGCTTCCAAGGAGTTGATCGACAAGCCTCGCAAAGAGCTCCTGGCAAAATACGACAAGATTCAGGGGAAGATTAGCAAAGTCCAGAAAAAGATCGACGATGAGGTCTACAACAAATCACCGAAGCGAAACCCTGACGGATCCATTGACCAGGAGGCTGATAAAGCTCGAGCAGCCCGGTACAGAGAGCTGCGCGCCGAAGTGGATGAGCTGCGAGACAAGCAGGGCGACGCTTTGAAGGACTGGCTCAAAGAGCTGCCAAGCAATCGACTCAGAAAGGAAGGCAGCAAGCCAGCTATCGCAATCACAGGAACGACCTCGTTCAAACAAACCCAGGTCGATTCAGTCGCTAAAGCCTGCCAGTACCTGGAAGAAATTTCTGGCGGAGCACTGCCGGCCATGACGGTGCAGTTGCGGAAAACAAACGAAAGCCGATCGTTCCACCAATCCGGCGACATCCACATGAACAGCGGGCAGATGTACCAGGCAGTGCTCTGTCACGAACTGGGACACGCGATCGATTACCACACGGACCAGGGAAGAAAGACGAAAGCGTTTGAAGCCCAGGCTATTCAAAAGCACAAAACCAAATGGACTGGCGGAGGCTGTGAAGCAGACGAAGTAGGCAGCAAAAACGGATTCATGGATGCCTACACGGGGAAATACTACAACCGGCCTAAATCGAGCGAAGTGCTCACGATGGGGATCCAGAGGCTTATCGAAACACCCATGAAGTTTGCAAGAGCAGCACCGGATCACTTTAACTTTACGATTGCATCACTTAGAGGATTGCTATGAGCAACGCGGACGACGAAGAACAAACCTGGATCATGGCAGCCCTAAATTGCCGCGAGTACACGCTGCTTCTATACAGCGACGGGTACTGGCGAGGCGCTGACAAATTTCACGCCCAGGAAGAGATTGCTAACAGCTTCGCGTGCTGGCAGCACTGGACACCAGACAAGGGCGACGCTGCTATTTGGGCCTGCGAAGAGGTGGTGAAAATCCTCCCCGGCAAGATCACTGCGTTTTTTACCCCGGCTGATATGGGCAACCCGCTGGAGCGCTCAGAAACAATCACCCCGTAATAGCTTGCACACCCCAGCTAAAAAGGTATAGGATTAAATAATCATGGATGCAGCACAGCAGCCAGTGGTGGCGATTCAACCTGGACAACAGGAATCCGAAGAGGATTTTATTGTCCGAGCTCATCATGCGCTTTCTCAGCAAATCCCGGACCCTATCGAGCGAAACAGCGCCGTTTGGAACAGCTGGGACCAGGCAAATGGCAATCGCCTACTTGACCAGGCAAATCGGTACTTCGACAGCGCGAAGTATGCGGCAACGACGCCGCGACCTTTCTTCATGGAGCACGAAAAGGTCAACTACGACGCGAACGGCGACGAAGAAATTACGAACTACAACCTGGCAGAGCTGACCAGGATCATCCGGGAGAACAATCACCGGATCCAGGACACCGACGCATACACCGCGCTGGTGGACAAGCACACGCTTCCGCCTCCTTATCGCGATCCTGATCCACCTCGAAACCTTGGATTCGTCGGTCCGTATCGCCTGGGAATGATGGGCCGAACCAATCCGCGATGGGGCATCTTCGCCAACGAGTGGCAGCGGCGAGACAAAACTGAGCAGCTCCAGGATCGACCAAATAGATCGGTGGAGGTGCTCCAGCTCAAGGCTAACGGGCGTCGCTATATCGACCCTATTGCAGCGCTGTCCGAGGCTCCGAGGTTGCCACTGCCTACGACTGCACAATACGCGGCAGCAGGCGAAAGCAGCGAAGCCGTCACGGTCGAGCGATACGACGCGACCCCGGCGCTAAACGCTGTTTTTCCTGGTGGAATGAACACTTTTAGCAAGAAACCTAAAGCCAAACGCGAACGAAACCAAGGCAGTGATATGTACGGACAAACGGCAGCTGACCCACAGATGATTAAAGAGGTCTTGAACGCGCTGATGAGCACCGAGGAATGGCAAACCATTTCAGACGCGGCTCAGACGATTGGGGAAAACCAGCCAATCAACACCGGTCAGGACGATCTTGGTGATCCAGGGATGATGGATCCAATGGCTGGCGGGATGCCCGAGCCACCGATGGAAGATCCTGGGATGATGGATCCAGGCATGGATCCAGGCATGGACCCAGGAATGGAAGGACAACCACCTCTTGCTGGAATGGATATGGGACCACCAATGGAGGGCGAGGTCATGGAGGAGGAGATGGTCGAGCCGGAAGTCGATCGCAACGTCGCGCCATTGGTAGCAGCTGCAGGCCGCACAGCTCTCACGCAAGGCGCAAAAGCCCTGGGAACAGCCGTTGGGACCGGAGCAGGGAACAAACTTATGAACCGGGGTGGCGGACAGCAGCAGCCAAAGAAGCAGGGGATACTTGCCAAAATTCTTGCAGGCCCGACTGCAGGAAACCAGGCTGCCACACCACGACAACAGTTTGGCGCTGTGCCAGGCTACCATCGATACGATTCCACGAGCGAGGGAAACATGAATCGCGACCAATACCAGGCAATCCAAGCCGAAAACCACCAGATCCGGCAAGAGCTGAACCAGGTGCGAAAGCACAACGACAGCCTCCTGACCGAGCAAGCTGAAATGTACGCGGCAACGCAGCACGAAGTTGTGCAGTTGCGTCAGAACGCGATCGACGCAGAGCGTAAAGAGCGACTGACCAACCTGGCTCACCGTTACGGAGCCGTTGATCTCAAAAAAGAGATGGATCACTGCTTGTATTCCAGCAACGAAAACGCACCTGACAATGAAGCGTTTGATGAGCGAATCACGCTCATTGAGCAGTATGCGGCAGCAACCGCGCCACAGTCCCCGATGATTCCATTGGGATACGACGGCATGGGTGGTGGCGACGTTAAGAACGACCGTTTCGCGGCTCAAGTCGCGGACAAAGCCCTCGAGTTGGTCAATGGCGGAATCAAATCCGGCAAACGATTGAGCTACGCCGAGGCGGTCGAAGAAGCAAAAACACAGCTCACTGCTGAGTAATTTTACCAGTCAATTCAGGGGTAAAGAAACCAATTTTTGAGGTGATAATATGGCTGGCGACGGTCAACAGTTTCAGGCATCAGCAAACATCAATGTTAGCGTGTTCGTGAAAATTAGCGGCGACAACACAGTCGAGACGGCGGCAGCCGGCGACGGTGCGATCGGAATCATGCACGAAAGTGCCTGGGATACGCCGATCCCCAGCGCAAACGACACGATTGCAGTTCCTGCGGGACAGAGCAAGCGAGTCTACCAGGCAACCGAATCCTGCGAGGTGATCGTTGGTGCGGGCGGCCTGACGGCTGACGACGCGGTGAAGCCTGACGCAAACGGTCATGGCGTCGCGTGCGTCCAAGGTGAAGTTTTCAGTGCAATTTGCACTCAAGGCGCACCGGTTGGAGGACGAGCGAAGGTCTTGGTCAGCGCTGGCACGATGGCATAAGCCTCAAGATAAATTTGTGCGGTCCGGGGCGGGACTGTTTTGTGAAGAGAACAACCCCCCCTATTTTTAAGGACTGTACGATATGGCTATCGCATATCCAGGTGGAAACAACACCTTTGTCAAAGACCTGGACGCATCAGGTCGGCTTATTACCGAGTTTTCGCGGAATCCCGACGAGTTCGCCCTGAATAGCTACATCCAGCTGTCAAATGTGAACAAATCTGCCGGCTACTATCTCAAGATCACGCCGGAAGAAGCGGCGCGTGTTTTGAACGCAAACCTGGCTGAATTTGTTTGGCCCGACGGAGCGCCTCGCCCGAGCCGCAACAACGGAACGGAAACCTTTACTTTCGCCGGGTACGAAACTCAGCGATACGATTACGACTTTACGATTGGTCGAAAAGCCAGCGAGCAAGCTGACTGGAACATCATCGAGTCGCACAGTCGCATCAAGGCGCAGCAGGCAATGACTGCTCGCACCCTGAGCGTTCACGGATTGCTCCAGGACAACGGTTCCTGGGCAACCGGCCACTCGATTGACGTGACAACCATTCCCGGCAACACCGGAAACTGGGACCAGTCAACGAGCGCTCGCCAGGACATCAAACGCTCGCTCGCCTATGCGGTCGAAAAAGTGATGTTGGCTACGCTGTCCGTTGTTCGTCGCAAAGACTTGCAGCTGGTGCTGTCACCGGATGCAGCTCACTCCATGAGCGAGAGCCAGGAGATCGTCGAGCACATCAAGAGCTCGCCAGATGCTTACAGCCAGGTGGTTGGCGAAGCCGGCAAGTGGGGAGAGTATCAGCTTCCCGATCGTTTGTACGGCATCGACATCGTAGTCGAGGACGCTGTTCGCGTCTCAAGCCAACGCGGTGCAACGCTCGCAAGCTCGTTCATCTGCGACAACGATGAGGCATATTTGCTGGCTCGCCCTGGCAGCCTGGTTGCCGAGTCTGGCGGACCTTCGTTTAGCACCATTCACCTGTTCCTCGCTGAGGACATGACTGTCTGGACGAACGACAACGAGGACGACCGCCGAACCGAGGGTCACGTTGTTGACGATTTCGACGTTGTTGGCACAGCGCCAGCCAGCGGATTCCGCTTCGAGAACATCCTGAGCTAGAGCAAAGCTATGGCTTACGCAACCGGCGACGACTTAGCGCTGCGGTACGACATCGACTGGGTAGGTGATCTTGCGACTGATAATCGCGAGTCACTTTCCCGTGGCGCTGTGGCTTCGCATCCAGCTGTCCAGGTTGCGCTCGACGGTGCAAGCGGACAAGTCCAGGCTGCACTGATCCAGGGGGGCCAGTATTCCGTCGATGACCTGGCGACCCTAACTGGCGTGAACAAAGCGTACCTGGCAGACCTGGTGTGCGGGCTCGCCATCATCCGGCTGTGGGAACGACGATCAGAAGCCGTGCCAGACAACGCTGAAACGATCCAGGCGAAATGGTGGGGACTGATCGAAAAGCTTGAAAAAGGTGGCAACATCTTTGACCTGCCAGCTCAGATCGACGCAACGATTGTTGACCACACGGGGCCAACAGCTGTGCAGCTCCAAAACAGAAATGACATGACGGTGCGGAATAAACTTTTCCCACCTCCAATAACACGACTACCGAGAGCACAGGGTGGTGGAATATGAGCACACGACTACCTCTAAACACCGACCCGCCTGCAGTTGCTGCGATCCCTGATCCCAACGCTAATGCAAACGCTGATAATCGCGATGCGGTCAACATCCAGGTTGCTGGAGGAAGCAATCTGTATATCGCCGACGGGGCGCCAGCGACGCCAGCTGACGATACTCTTTACTGGTTTGGTGAGCAGATGGATGATACCGCCATCGTCACCCGCGAGTTTTTTAACGACGTGCCAGGTGACTCGAATGGCGGACCGCAAGGACCACCCATAGAAAGGCAAGCGCTTGGCCGAATCGTGCAAATTAGCATTAACCTATCGACGTGGAATCAGACGGTTCGGTACTGGGTGGAGAGACAAAATATGTACTCTGTAAACGGTGCGGTGCAGGACTGGGAAGTCGGCACGCCACTGTTGCAGTATCACCGTTTCAGATTGCTGATCGTGCCGGCCAGGAACAACAAAATGACGCTGGCAGCACCAGCCAACAAAAGCGACGATTGGTTCACTTTCAACTTTCCAACCGTGCTGATGAGCAGCCCTATCGAGTGCGGACAGGGGTCCAAATTCAGTTCACTGTCATTCACCCTGGAAGCTCATCGCGGACCGCAGATTGACTCCAGTACCCGTGGGGTGCTCTGGAATCGCGATGTCACAGGGCTCGACGTAGCTGAGTCAGCCAGGACTGCGGCGATGGCTGCTCAGTTCAACGGGATTGAGGAAGCTCGCGAGCCACTGGGACCAGTTCCAGTCACGGAAGAATAACAAACCTACCGACGCAAAGGATTGCGTCTGTTACGCCGGCAGGCTTGTTACGCTTGTTGCCTCAGAATGAATCGCTCTATCGCCTCCTTGGAGGTGATAATGTTGCCGCCAATTCGCTCGTGCTCGAGAAAATTACCCTTTACGCCCTTGGTACACCAGCGGTAGAGAGTCGATTTATCCGGTTTTTTGCGAGTAATCTTTTCGATCGCCTCTGCTGCTTCTTTTAGGCTCAAACACTGCTCTGCCAGGATTGTTTTCGGCGTTTCGGTGGTGCGCCCCTGGGAGATCGTCGTCGGGAAAGCAGCGTCGATGATGATTATACCTTTTTCGTAATCGAGGCTCCTGACTGTGTTGTACTGAATAAACTCAACCGCATCAAATTTATTCATGTCGTTGTCTCGCATCATCTGCAAAATCATGGCCGGCATCGAGTAGTACACATCATAATATTCGCCGTTGAAATTGATGCCGCAAACGCAATCATCAAAGCCAACGAGCGTCTTGGCTTCATCCCCCATCGCGACCAGGTAATCGTGCATGTGGCTCTCTGAAGTCTTTGGTACAGGAGCGCTGATTGTGCTGGCGTCGTCAATAATATCGTCAGCTGACGAAATTTCGTATTCGTACACAGAGGATCCCCATGAATAGGTGCAACCATTGTCAAAGGCGAGTGCGAGATGACGTAACGGTTTGTGAAAATTGTCGTTGTCGCAACTGCCGTCGCCTCATCATACTGTGCGAATGCCGAACAAAGAAAGTCAAGAAACTAAAGAAAGGCAGCGAGTGATGCGAGAAACATGCGAAAGATGCACTGAAAGGCCGATTCGAGGGGAGAAGTTTTGCAGCAAGCACAAGGAAATTGTGCTGAAAGAAATGGTTGAATCTGGGTATTTGAAGCCTCCCCCGTTTGGTTTTACCGGCACAAACAGGCCGGCGGAAATGCGAGAACTGACGTATGAAACGAAAAACGGGCTCGAGCACGGATAGCCATTGTCACCAGGTAAATAAGTAGGGGCATAAGTAGGGGCATAAGTATTACATTTACCCCCCAAGTGGGTGAGTTTTAGGGGTTTTGGGGGTTTGCTTGTCAGTGCATCGGACGACACCCCTGGGGTGCATCGGACGACACCCCTATTTGGTCAGCCAAATGCCAGCCAAATGACGCCTGGGTGAATTGTTTTTAGAAAAACCTGGGAAAGCCGTTGAATAGCTGTTGCAGAGTGGGAGATCCGTCGATAGGTTTAGTGTTCTGCAGCGTTTACACCAAACGCAACGATCACAACTTAAACAGGATTGCACCCATGAAAGACAAGATTAAGAACATCATCAGCCGCGAATTGACCAACTTCCTGCCTTCAGACTACTCAGATCACGTTTTGATCGAGGAAGTGGTTGTGGTTCCTGTGCTTGGCGATGATTGGTCAGAGATCGTCGTCAGGCCAAACCAGCATGTCAGCGATCTGAGTCGCTTTGAGTTGTCGCTGGAGGACTACCCACAATTTGACGTTGTAAGCGTCACCGTTTCCTAATCTTCACCCCTCCCGTCAGGATTGCACTCATGTCAAAACCATCATTCTTTCTCGTCGCACACCACAGCCTTGATTCCGCGAAGCTGGACGCCATCGCTTTTAAGTTGGCGACAATCTGCGGCTCACCACGATTCAAAATTGAGTCGGAGTGCGGCGTGACCGGTGTGCCGGTTTACACGTTTACCTCTACGCGAAAAAAGCTGTCCGACAAAAACTTTCTAGCCTGCAAAGCATTGATCGACGGTATGCAGTACGGACTAAACCACCTGTAAGCCACCTTTCACTGAACCTCCACTTAGGATTGCACCCATGACCACAAAAACATGCCCTGGTTGCGGCGCCGACGTTGCTCAAAATCAGAACCATTCACTAGGCTGCACATACGCTCACAGCCGGCAAACAAATTCCCCGTGCTCGATAATTTACGTTTCAGCCGGCTACGATGAGCTCATGCGGCACTTCGGCGACGAAAAACTGGCCGATCGCTGCTACCGCGAAACTATCGACGCGACGATCGACGACGAAGGCGATGCCCACATCAATACACGGGGCAAGAAATGCTGGCTCCATTCGTCGCTTTTTGTCGTTGCAGACGAGCTGTTTTAATCACCACCAAATAAGGATTGCGACGATGAAACTTACGAAAGAAGAAGCCCGGAAACTGAATCAAGTGGTCGCTGAGGGGCTGAGGAGAGGCGCGGAATTTATGGGAGTCGCGACCGTATCGGATCTGCAGAAAGCTGCGCAGGAAAACAACCTGGCACACTGGAACATGCTTTTCGACTTGTCTGACCGGTTGCGTTCAGTAGAAACCAATAGCTCCATCGACGACAAATAACTCACCACTACAACCAAGGATTGCGACCATGAAGAAAGCACCAACCGAGTCACAGTTAGGCAGAACAATCAACGAACTAGCGGTCGCGTCAAAACTTGACGAGGCCCTCGGCAAGCCATCTACAGCGATAGACGCACTGGCGAGAGAGACGAGCCTGCTCAAGTTGTTCAAGCGCATGGCTGACGACGAAGTTAAGAGACTCGCTGAATAACTCACCACCACAACCAAGGATTGCGACCATGAAAACGACAACCAGAAAAATCACCAAGCGACAGATCGACGCTTTCACCAAGAAAGTCGAGAAGCGGATCGAGAGAGCTAATGACCTGTGGGATAAGTATCACGAGCTCGACGTTCGATCGACGTACAACCAGGCTCCCTACGCTCGCGTGAGGGACGCGCGACGCAAATTTGATGCTCATATCCGCGAAAGCATCCAGTGGCTTCACGAGGTCGGCGTGTGCGGTCCTGGCGGCATCACTGAGGAAGATTGCAGCGGCGTAATGTTTTTGAACTTCATGGTCCCCAGCAGCCTGCTGATGTTTAGCGATGGCTCCTGGGCGTGACCAGACGTGTCATCTGCGGATGGCAGGGTGGCAGGAGGTGACGCGCAGCTGACGAGCTGACGCGACGATCACGACCTGACCACCCAAGGGGCGCGAGCGTGCGATCTGCACGGCTCATCCGGTATTCGACTCCCGGCGTCCCTTTGCCTGGCTCAATTCTGACCAGGCTCTTTAACCACTTTGAAGGAAATGTGATGAACGAGAAAAACACGAAGCATCTCACTAGCCTGGAACGCGCACAGCTGCAGGTATTTCTTACGGAGCTGCACGAAGAAAAGAAGCTGCCATTAACCAAAACTGACATCTGGACAGTCGTGGCAGCAAAGGGATTCGATTGCTCCTGGGGTGCGATCGGATCCATCCTCGAAGCGCTCGGTATCGACTATACAAGACGAGCGAAGAAAAGCGACGAGAAGCCGAAAAGCTACGGCAAATCGAACCGTGCTGTTGCCTGGGCAGTCGAGCGATTGGCGAGCAACCAGGCAGTTGCAAATCTGGTTCTTGTAAATCACCTGGCTCGAGTCACGGAGGACGAGGCAGCAAAGGGTGAGATCCATGAAATGTTCCGATCGATCCAACGAGCAAATGAGGCGATGATCGAAGTCCTCAAAGATGTGCAAAGCGGTCGAAAAATCGAGAGCGTTGACTGCCACGATTTTCAGCTGGAAGGAGGTGAAGCATGAACCGCAATCAATGGCTTAAAGAGCGACAACAGGGCATTGGCGGATCCGAGATCGCGGCAGTGCTAGGGCTATCAAAGTGGCGAACACCGTGCGACGTTTGGCTAGAAAAAACATCGCCGATCGATGACGGACCACCGAACCTGGCAATGGAACTGGGTAGTTTCCTGGAATCGTTTGTCGTGGAGAAATACCGCGAGGAAACAGGGTATCACGTTGCTACCAGCCTGGAAGCGATTAGCGTCCCAGGAAAGCCCTGGGCTCGCTGCAACCTGGACGGTTTGATAACCCTTCCTTCCGGCGACCAAGGAGTGCTCGAGGTCAAGACAGCCGGCGACTCGCGAGCCTGGGGAGAGCCAGGATCCTCTGACATTCCGCCTGACTACTTTTGCCAGTGTCAGTGGAATATGCGAATTGCCGATGTTCCTTTTGCTGATGTGCCTGTGCTGTTTTTCGATCGTGGTCGAAGGATCGAGATATACCACCTGGAGGCTGATGTCGAGTTCCAGGAGTACATGGAGGAAACGGCTGGCGAGTTTTGGAAAATGGTCGAAAGCCGGCAGATGCCGGATCCGATCAACGGCGACGAAGCCGCACAGTTTTGGCCTATTCACAAGCCCGAAAAAATGGCCGACGCCGACGAGGAAATTGTCCTGGCGATCGAGCAGTTGAAGGCTTTGAAAAAAGAAGAGAAGAAAAATCGGACGGCGATCAAGATGCTGGAAAGCCAGGTAAAGATCGCTATCGAAGATGGAGAAGGAATCGCAGACGGTGACCGGGTACTTGCTACCTGGAAAACAGCTCACAGTATGCGGCTCGATACAGCAGCGTTAAAAGCGGCTCACCCAGAGCTGTGCAGAGAGTTCACTACCACATCCACTAGCAGAAGGCTTTTAGTCAAATGACCAACCAACAACTAATCCAGCAGGAAGAACAGCAGTCACAGTCTCTTTCGATTTCCGAGCAAGCCAGGACGCAAGGAGCGATCCAGGCGTCGCTCACGGTTGCAGCTGCACGGCCGCGAAACGAGCAGCGAGCGATCGCGCAGATACAGACCAGTTGCCAGCGGGTGCGTCTCGCGGAGTCAGCGGTTTACACCTACGCCAAGGGCGGCCAGGACATTACAGGTCCGAGCATTTCCTTGGTTGTCCAGGTAGCGCTCGCCTGGGGAAACCTGGACTGGGGCTACCGAGAGCTGTCCAGGGGACACGGCGAATCGACCGTGGAAGCCTACGCCTGGGACCAGCAAACCAACGCCAGGTACAGCCGGCAGTTCATCGTGCCGCATAGGATTCGAGTTCGCGGCGGCCAACGGCAGCTGCGAGAGGACGAGCTGGCAGACTGGATCGCGAACCAGGCACAGCGTCGAGTCAGGACATGCCTGGAAAACGTGATACCGCGCGACGTGATCGAGGAAGCTGTTGACGAATGTGCGAGGACGCTTAAAGCAAACATCGACCTGGACTCTGAAAAGATTATGCAGATGGTCGAACGATTTGGCGAGCTCGGAGTCACCCAGGAGCAGATTGTCGCGAAGCTGCAGCGATCGGTGGATGCCATCCAGCCAGCCCAGTACCTGGCAATGCGACGAATCTATGTTGCGATCAAGGACGGGCTGCAGACGGTGGAGCAGGCTTTCCCGATGGTTGAAGCTACCAGCGAGCCGAAGCCGAGCCAGGGCGAAAAGCTAATCGCCAAGGCCAAGTCCAAGCCCAAGAGAAAGCCGGCAAAGGCGAAGCCAAAAGCCGAGCCAGTTGCTGACGATGCTGACGTGCTGACACCGGATGAGCAGATCATCGAGAGGTATGGCGAGCGAATCCGAGAAGCTAAGGGACAGGAAGAACTCTCAGTGATCGCAGACCAGATCGCCTACGACGCGAGCATGGGAGCCATCCAGGTCATGCACGGCAACACGCTCCTGGCTCGCGTCCAGCAAAAGATCGACAACATACTGGATCAGCAATGAGCAAAATGCCAAAGAACGACGCGATCCTTTGCCACGCAGACATGCTGCGATGCCCTGGCGTCCCCCTGCGTGAGCTCGCGGCAAAGTATGGCGTCAGCGACACTACCGTTCGTCGCATTGCCAGCGGCTCGCACCCACACATCGCTGAGAAAGGCCCAGCGAGGGCGATGGAGCGTCGCCAGCCGATTGAGCTTACAGATTGCGCAATGATCCTGGGATTGTTCTGGATGGGCCGAAAGATCAGCGACATCCACAAGGACTCAGGTATCGGGCTAACTACGATCCACCGGATCCTGGATGGCGATCATCGCTACAATGATCGACCGATTCGTTAGCAGCGCAAAAAAAAAGGCCGCGATCGGGCGGGTGTCGATCGCGGCCCATCACTAAACCACAAGCATGGAAACATACCACAAATGACCACAAACTCAAAACATCATTGGTTCCCGCTTTACCACGACGCCTGGGTAATTGGAACGCTCGATTTAACATTCCAGCAACAGGGACTGTACCTCCGTTTGCTGCTGATGCAATTCAACGATGGATACGTTGATACAGTAAAGTTTGAAAGGATTTATCCAGCAATGAACGAGCAGGAGCAGGATGATTATCGGCTGGTGATGGAATACTTTTTCGAGCAATACGGTGGAGGAGGCGACGAGTTCAAGAATCTGCGGCTCGAAAAGGTAATGGCCGAGCAGGAAAAAAAGACCGTAAAACGAGGGCAACAAACCAAAAAAGCCAGGGCAGCCAAGAAGAAAAAGCTGCGAACAGGAACAGACAATGTTACAGGGACTGTTACAGAACCTGCTGCAAACAATGTTACAGAACATGTAACAGAAACTGTAACAGAGAGAGAGTTAGAGTTAGAGTTAGAGAGAGAGTTAGAGTTAGAGTTAGAACAAGAGAAAGAGTTATCTGCGCCCACTGTAGCCAGTGGGTTTGCGATCGAAATTGCCGTCCAGAAATGGAACGAAGCAGCTGCGACGCACAAGAATCTGGCGAAGGTCCGAGCTATCACGGACAAGCGACGCCGAGCCTGGAGGACCGCGAGCAAGAAGCCAGGGTTCCTGGCAAACTGGGAAGCTAGTCTGGAAAAGCTACCGGTCCACAATCACGGATCGTTTTCCTGGCAGCCAACTTTCGACTGGACTTTGAACGAAGCAAACATCACTAAACTATGCGAGGGAAACTATGACGCACCACAAGCCAACGACCGGGAAGCTCGAATCACCAAATTCATCAATGGATGAAAAGCGACATCGCCTCGAGTTCGCGAGCATCATCGAGAGCCTCGGAGTGGTTTACGATCGACAAATAACCGACGAAATGCTGGCAGTTTATTTCGAGTGTTTGCGGGATATTCCGATTTGGAGGCTGAAAGCCATAGCAGCCTCTCACGTCGCCTGTAATCGATTCTGGCCTACACCCAGTGAATTGAGAGGGGTGAACCCGTCGGCGGACGCAGTGCGGGCTTGGGACGCCTCAAACGCGGCGTTACACATCCACGGGATGTACAGGCACGTTGATTTTGAGGATCCGGTCGTAAATGCGACGATTCGACACCTGGGTGGCTGGCCTGAATTTTGCACTAGGGATCCGAAAAATGAGACTTGGACCAGGAAGGAATTTATCCAGGTTTACCGGTCGCTGGCTTCGTCTGGATTGACGGCAGAGCAGGCAGCACCTTTGCCAGGGCTCAGTGAAGCGAACCAGGTAGAGCGAGACGGTGGACGTATCACTTCATCGAAGGTGGTGGTGCGAAAAATTGCAGCTCCGAAACTTATAAACTCAGAAGGAGGCGAAGATGTTTGGTCGCATGAAAAAGCACGAATTGCAACGGATTGATTCAGGCTACGCCATGCCTTTGACCGAAGCGATTAGCAAGGCCCAGGAGCTCGGCAAGCTGCTGAGACTCGGGCAGCTTTCAAGAAACGAGCACGACATGCTCCTGGCAGATTTGCGAACCAGGGCAAAACAACGAAAGGGCGAGAAATGAACGCGATCGATCAAATCTTTCTGATGACGATCTGGGCTTTGTGGCTAATCCTGGCTGTGTATGCGGCCAGGTGTGTTTACGCCGATCTTACAAAACCAAGGGGAAAATGATGCACTGGATGGATGTACTACACGAGCCTGGACTGACGGAAACCTACGTTGCATCGGTAAATGGCAACAAAGTTTTTGCCATGCGGCTGTTCATCGCTGAGTTTGCTGCGCCAAGCTGGAATCGGCTCCTGGGTATGCACCACATGGAGCGAATGAAGCTGCGATCACTGATTCACAATATCGTGTGCGAGTCGATTTCAGGGCGAACCCCAAGCCCTTTAGCGATGCAGGAATACGAATCGCTCAACAGGCCGAGTAAAAAAAAGAAGCTCGCGGTTAAAGAGCTGCGAAAAACGCAAGTTCCAGAGCGAAGGCGACTGAACCAGATGCTGAAATGCGGCTACGAACGCGAAAAGATCACCGATCGACCACCCGAGCTAAATGGGCCAATCGCCATCAATTTCCACCACTTTCGCCATCGGAGGATCGATAATGACAATTTATCGGGAAAAGCGATGCTCGATTCCCTGGTAGAGATTGGTTTGCTGCCGGACGACGGTCCAGAGGTGATTTTTTCCGTGACGCACCAACAGCGGCAGGTTCCAAAAGACACAGAGGAAGCGGTTGGTATTGAGCTCCTGGAATTGCCCGAAGCAATCATCAATGACGAATAGCTTGCAGCTGATCGCTGGACTTGCTTACAATTCGGCAAGGCGGCAGGGAGAGGCATCCGTGCCGCCCCTACGTTTTGCCTTTCCTAGCCGCCTTGTTTCTAAGGATAGAAAAATGAAATTCACTATTCCCCTGGTGTTAGCTGCAGCAATCGCAGCTAGTTATTTGGTCGCTCCAGTCGATGCTGGCGATCGTGCTCCAGCAGCTGCTCCCGAGCCGACAGTGCTGTTTAAGCGAACCAGGACCGTCACAGAGACGCCGATTGCCGAATCGCCGGTTTGCCGGGATGGTTCCTGCGGCCCGGTATCGCGTTTGCGTTCCGTTAAGACAACCACAGAGCGTCGATCGCGTAGGGGGGGCGTGCTTTTTAGTCGCTTATTCAAACGCAGGTCGCTCGGATGCTCAGGCTGATAGCTCTTTGCTTTTTCGCCCTGGCAGTTAGCCAGGGAACAAAATTACAGCCAGGGCAGGCTATCGCTGACGGTATTTCCTCGGAGGGTGACACTCAAGCGACACCTGTTCTGGCTGTTATTACGCGCGCCGATCCAATCAGCTACGGGCAGCAAATTGCTCAATCTCGAGCTGATTACATGGCGGCTCGTGGCTACAGGAATCACCCACCCAAGAGTGCTGGGAACTGGCAATCTGTGCCTGGAGCGGGCTTCGAGGGAGTCGGTTGGCGATCGCGGAACACCCCGCACCGATCAGTTGGAACGTGCAGACCATCCGGGCGATCGGGACCACATGACGACAATAGCCGCGTGTTGCTAGGCGACGCAGTAGCGTATTCCAATTACGGTAGCTTCCGGGTACGAATTTGGGGCAAGTGATGATGGAGCGACTTTTAAGTCAGCAAAGGAGAATCGAAATTCGAGCCTACGCCAGAGAACGGTGGAACGCTCG
This sequence comes from Gammaproteobacteria bacterium, assembly GCA_002690865.1. Lineage (GTDB taxonomy): Bacteria > Pseudomonadota > Gammaproteobacteria > Pseudomonadales > Azotimanducaceae > UBA7455. Next base: position 10,291 of record NZGG01000012.1, on the reverse strand, counting down.
AGCAACTCAGGACGCGCGGACAGCCTCGCTCGTCCAGGAGGACACGTTTCGATTTATTCGCAACAAGAAAGTGACGGGTATTTGGTCAGCGGTGCTGACAGCGATCGCCGTGAGGTTCGCGGCGAGGTTAGTAAATAAATGGCTCGAGGATTTAATCGATGAAAGATGATAGAGGATTTAGGTTCCTGGTCGGTTGCTTCGTGTTATTCGCGGCCTATCAGTTGTGGGCAAACGACGTGTTTGGGTTGTGGAGCTCCGGCGACGACCAGGTAGAGTCGGTGGACATCGTTGGGCTTGCGATCCAAGCGCTGATCTCAGCAGTGGACGGCGTTGGTTACGTTGCTATCCTCCTGGTCAGCGGGCTTTGGCCGGTAGTCGCGGGGGCATTGGAAACTTTGCAAAAAGCGGTGACAAAGAAACCAGGGTTAGACTTGGACGATCCAAAGGTGCAGGAACTCATTGCCAGCATCATCGAAAAACAGAGCGAGTCCGACGATGACAAGTGAAACACAAAAGGCGCTAGTGATCGCGGCGATGCTCGCTGCCCTGTTCTACTTCGCTCGATCCCCAGGCCGGGTGGAGCCACCAGTCGGAAATGATTACCCCGACGCGATGGTGTTAGTCCCACCGACAGGAATGGGTAGCTCCATCCAGCTCGATGCCTGGGCAGAAGCAAACGGCATTGAGCTGCGTCGATACGCCGAGGATGCAGACCTGGGCGACGCCGAGCCCTGGATCCAGGAGCTGTTCCAGGCTACCGATGGCAGTCGGCCAGCTGCAGCTGTTAGCCAGGGTGGAAAGATCACAGTGCTGCCCCTGGATGACGACATCCTTGAACGGCTCAAGGAGTACAAGTGATGGATGAAACACAAGGACTGACCCCAAGCGACTCGCATGGGCTGATCGAACGCGACTATCGCAAGCAGCCGGTTGGCAGCGTGTTTGAAGATCGTCCAGGGTGGACGTTGCCAGGCGAACCAATACCCAGGCAGCAGTGGCCCGAGCTCATCAGTAAGCACAAGATTAGGCGAACGTCGCCTTATGAGCACCATCGGTATCACAAGATCCCAGTGCTCGACCAGGGAACGCTAAAGTATTGCTGGGCCTACTCTGTAGTCGCCGGCGTGATGAACAGGTTGGCTTTCCAGGGCATCGATCCTGTCCCCCACTTATCAGCGACAGCAGTGGCAGCGGTCGGGATGAATTTCCAGAATCGCGGCGGCCATTGTTCCCAGGCTGTAGCAATGATCCAGGAGCAGGGTGGGATCCCAACGATCAATGCGTGGCCGAATCGCTCGATGGATCGAACACTGGAAAACGACGAGAGCGTCGCCAAGGAACGCGATCTGAATCAGCTCTGCACCTTCACGGATTGCGGAAACGACCTGGATATGGCAATCAGCCTTATGCTCTGCGATGAGCCCGCGCCGGTCACTTTTTCGGTTCCGTGGTGGCGGCACGCGATTCTTGGCTTAGAGGTGGTTGATCGCGGAAACGCTCCAGCGGACAGCCTGGACAGGTATGGTATCACCTTCGTAAACAGCTACGGGCCAAGTTGGAAAAAAACAGGCTTCGGGTGTTTCTACGGTCAGAAACTGCAAGCCTGGGAGTATGTCGCCGTTCACGCAGCAGGAGCCAGGAAAGAATGATTGGAAGCTCAGACATTACCCAGGTCAGTATGTTAGTGGCAGCTGTGGCTACACTTGGCACGGTGATCGGAGTGCTATGGAAGCAAATGGTGCAGCATTTCACACGGGTAGATAAAAAACTCGACGACACCCAGGCCGCGCTCGCGGACTGCCAGGAAGATAGGTTGCATATTTGGCAAGCCATTGCGAAACAAGCTGGTTGCCAGGTCGAAGAATTGCGAGGCAGCAAAAAATGACGCAAACACTCATATACGAAAACCTAACAAATCAATCCGGCCAAAGCGTCCAGTCTGATGTTGAAGTTGATGGTGCTGATTTGTTGCTCGCCGCGAGCGACATTACTGGTATCGAATTGAGCATCACATGGGATAACCAATCTAGCTGGCAGGGGTGCGAGTGTTATGTAATTGATCCAGACGGAAGCTATCACTACATTTTCAACAGCGGAAGTCTCCCGTTCGGATCAGGCACTCGAACCGACACCTTGCAAATAAGCAGCGGCAGCTTTCCTTCGAGCGTCGATGGCACATGGGAGTTTTACCTGAGCGATCAGATGTTCGGGACAGTGACGATTGATGAAGTGTCGGTCGAATTTCAAGTTACATCAGCGAACATGCCAGCGACCTATAACGAAATTTCATGGTACGGTGGTGGATGGTATCCCGGCGGCATTGATCTCTCGAACAATGGGAATCACGTCTATCCGTTCAACAATGCGTCGATAGTTGCAGATACAGCATCGGGCGGATCAAACGCATTTTCTTTCTCGTCGGCTTCGAGTCAGCGATGGTCAGATGGTCCGATCGCGGATTACAACAATCAGTCGCAGTGGTCGGTGAGCGCGTGGGTGAAACCAGGGCAGACAACTGCCTCTAAGCAGATGATATTCTGCAATCACGGCTATGTTCGAGGCAATTTTCAGCTGTATCAGGCAGGCGATGAGTTTGGACTGTTCATTGGCTACTTCGATCCGGTTGCATCGTCGGGCGACTCAGAGAAGATCGAGACGACGAACCTGAACATCTCGTCGGGCAGTTGGTACAACATAACAGCAACATTCGACGGAGCCGGGAGTTCCAGCACTCAGACGAATGACTTCGATACCGATTGGGGTGACTGGTCGACGGTGGGTTATGGCGGCGGCACAGGCGCTGATACAACGAGGTCGACGATTGAGTCGCAGTCGTCGCCATACTCCGTCCGAATGGTCAACTCGACCGAAACTGCGGACAGAACCGGAATCGCTCAAACATTAACCATCGGATCCGGCGGCGGCACTGTCAGCGGATATTACTTTTGCTCACGACCAACGCACAGCAATGATTTGAATCTCGAACTCTGGATTGATGGGTCATACGTTTCAGAGTTTACGCCAAGTGCCACCCAAAGTTGGGTGCAGTTTTCGTTCAATCTCTCGGCTGGTAGTCAGACCGTTGCGTTGGTTCGTTATCAGGACGAGGACGCATCATCAGGGGTGATTTATATCGACACAATCAGCGTTACTAATGTCGTCAACAAACTGAATCTATTCGTTGATGATGTGGCTGTAGCTGTGTCTCGAACAACTACAGGAGTTGGACTGACTGCTATGCCTTACAACTCGTTCGCTGGCGCTGCGCCAGATCAAACTATCGGCGCGCTGAAGTCTGCAACCAGTTCAACGATTTACTATTCGTTCGATGGCGAGATCGATGCTTGCAGAACAGTCAACTCGGTCTATACATCTAACGATGTGACATGGTTAGCATCAGCTCGTGATGCTGCTGGTGGACCAGCTTCGTTCAAACCTTATTTCGCTTCAACGAATAAAGCGATCGGATTCAACTCATGATAAAGAACACAGCGAATCAGTACATCACTTTCGGCGCGATCGCTGTTGCTGATGGGTCGCCAGTCACAACAGGTACACCAGCAGTCTATCTGTCCAAAGATGGTAACGCTCAAGCAACCGCGACCAACACAGCAACACATGCTGGGAACGGACTATGGCAGCTGGAACTCACCCAGGCAGAAACCAACGCGGATCATTTAAGTGCCGTGCTGGTGCTGGCGAATGCTGTAAACGCATTTAACCAGGCTTACCCGCTGACGCTCAACGACTTCAAAAGCGATGCAACAGCAGCAAATCAGACAAGCATCAGCAACGCTATCGCAGCACTTAATGATTTTGACCCTACCACAGACACTGTTACGACGGCAAATGCCTCGGACGTTACAGCGGTGAAAGCCGTCACGGATAAGATAGACACAATGGTTGAGACCGACACTGCGGACATCTTTAGTGGGTTCGAGAGTGGTTTCGATGGATGGACAGCGGTTGCATATTTCGGAGGTAACGCCAGTGACACCACTGTGTCTACTGCCGAAGCAAGAACTGGAAGTCAGAGCATCAGGATGGAGAATGACGGTGATAACGGAAGCAACGACCGTACAGGAATCGTCAGGACCGAGACTTATGGCAACGGAGCTACAGTCTCTGGGTACCTCTACTCCACCAACTCATTTGCATCTTCTGATGAGCGTGTTGAGTTTTGGGTAGACGGTTCTTTAAGCGCGTCGCAAAACCCTACGGCAGGCCAGACTTGGGAAGCCTTCTCGTTCAATGTTACGGCTGGTTCACACGCCATCGCTTTAGTTCGTTACTCAGACGAGAACGCCAACTCAGCAAACGTTCACCTAGACGACATTACGATCACTGGTGTGGCATCTACCGATTACCAGTACACCGCTGAATCACTTGACCAAGCACCAAGTGGCGGAGGTGGTGACGCAACCCTTGCGAAGCAAAACACAATCATCGCAGATATTGCAGCTCTCAACGATTTCGATCCTAGTTCTCAGGCGGTCGCCAACGTCACGACGGTTGGGACATGCACAACCAACTCTGATATGCGAGGCACTGATAACGCCAACACGCTCGCGCCGGCCAATGGTGACATCACTGGAATCAAGGCGAAAACGGACAGCCTCACGTTCACCGGAAACGACGTGAACGCGAACGTCCAGGCTGGAGCGAGCGATGCAACAGCTGCCAACCAGGTGGCGATCCAGAACGCAATCGCAGCTCTCAACGACTTCGATCCAGGGGCGGACACGGTGGCACAGGTGAGCGACGTTGCCCTGGTCGCGGTTTGCACAACCAACTCGGACATGCGTGGAACAGACTCAGCAAATACGATTGCCCCGGACAACGCAGGGATAACCGCAAATGGGGTTGCCGTCGCTTCTTTAAACGACTTCGATCCGGCGACTCAGGCTATCGCGAACGTCACGAACGTCGCGACGACAGCCGTATGCGTATCCAATACAGATATGCGGGGAACGGATGGGGCAAACACAGTGGTTCCCGACAACGCAGGAATCGCAGCAAATGGAACAGCCCTGGCAGCGACTACCAAGACAGGGGTGCAGTACACGGCAACCGCACAATCAGGCGACACCATCCAGGTAACACTGAGCTAATCATGGCACTGCAAAACAGCTTCGCAACGTTTTTTGGCGCAATTTACCCAGCCGAGGGGAACGTCATTAACACGGCTCCAGCCTATGGAGACGCAATCAATGCGCTCCAGGGAACATTATCAACCGGAGGAGGCATAGTGCCATCGCCAGACGATGTGCGTGACGGCATTGCTGTGGGAGCGAGCACAGGCAATCTCACGCTGCCGGACGTGTCCGAAGTGCTTCTTGGCGTCACTTTTGGTACAAACGGGAACGAGTTTACTGGAACCCTGGAGCAGAACGTGATACCTACACCACCAGCTGGCTCGCGATGCAGGCTTAAAATACAGATTTCGCTCAATGGCGAGGCAGTGGACGACGCTCGAGTCACTTGCGTGGTTTGCCAGGCAAATAGCGTCGTAGGCGCGAATATCGTGCCTAGTGTCCTGGGTCAATATGTCGATACGATCAACGGCTACGCTGAGATCGACCTTTACCGAGCCTCCGGGTTTGCTCGCGGCGATGGTATGTACCAGATCCAGGCAATCCATCACAATCAAGTGCTGTGTTCGGTGAAGGCAGCTTTGCCCGACCAGGAAAGTATTTATCTGTCAGAGTTGGTAGCTCTTGCGGAGCCAGGCTACACGGGGGGCTGAAAATGGCATTTTGGAAGCGGAAAGGGTCATCTCGAGCGAACACTGCTGCCAAGCAGGAAGAACGTGCCAGGCAGATATTCGAGTTTGAGACAGAGGAAGGAACCAGGTATTGTGACCCGATGATGGTCGCTCTTGCCCTGTCATTCGATGCTGAGTTTAAGCCTGAGCACCTGGAGCGAGCTAAAAACGGTAACCCGCAAAGCATGGAGGTCGTGGCAGCTGCCGGAGCTCGTGCTTTCAAGTTAGACCGGCTGGATCCAGCGACCGGCAAAGGGCAGACCGTCGCGCAGCTCATTGGCCTGGTCGATGCGTTTGACCTGTGGTGTTTCCAGCTTCAAAAAAAAACGTAGCGTTTTGCGACCTGGCTGCATGTTACGGAGCTGGGGATTTGGCAAATTTGATCCGCACACGCTACGATCTGGCTTTCAGTTTGTGGTTGAATCGGAAGCGAAGCGCGGTCCGCCAGGCAGAGATCGTGAGGCTCGGAGCTGTGGCTGGCATAGGCAACGACATGCGTATCGGGTGGTTCATGTGCCAGGCTGACACAGCAGAGGAAGCCAGGTATGAGTTCGATCGTCACCAGGCGGCAAAGGTGCAAAGGGAAGCGAAAACATGAGTTCATCAGACCCAGGCAACTCAGGAAGCGATCGGCTGGCAGCAATTCTTGCCAATTCATCACAGCCTGGTCAGCCTCAGAACGCGGCATTTCGTAGTCGTGGAGGCGTCCAGGACAGCGAAAACGTGGACCCATGGCAAAGCGACATACTCGCTCAGATCCTGGGAAACGGAGCACCACCGGCCCCGGCGGGATCCTCAGGCGATGGACCAGGACCGGACGGGGACACCAGCAGCAATGCCAGGAGAGCTGGATTTGCCCTGGCTGCCATGACAACAGCAGTCACCGGGGCAAACCTGGCTGTTAGTGGTTTCACCAACAGAGTGCTCCAGGCGAACGCCAGGCTTGCAGAGTGGAATGGCGAAGTGGCTAAAGCTGTGGGGCTCGCACAGGCACGGCAGATCGAGCGTGACATTCGCCAGGGCGAGGGGGTTGGGAACGAATACGCCAGGCTGGATGAGGCAAACCAGGAATACAGGGACATGATGACCGAGGTGACGGTTCCACTCCAGGCTGCCGCGATGGATGTGCTGGCTGGACTAGGTGAGTTTCGCAACGTCGTCATGGGTAGCGTGTTGCCCGGTCTGACTTTCCTGGCAGAGCAGGTCCATGCGCTTGCCAAGATAATGAGTTTCGGCAAAGTGAAAGATCCAATTAACAGCAACACAGCTGCTCGAAAGTTCCTGAGTGACCTGTCCGACGGCAAGTTTGACGGGGTAGGCACGAGCTATATGAACCCAGGCAACCGACCGCTAATGAGCGACGCGGACCGCATTAGGATATTCGGACCATGATCTCAATCTACTACAACGGAATTGTGCTAAAGGATTGCGTCGTTAAGCGGTTCCAGCAGTCAGTGGTGAAGGACGATTCGCACACCGATGTGATGTATTCGCGGTTCGTCGTAACCGTGGAGAGCACCCTGGTAGAAAGCCAATACCAGGACGTGCCTCTGAACGTGGATCCCCTGGCAACCGCTAATTCGTTTATCAGCGTGCCGGCTCAAAACCAGAACACAGTGCAGTCGATGGATCAGGTTTCCAGGAAGCTGTCAGAAGCCCGGAAGGACTTTTGGATGGTTTGCGGCGGCCAGACACCAGGAATCGAGGCCGAGGACTTCGAGGACACACTGCTGATCGCTGCGGGTGAGCTCGAGATTGCTGGTGACACGACGATTTACAGGAGCCCGAAATATGCCGGCCAGGGATCCGCCAGTCGCTTCGCGGTCATCGACGTTGAAAACGGCCCGCACGTTGAGGACGTGGCGATCGAGCAGATTTTCGGCGGCAAGGCAATGCGGGTATCGGCGACGTTCAAGATTGCCAGGTCACTGTGCCTGGAATACGACGACCAGAAGCCAGTTGATGATTACACGCTGATGCCTGACCCAGGATCCGGTGGTGAGATCCTGAATAACCGTTGGAGCATATCGGAATCGAAAGACCAGAACTGGGTGACGACCAGGCGAATCGAGGGAACGCTTCGCACCAGGCGAGCTGAGTTTGACGCGCAGCTCTATCGGGCATCGGTGTTTCCGCCATTGATGCTGGGCTATCGCCGGATGAGCCAAAACTTCGTGAGTGATCCAACCGGGACAGTGCTCAAGTACACGATCGAGGACAAGCAGGAATACGCTTCTGCGCCGGCTCCAGCTGTGGATTGGGATTGCACTCATACCGAGAGCACGACGGCGCAGGGAGCTGTTCAGGCTGCCAACTTTACAATTCGGCTCACTGGTCCGCAGAACGTGGACAAGGCGGATTTGATCGCGACCGCCGGTAAGGTGCTCAGTTTGCGGATCCTGGATTTGCAGAACCTGGGGCTGGATACGACGCACCAGACAGTGCTCAAGGAAATGGCTGTGATCGACCAGCTGCACGAGCCGACGATCGAAATGAGGGCGTCAGTGCTATACACCACGTCGGACGACACCTGGCTCAACATGCGAGTCAGAAACATGACAGGAGGCAGGGGCGGAAACCTGGTCGGTGAAAATGGGATCCCAGGCTACAACCCAGTCGTTTGGCCTAAGCCTTTAGCTTACGATTCGGAAACACCAGCCGGACAGCTGGCTTGCTATCTGCAACACCCGTGCAGTGTTTGGCATGGTATGCCAGGCATACAGCAGGGCCAGCCCAGGAACGACCGTCCCGAGGAAGTGCCAGCGTATCCGCCGGACAGCTACGAGTATGTTTATCCCGATCCATTGCCAGACGACACGGACGCCTGGACAAAAAATCCTTATCCAGCAGTGGAACCGAAATATGACGTGCAAAATTTCCCTTACACGCTTTACCAGATCGCAACCACCTGGGACTGTCCCCAGGGCAGGCTGCATTTGCCCTATTCGCTCAAAGTAGCAGACGACGAGCCAGGTGCAGTCGTAAGCCAGGTAAACGCAGGGCTAACCAGGCTGTTCTTTGAAATCGAAGCCATACGGACAGGAACCGTTCCGTTAATCCCGGCGATCCATGATGAGATCGTGGACGAAAACGACATTACGTTCACGCTGCTTAACTGGAAAACAACGCTGCGACCCCCTGAGATCACAGCAGACGGCAACACCAAGCGTTACGGGCTCGCGATGCAGCTGATCTACGGAGCGAACAATTTGATGCCCACAGACGCGATCCTGAACCCAGGAGCCCTACCGTTTGACGTAGTGCCAGCAACCGACGGCGGAGCCCTGGTTTCCTTGACGGGAGCCGGTGACGAAGAAGAACGCATTATTAACAGCGGCACAAACACCGAGACTCAATGATGACAGAAGAAACAACAGATTCACGCAAGTATGCGACGCAGATGGAGGTGCTCATGGCAATTCGTGAGCGACTCATTGCGCAAGTGCCGGCATACACTCCAGCTAACTGCTTCATCCTGGATCAACCGATTCCGGAGGAGCTGCCGATTGGCAGAGAAGCCTGCACCATTACACCTGGCAATGGTCAATTCGTGGAATCGATGTTTGCCGGCTCTGGCTTCAATACGCTGACAGAGAACGCCACGACGATCGTCACGCCACTGGTTCGCCAGGTACGGGACAAAGTTCGGACATCGGACAGGGCGCTGCTCGATTTGTCCGACGGTTTGCTCCAGCGAAAGTGGGAGATTCTGCGCTGCTTGCTAGAAGGCGACTTTGATTTATCGATCTACCAGGAAACGACCAAAAATTACCGCTGGCTTCTGCGAGAGCAGCTGTCAATTAGGTTTGCGGATCCTCCTGGGTTCACGCAGGTCGGAAAGTACAAAATGATGGGCATGAGCATGACCTTCAACACTCCGTTTGACTGGGGTTTGCCGCCATTGGTGGAGGAACCAGACGATGAGTGAAATGTTTTTCCGGCTAGGCACAGCCAGCGACGCGCCTGATATTCCGTTGACAATGGACTACGAGGGGCAGGTATCGCAGTATTTGCAGAACCGGTTTCGCAAGGGCGAAAGATTATTCGATCACGGAATACTCGACGATTACGAGATGCCAGTGCTTCACAGTGAGGGCATTGTGCATGAACCGCCGCGCGAAACCGAGTTGCCGCCAGTGGGGATTAACGAGTTTTTATTTCCGACGGGCATGACGCGGTTTGGGCGAGGGCTGTTTTTAATAGACAAGTCGCATATTGCAACATTCGTGAATCATTGTTGGGGTATAAATTGGGACGGAACTGGAAAGATACCAACCGATGGTAATGAGCCTCGCACTCTAGCTACTGCAGGGCTGATGGTAACCGACGATCTGCAAAATCGCTGGCTGTTTCAGCCTCTTTATATGCTTCCACCTATTCAAGTGGACTCGACCGACAACCAGCTGTTTATCGTGCCAATGGTTGACTTGAGGTGGTTGGTGCTACACGACACGATAGATCAGGCCGAAACAAGTGTTAATGCTGCAACGACCTGGGCAGATTTAATAAATTCAATTAACGCAGCGA
>NZGG01000011.1 GCA_002690865.1 Gammaproteobacteria bacterium | reverse complement strand
GGAACTACAGGTGCGCCACTACGCCCGTCGCACGGTGAGCACTTATACCCAATGGATCAGATGCTTTCTGCGCTTTCACCGCTTGCGGCATCCAAGGGAGATGGGCAGTGATGAAGTGAACGCCTTTCTGAGCCATCTCGCCACGAATGAGCAGGTAAGCGCTTCCACTCAGAACCAGGCTCTGGCCGCCTTGCTGTTTCTCTATCGCGAATTGCTGGGGCAACCCTTGGTGCTGGATTCCGTCGTCCGGGCTCGAACGCGGAAACGTCTGCCTGTGGTTTTGAGTGTGGCTGAAGTGCGTGCCGTGCGGGTGCAACTGCAAGGGACCTCAGCTCTGGTGGTGGGATTGCTTTATGGCAGTGGGTTGCGCCTGATGGAAGCCCTTAGGCTGCGCGTCAAAGACATCGACACCCAGCGGCGGGAGCTCAGCATTCGTGATGGCAAAGGGGGGAAAGACCGCCTGACGCTGTTGCCACAAAGCCTGATTCCGGCCCTTGAGCGCCATCTCACTGATGTACGCCAGGTGCACCAGCGTGATCTCGAAGCCGGCTGGGGGAGAGTGCTGATGCCCTATGCGTTAGGTCGGAATACCCCAATGCCGAGCGCGAATGGGGCTGGCAGTGGGTGTTCCCGCAACAGCATCGTTGGACCGATACCAGCAACGGCTGCCAGGGGCGGCATCATCTGGATCCCAGCGTGGTGCAAAAAGCGGTGAAACGCGCTGTGGCGGCAGCTGGCATTCATTTGCAACACACCTGCTGGAACGGGGACAGGACATCCGCACGATTCAGGAACTGCTGGGGCATCAAGGATGTGAGCACCACCATGATCTACACCCACGTTCTGAATTCAGGGCCTCTCGGTGTGCGCAGCCCCACCGACCTTGACTAGCAGCATTCAAACAAGCTGCGTGGATTTATTGATCACCACTGCACCCAATTCGATAAATGCCAATTGGAAGATACGACACATCACCAAATACATTTCCGCTTTTAGTTGTTTCCTGAAAGCAAAAGATTGAAAATATCGATTCAAATATTCCAGCAGAGGCCACTGAATTCGGTTCACACATCACTCCATCAAACGGCATAGAAACCAAATGGACAGCAATGAGCTACAGCGCGACATCCAGAATTATCCCGGTTATTAGACAACTCCTTATGGAGTCTTGAATAGTTGCTCGTTAACAATCATTTGAAGGAAGGAAGACCTCATCACCACTAGGTTCTACGGGAGTTGTGCGGTTCATGCGCTGTCGTAACCCCAGGAGCTCGGAGTAGATACGCCGGCGGGCACGACTCTGGTTGCCAAGAGGCCTGTGCTCGGCAATGGTGTGCCACGGATTGAAAGAGAGCTGGCGAGCAAAGGCAAGCTGGCTAGGGGAATCAAATGTTTGTCTGGAGATACGAAGAGTCGCCACAGACACCCGCGGCGACAGCCGCTCGGACCAATACACCGCCGCATTCTCGATCGGCATTCGGTGGGGATCCCGTTGCAGCTGAAGGCGCACATCAAAGGCCGCCTCTTTCTCCGCGAGGGTGCGGGCCATCGTCTGCCGCAGGTAATCATCCGGCGGACGCAGGGGCAGGCGAGGCACGGATGTTCGGCGCTCATCCTTCGGCCAAAAGGAAAACTGCATGGCCTGGTCTGGCCCCAGCAGGTAAGGCACACAGCTGAAGTAGGCCACCTCCAGCGGGCTGGTCTGGGTGCGCGTCCAGAGGGCTTGCATCAGCAGGTCCAGCACATGGTTGTTACGTAGATTCAGAAAGTGCAGGATCTGCGCATTGCGTAGACTTTCCAGCTGGAGATTGGCATTGGAGGCCAAGTCAGCCGTCACGAAGGTGGGAGTGCAGCCACCGGTGAGGTCCAGAGTGTGCTTCTCATCGGGCATCAGCTTCTCCCCCGGCACCCCCATCAGCTTCACGCTGATGCTCATGAAACCCACGTCATCAATGTCTGGGGTGATGTAGGGGCCCGGCCCTGAGAACCGCACCCATGCTTTGTAAGTGTGCGGTTTGGCGTAGATGCCATGCCGAAACTCTGGAGGAAGGTTGTCGTGAACCTCGAATTCGGCGCGTACGATGCCAAACGTTTTCGTTTGGCCTCCCCGCTCGGCATACCCTGGTTTCCAGAGGTCCCTAATCTGGGCCGTGAACGAGGTGATAATCGAATCCACCAGCTCGTCCTCGTTGATCATGCGGCGCTCCTCCGCCAGCGCCAGTCCCTCATCGCGACGGGCCAGGTTGATCCAGCACGTCACCAGGTCCGTCAGGGGCCCTCGCAGCAACGCATCGAAAGCGGTCCGGAAAAAGGGATCGAAACGTCGCTCCAGCTGGGTGAGCCCGATCGATAACTTGGCGAGCAGATCCAACAGTGGTGATCCTGTCTTTGGGGGAGGAATCGGGAGGCTTGGATTCAGCCGCGGGCTGTCGCCAGATCCGTTGGCAGGTGCAGTGTCCGGGACAGGGGCCATGGGGGATCAGGAGTTGAGAGAGGCCAGATAGCGAATGGCGGAGATGCTGGGCAGAAAGAAGTACGCTCCTCCACGCACCACCACGAAGGTGGGCAAGCCCGAGATCCGTTGGCGCACTGGACAGCCAGGGACAGAGAATGTGTCGGTGGTGCGGCCCGTGGGCAAACGCCTAGTCCCCAGGAGAGGATCGGTCTCATCGAGGAGACCATCGAACTGCGAATTGTTGATCCATGAGCGCTGCACAAACTCAAACTGGCGAGTGATGTTCGCGTTGACACAGATGAAGTGGATGCCGCGCTCATCTCCTTCATCCGCCCGCAGAATCTCGTCGGGATCGAACGTGGTGCTCAATGGCGGGCCATAGGTGCGGCCGCGCCGCAAGAGCCGGTGGGTGGCGTTCACCGCTAGAGAGGCGGCGGTGCCTGGGGCCGGGTCGAGCGAATCGCGTGGATTGCTGCGACGGATGTGGGCACCCAGCGGGCAGCGCAGGCCCTGTGGGTCGCTTTGATGGAAACCGAAGCTGTTGTCCGTGGCACGGGTTGGATCATCTTCTATCGGACTCTCCACCAGTGGAGCCCCGCTGGGCCAGCGTCCAACCATGCGAGCCGCCAGTGCCACCCTCCGCTGAGGGTTTGCGACGCCGTCAGGGTCACGGCTCACGGCATCCAGAAACTGCCAGAAGGCACGCACCCGCTGGCCCAGCTGACGAACCACCAGATAGCTGCCATTGCGCCCCAAGTCGTGGGTGCCGAATTCAGCCGGTGGCAACAGCCTGTCTGGATCTAGGCTGTGATGCACGCGTGGACACTCCGTGAGAAGGCCGTAGGCGTTCTCATAGCCGAGGATGAATTCCCCGGCGGGCACCAACGGCTGGCCCGAGGTGGTTCGATGCAGGCCGGCGATGCCTGGTTGGCTGATCGCGTCGCGGAAGCCAAAATGCTCCCTCACCCCGCCCTCTCGATCCGCCAACAGGGCAGTGTGCAGACGCCTAACCAGGGTTAACCCACCTGGCCTCAGCAACACGCTCAGCTCAGCGATTGTTGTGGCCAGATCTGCTTCGCTGGGAGCAAACACCATCAGCATCAGATGCACCGGCCGCTGGCCTGCGGCCGTTCCACCCCAGTCCCAGTGGCGGGGAGAACTCTCAGGATCAGCCGCGCCACTCTCATCCCCGAGGGCTCGGCTGCGCTGGGGTTCCGTCATCCCCTCCTTGAGCTCGCTGGGGAAGGTGTTCAGGGCCTCTGCATCAAGCCCGAGGGCTTCCAGACCAGCATGGGTGAAGGCGATGTTGAAGCAGGGCACATCCGGGTCCGGAGTCTGCTCACAGGTGTGCACCCGCTCCACCTTTTCCGCCAACCATCGGCGGGCGAGGGCTGGCGCTTCCACCTCCAGCAGCAGATAGGCGGCGGAAGAGTGTTTGCCGTAGCCACGGCCCACGATTCCCTGAATATCAAAGAGCTCAAGCTTCATGGCGGGTTCAGGGGGGCTCACAGCAACGCCAGCCAATCCCGTTCGGCTGCAGAATCGAGTTCAGCAAACAAGCCAGCGCGAAGCTGCGCATTCTTTTGAATGGTGATCGCCGAGAAATCTGGATAAGCACAGAACCAGACCTGCGTTCGGATCTGATACTTGCGAAGCACAGCTTTATATACCTGCTCGTCTCTGGCACCGCCAAAGACCATCCAATCTGTGCGAGGGTAATTAACACCGTGACCGAAGATCAGGTTGAGACCCCAAGCAACTTTGTTGATAAAGTCATTCATATAGTCTTCGAGATTGAAATCATAATTGCTGAGAAATAGAACCCTCTGCCCCTGATCAACAACGATCCAATTGGCAAAGTGAATTGTGTCCACTCCATGGAGGTTAAGCAAGGGAACAGTGCCCAGATCTCCCTCTCGAAAGAAGTGGTGGACAACGAAATCCGCCACGACCAAGATCGCGCGCAACGTGGCATAGCGAAACAGGCCAGGTTTGATAAAGCCAAGCACCGAAAACTGGTTCTGGATGAAGAAATCCTCGTCCTGCGAGAGTTGGCGTCGATTGAATTGGCTCAGCCGAAAGTTGGGATCCTGCCTGGGATGGGGAGCATTGATCTCGCTTCGGCGCAACACTACGAGGAACAGCGGCACGAAGGGCAGAGCCAGCAAACCAACCAGCAGACCCACAGCCAACCCTCCAATCCGATGGAGACCATCGCGCAGGCGCCAGGCCCACGGCAGCGGTGGCTCCGGCCGCATGGCCCAGGCAAGATCGTTCGTGCCGCGCACAAACTGTTGAATCGCCTTGCGCACGGTGGAGGGGCTCGTTGCGGTGGTGGTGCTTCCTGCCTTCCTATCCAGAAAGCCTTCGATCCGCTCACGCAGCTGGGCCTCTTTGAGGATCTGGAACACCGTTCGCCCCAGAGTGTTCACATAGAAGGTTTGCGTGGGGATTCGATGCCTTCGCAACCAGGCCAGCAGCTCACCATGCTCCCCTGGGGCTGGAGCTCCGCTGCAGTGCTGAAACACGGCCCACAGCCCAGAGCCCGCTCTCGCCATCAGGGCTTGCAGAAACTGGTCGGCAGGGCCATCAACACAGCAGTTGAAGACCAGGCTGCTGGCAACCGTACGCCCGGTGCCAGGGTCCACGGCCCCGTCCAGAATCACGAATCGCCCGTAATGCAGCCCCGTGAGATCGCCGAATGGTACGAGCGGATTCGCAACCGGATCGCGACCGATCGCTGCGAGCACGTCCCGCAGGACAACCATGGCTGCCTCCGCTGGTTTGATCGGCGCCACGATGGTGAGGGTCGACTGGGGAAGCATGATTAGGGCAGGGAATCAACGCGAATCGGCTGTTCCATTCAGGTGGGAAACTGCAAAGAGAAACTCAGCACCCTGTGGTCGTCCCAGTAGGCCTGACCGATGAACAGACCAGGGGCCACCTGCCGAATCTCATCGCGAATCTTCTGGGCGAGAAATGAGGTTTTCGAATAATCCAAAATGATCGCCTCCTCTCGTGGGCAAAACCAGCTTTCGCCGCGCGAAAGTGTTGCTTTTACCAGGCGCAGGCGGAATGCACTCACCAGGTTGAGAAGGTATCCCTTGTCGCGGAAGAACACTTTGCCCTGCCAGGCCAGCGCATTGACGGAGGAGGTGATCAGCCGGTTCACAGGTGTGTCGGCGATGAATAGCACGTGCCCTTCGGCCACGCCATCGGGGATCGGGCCGATGGGGGCCTGGCGGTAGAGAGCATCAAGCTCGGCGGGGGAACTGTTCAACAGATCCTCAGAGGTCATGACCATGGATCGAGACGCAGCGGGGGTCAGAATGTGGAGGGGGTCGCGGTGAACCGGATCAGGCGGTCGGGAAAACTCAGGGGCCACCGTGCCGAGAGGAATGCCCCATGGGGCACGGTCGGCAAGTCGCCCATAAGGATCTTGGCGAGACCAGTCTTGATCACGAAGAGGATCAGATCCTTGCCGGGGCAGGAGCGTGCTCCACTGAGGAACAAATCGGAAAAAGGGCAGGCCCCCATACGATTGAGCCAGAGGGAGGGTTGAAACTCGCTGGCCTCCACGTAGGGCTTCTGGGGCCGTTGTAGCAGCAAGAACAGCTGCAGGATGTCAGTGTTGGCCGGAACTCGGCGCCCCTCGTGGATCTCCTCGGTGTCCCTGCGGTGCACCGTCAGCTGCACAGGCGGATACAGCCGGCCCGTCTCCAGAACACAGGCCTCCAGATAAATGAGGCGGGCGATCTGATCCTCGGAGCAAGGGCCGTCAGAACCGCAGACCGTGCGCAACTCTTGACGTACATTCTCCAGGAGCTCAGGCCGCGAGAGAAGAATGGCTAGGGTTCTACCGAACAACTTGCTGGCTGATCCGTGGAAAGTGAATATCCAGTGGGGCAGTTGTTCGAGCAGTTCCTGCCGGCCTGAATCAGCGCTATTGGCGGCGTGGGCACGGGACAACAGTGAGCCCATGGGCGTATCTTCTGTCGAAGCTTTCCAAGCCTCATCAAGGACTGAATAGACACGCTCCCTGCGTGATTTCTGGAAGGGTCCCAGAAGCAGACGGCGCAGAGGTTGGTTCACCATATCCGCCAGCTGTTGCACATCCTCAGCAAGGGCCATCAGATCAAGCTCCTGCAACACGGTGGATCCAGGCCTAACACCGAACACCACTGCCAGCATCGTGACGCCGAGCCGCTGGCGGATGTCGTCGAGCGAATGACAGGGAGCGGAGAAGGCGGCCAGGATCGTGGGCAGGTGAATGGATTGGTCAGGGTGAGGTGATCCGGGGCACAGCACAGCTTCGTGAAACGTGCGCCATTGGAGCCAGTCGTGATCGTGGGCGGTGGTGAGTGCATGGGGGGCGAGCAGCTCCATCGCCTGAATCTTGAGGCGTCCAGGGAGATAGGCGGAGGGGCTTGGCGGTTGGCTCAGGATGTGAACGGAGAGATCCCGGTCGGCAACCAGCAGGATCCTCTTTCCCGGCAGAGGAAGCATCACGGCTCCACTACCTGCGTAGCGCTGTGCAAGCTGCTGAAACCAAGCCGTGAGGATGGCACCTGGCCCATACTGCAGACGCCCACGCACAGCGCTCAAGATGGCGCTCACCAACGGAAGCAGATCCGAAAGATTCACTACAGGGAAAGGCTTTGCCTGCTCAGAATTCGGACGATTCGCAATAGACACAGGGCTACATCATGTGGACATATCGTCAGGGAAACTGGCAGAGCAATTTCTCCACCTTTTTAATGACAACAACAGCGATAGTCAATGCAGCTTTAAAGTTCTATGACCAGCGTGTGAAGGCGAGTTACCTCATCTTCTGACCTCAAGAATCGACACCCAGGAATGCCCCTGGAGCTCGGCCAACATACCTAACTAAAAACTATTACCTATCTGGCAATGTACTTCCCATTGTAGCCGTGGGGAGAAACAATAGATTCTATTTTTCCTGACTACGTATATTTACTGTGCAACAGCCACTCCAACCTTATTCTTATCGTATCCGTGTTGTTTGAGGAGCTTGATCTCATGGGTGGAGAGCTTGCCAGAGTGTTGCGAGTCCAGGGCAATTTTCCTTGCCTTCGAGAACAACTTCTCATCCGATGGAAGTTCCTCAGGCATGAAGAATACGGCATCGGAAGTTCGAATACGGCCATCACCATCGTGGTCTAAATAGATCATTCGATCGGTGAGATCAACCAGGTACAATCTTGAGTCATAAGTGACACGATAGATCTCATACTTTTCAAGGCCCTTGCCAGTCCAATGGGCCTCAAGATATGGAGCACCAGCCCCGAAATCAAAAAGATTTTCCTCACCATAATTAACATGAGATTCAATAGGATGCGGAATGTTAGTTTTCATGTTACTAAATACATTAGGTCGAGTTCGACTTTGTAGAAACTCCCTAAACTCTGCACCACCAAAGAGGGCGAGAAGATGCTCAAAGGTGATCGCGTTAACGATGTTGGTTCCGATTGGTGTGATGTATTCCGGCCCCGCGTACTTAGTGAGCCACTCGTTGTGCATGAAACGGGTCGAGGCCTCCATCACGAAATTCATAAACGTTGGGTTGGGAACTGCATAGCCATCGGGCCGATACTCATCGGCGAGCTGCCCCATTCCAGTCGTCAGGAAAAGTTCACCACTCGCTTCGTTGTAGGGGCCGAAGAGAGTATTCCATCGTTGGATCACTCTTTGTGACTCAGGGGAGTCTGGATCCTTGAAAAGTTCGCGGTAACTCTTGAGACCAGGAATATTCAAGCGCTCAAGAAAGCTGTTGTACTTTCCAGTACCACGATCCAATCCCCGCTGTACATCGGTCTCACCGATGCGTGTAGTTCCACCGGCAGTGGCGAGGTGGGCGAACTGGGGCGGGTAGTTGTTAAGAGTAAACGCCATCATCGACGTATTCATGAGCATGTGGGCGATGCGCCCGATCCCTTCACGCTGAAGGAGATCGTTACCTGCTGAGCCAAATGTATTGACGAGGGGGATGTACTCTCCGCCTGCCTCTGGCTGGCCTTGCTTGCGAATCGTGCAGAGCGCCATGTCAAACCCATCCGGCTGAGCCGCGTGTCCCACCGGTCGATACGTTTCCGAGAAGTCGAGCCCTTTGAGTTCGGGATCCGAGAACATCTCTGCAATCTTCGGATTACCGGCGAGGCCGTGAAGCACTGGGTGGCTGCCCTTGCGCAGAGGATCGTGCACAAGCCTCTGGCGAAGCGGCTTTCGGCCCTGAAGGAGACCAAACTGATTGCTGTGCAAGCCCCTGGTTGCCGTCTCATGGCCAAAGAGCATCGGAGTCCAGAAGGCAGTGTGCACTTTGGCCCGCGTCTGAATGACGATGTTGGCCGCCTTCCAATACAATTGATTCCCGGTTAAGCCTGGATAGCGCTTGGCAAGAACATCGCAGACAAGATTATGGAAACGTACGTAAACAGTTCTGATGAGTGTGACTCCAAGAGTCATGTTCTGGTCTATGCCAGTTTGGATTAACCTTGCACCATTCTCGTCCTCAATAGTTGGCAGCCATTTGCCATCTTCAAGGTAGATCTTGCCGCCCGGCAGCATTGTCCCGGTAGCAGGATTAGTGCGCATTCTCTTAACGGACTCAGGAGTGCTACCACGTTCGGGGCTTCCGTCCCATGCATTCGTCGTGGAGGACAGCACCGCGCCGCTATGTGGATCCACTTCATTGGCGCGGATCCAAACCCACTCAATGCCTAGCTGCGCCTCGGGGCTACCTGGCGCTGCCGGAATCGCTTTTTTCTTAGCCTCATCGAAAGCTGGCATGAGCACATCGTGGGGCAGATCAAACAGGTGGTCGATCGCGAACACATTGAGATGGTCTGCGCTCTTGCGAGTGCCACCTGCGTAAAGTTCCGATTGAGCGATCTCGGCCGAGGATGGCAACAGATGCTCGTAGCCGTTGGGCTTATCACCCAGCCCACCGTGGATCGGAATCGGTTGACCTACAGCCCCAGCAGTTGGGCGATCAGGATCTGTGAAAAACCCAGCTGGGCCAGGGACTTTCGCGGTATAGCTTGAACTGACACCGGGTTGGATCCTCATTGAATCCGGGATATTTCTGCCCGCAAGGAGATCGTCTCGGTCGCTCGCCAGACGAAGCAATCCAACTGTGGAGGGAAGGTAAGTCCATATCCCGTGACGCATCGCTTGTCTATAACCATCGACGCGCGCGAAAGAAGTGTCGGCAACTTTGGAGATTCCTCGCGCCAGAGCTTGAACCAGGTCATAAGTTGCGCCCAGAATCAAATTGATTCCTCTGCGCCAGATCGAAGGCTTGGGGATGTAAACATTTAATGGCTTCTCTTTGCCATCCATGATTTCTGCGTAGGGACCCTCCCAAAATTCGCGCAGCACGCGCTCGGCATTACCAGAGCGATAGGTCTCGGTGATAGGACTTGGACGTTCAACCGATTCCCCGTTGTGAGCCGCTTGCTCCGTGACGATGGCTCGATCCTTCCACCAGCCTGCGCGCCCAGCATCAGGGTATTGTTCTCCTAATTCGCGGAAGAGTTTGGCTGCTTCTTGTGAATCGCCGCATTCGAACTGGGCAAGGGCAAGGAGTTCGAGGTCGGTTTGCGAGGCTGTTCTCTCGACTCTCTTTGCAGTCAAAAGCACAATGGCCTGGGCATGATTGCCTGCGTTCATCGCCTCGAGTGGATCATTCGTCTCGAGTTCAGGCTTTTGCGTAGCTAGCTGAACCTTTCCTTCGCCACAAAACGGGCACTTACCACTTGCCATGGCCATGGTGATATCGTGGAACTATCAATATTTTACTCTGTTAGCAAATTTTAAACACGTTTGGCTATTACAGTATAATAATTATCGCAAGACTAACTTAACACTGATTCTGGGTGATTTTGTTTGAACTTCAGGCATAGATTGAAGAAACGAACCTCCTTTCTCGCTGAGCTTGGTGCTTTTCGCCGCAAACCATCACGACCTGCGCCGCTATCGTCGTGTGATTCCAGATGCAGAGATAAGACCTGGGGGCTATATCCGAGAAGGTAGATGTAGCTAATCTTGACGATGAAGTGAATCCTGATTTTTTTTCCAGAGCCTTCGCAATCGGGAACGATTGATTGCCTCCTAAACTATCTATGCAATGCGTTGTCGGATTTAACTGCGATGACGCCGTTCTCGTCCAACCTTGAGGGGATGAGCGTTCCCGATTTCCTTCGGGAAACTAAATACAGACATATCTACAATCAGGTTGAAGCAACGTCATGCTCCAGCTTCAATGGCATGTTCTGGCCCCTCTATGGCTTGAAAAACTGCTGAGGAGGCTGTTCTACTACGAAATCTAGAGCTGGTCGCAAAAGGACTTGCTTGACAAGTATTGATTACCCCGCTCGCTCCGCGGCGGCCGCTTTGGAGCGACAGTGTGGTACACAAATACCAGTACAGCCGTGGCCCGCAGT
>NZGG01000010.1 GCA_002690865.1 Gammaproteobacteria bacterium | reverse complement strand
ATTAATATAAAGGATAAAAGACCTTTTAGTGGATAAAAAATACCTAATAACAATGCTATCGATGATCTGCATGAAAAGATGTTAAATGATGGTTTACGATGACCTTTTTTACTGATGTGCTAAACTTGCAAGCTGGGGGAGAGCCGGTTTTGAATTGTTGGTTCGCTCTCATTAAAGTATTCGTCTTTTTGATAATAAAAATGGACATTGATAAGCAAAATGCTGAGTGTCAACTCGGTCATACTAGTAAGTAAATCCTAGGAGGAAACCTATGCCAGATTTGGCAGATGATCTGAACAACTTAGTTATGGATCCAGCGGCGCAACCGCTTTTAGATGCAGTAAAAAAGCACATCAAAGAAAATGTTGAACCCATTTCGGAAGAGTTCCACGCATTGAATGATGAAAAAGAGGATCGCTGGTCATGGCATCCGAGACAGCTTGAATTATTAGAAGGAGCTAAACAAAAAGCAAAAGATAGTGGGCTGTGGAACTTCTTTTTGCCGGATGCGGATACTGGTGAAGGGTTAAAGAACTTGGATTATGCCTATATAGCCGCAGAACTTGGACGTTTCCCCCTATCCTCTGAGACACTAAATTGTAGCGCTCCTGATACCGGTAATATGGAGGTTCTTGAGAGAGTAGGTACTCCAGAACAAAAGGAAAAGTGGCTAAAACCCTTATTGAATGGTGAAATTCGATCGGCCTATGCTATGACTGAGCCGGGATTGCCGTCATCTGATGCAAAGAACATCAGCACCAGTGCAGTTCTTGATGGAGATGACTGGGTTATTAACGGTGAGAAATATTATATCTCTGGTGCTGGGGACCCCCGGTGTAAGATCATGATTACCATGGTTAAGACTAGTCCTGATGCTGCCCCCAGTCGTCAACAGTCTCAAATTTTGGTTCCTAAAGATACGCCTGGAGTCGATATCTTAGGACCTATGCATGTTTTTAATAATGATGATGCTCCGCATGGTCATATGCATATCAAATTTGATAATGTCCGCGTACCAAAGGAAAATATCCTCTTGGGAGAGGGCAGGGGTTTTGAAATCTCCCAGGTGCGTTTAGGCCCAGGAAGAATACATCACTGTATGCGTTCAATTGGTCAAGCTGAAAGGGCCTTGGAATTGATGGTTAAACGTGCTGGTTCTAGGGTAGCCTTCGGAAAGCCTATCGTTAAATTGGGTAAAAACCTTGAGGTAGTTTCAAGGGCGCGAATCGATATTGATGCTTGTAAATTAATGGTCCTTCGAGCAGCGAAGGCAATGGATGTATTGGGTAACAAGGAAGCAAGAGTTCACGTAAGTGCAGTGAAGGCTATGGTCCCAGAGATTACCTGTAGAATAATTGATCAAGCAATTCAGATGCATGGTGCCACCGGGATTTCCAAGTGGACACCGCTTGCTCAAATGTACGCAGGGCAACGAACTTTACGTTTAGCAGATGGCCCAGATGAAGTTCATCATATGGTCGTAGGACGAAATGAAGTTCAGAAGTATGACCTTTGGTAATTGAGTTAGTGTTCGATAGAAAGGCCGTTACCCGGCCTTTTTATCGATAGCCTCTGGTTAGAGAAGATTTCTAGTTAGAAGGCCCTACGGGGACCTGATAGCTAGGGCACCGAAGCGAGAAAGCAAATAGTTTACAAAACCTCAGCTTGAATATTAGTTATAGCGGCGCGATGCATGAGCCTTTAATACATATTGTACACAGAGGCCGCCAATCAGTTCGATGAATGCCGGCCTTTGTACATATTACATTGCTGATTTTAGGGAGGCTATCTGCGGGGTTTTCCCGTCCAATTCGGAGCACGTTTCTCGGAGAAAGCTAGAGGGCCTTCGACAAAGTCTTCACCGTTAGTCATAGCCTCGATGGAATCATATTCATATTCCATCGACTCCTGTAACGAAGCCATCGACAAGCTTTTATATGCCACATCTTTACTAGCGCGAATAGATAAAGGTGCGCAAGCGGTGATCATATCAGCCCATTCTCGTGTGCGTGCCATCAAGTCATCATGGGGTACCACTTCGGTCACAAAACCCAGTTGATACCCTTCTTCAGCGGGGACGTGTCGACCAGTAAGCATCATGCCTAGAGCCCGTTTTGGTCCAATCTCTCTTGGCAGTCGGTTCATCCCGCCGGCGAGTGCAGCTAAGCCAACCTTTGGTTCTGGTAGTGCGAATAGGGCTTTGTCAGAAGCAATTATAAGATCGCATGCCAACGCAATTTCAAAGCCGCCCCCCATAGCAACACCATTAACGGCTGCGATAACTGGTTTTATCATATCGAAGCGAGAGGAAAGTCCCCCAAAACCCTTAGGCATAGGTACTCGCTCTCCACCTTCAGCCTGATATCTCAGATCATTTCCAGCGCTAAAGCCTCTACCCTCGCCTGTAATAATTGCTACCCACATATCATCATCTGCGTCGAAATCATCGAAGACTTCACCGAGTTCAGCATTTCCTGGGGGATGCAGAGCGTTCAAACGTTCTGGGCGATTAATACGTACGGTCATAATATGATCCGCTTTTTCAACAATACAAAATTCTGGCATTACTACTCCTAATTGAATCTAGCAAACAAGTTGTCTGACAATAATTGTTCCTGCGTCAAGGTGCAAGACTACTTGATTGTATAGTAGCGATGACTAGATAATCTCACTTATCGATTTATTTTATCGGAGTTGTTCATGGCTATATTGTCAGCTGAAATATTGAGTGAATTAGGTAATCTTGACACACCAACAATATGTAACGCGATTGAAGTCGTTGCTCCTCAACGCCGTAATCGAGGGTTTAGCATAAGACCTTTTTTTTGCGCCCATACAGAATTGCCTCCTATCGTTGGTTATGCCAGAACAGCTCGAATAAGATCACAGCATAAGCCAATAAGACCTGGCGATGCTATGGGTTACTACAATTATATTGCTGAGGGAGGCCCACTGCCGAGTATTGTGGTAATCGATGATGTGGATGATATTCCTGGATACGGGGCATTTTGGGGTGAGGTCAATACGAATGTTCACTATGGATTAGGATGTATTGGTCTTGTAAGTAATGGGAGTATCAGAGATATAAAAGACTCAGCAGAGAACTTCCAGATGTTGGCGGGAATGGTAAACCCCTCTCATTCTTGGGTACATGTTGTGGATTGGGGCAGTCCCGTTAATGTTCATGGAATGGAGTGTGAGGACAGTGACCTAATCCATGCAGATATGCATGGCGCTTGTGTGATCCCGGAAGGGATGGAGCGCAGCATCATTGAAGAGGCGAAGCGCATCTCAGCTCAAGAGGCTATCCTTATCAAGGAAAGCAAAAAAGTAGGATTTAATGTTGACAAGATTAGAGATGCTTATAAACGGATGGCTGAAATCCATTAGACATTAGCTTCAGGGTAAGCTATCGACGATGCGTTCGGATTCTTCAAGATTACCAATGATATCGCTATGCATTTTTATTAGATCGACCCCGTCTGCGCTTTTTTGGTTTGCCATATAGCGGGCATAAACACCATGTACTATCGCTGCAGATTTCCACCGGTTGAACGCGATATAGAAGTTAAGCTGTGACAGATTCCTACTAGTTGTTTTCTCATATCTTTCAGCTAGGTATTCGCGAGAAGGGAACCCAAATTGAGCGGTAACAGCCTCAGGATTTCTAGGAATAGAAATATCTGAAGTCTGCCATGGCATAAGCGCATAAGCGAGGTCAGCTAAAGGGTCGCCCAGAGTAGAAATTTCCCAGTCTACAATAGCAGTGATGGTGCCATCTTGTCCTACAAGTGTATTATGAAACCCATAATCCCCGTGAACAACACGGGCTAATTCTTGGTCCGGTATGTTATCTAGGAAAAATTTTTGTAAGTCGTGTGCTCGGGAGTCATCTAATTGTGCGGGTTCGATCGAGGACATCCAGGAGCGATACCAGGTTTTGACTTGGCGTGCTATGTATCCTTCTTTTTTGCCAAGCTCGCCCAGCCCTATTTCGTCAGGATTTAGGCTGTGGAGTGCTGCGAGCTTATCAATAAACGAATTTGCTAATCTTTTTCGGTTGGTTTCTGGCACCAAATTATGGACATCGTCAGCGTTATATAATGGGTTTCCAGAGACAAATCCCATAATATAAAACCAGGCACCTGTAATACTCGGGTCCTCGCAAAACCCAAGAGGTTCTGGTACCGGAACATCTGTATCAAATAAAGCTGATATTAATGCCCATTCCCTCGACATGTCATGTGCTTTTGGCAATAGTTCTCCTCGCGGGGGCCTACGAATCACTGCCAGCTTACCTTTCCTATCTTCAATCTGGTACGTGAGATTGGAGTGACCTCCGGGTAAATGGGTCCAAGTAAAAGGGGGTGAAAGTGATTGAACATGATCCTTGACCCAAGCCTCTACCGCTTTCAATTTATATCCTTCGGGATTCATTTCAGTCATGACAGTCCAATTTATAAGTCAATAATAACAAGTTACATGGGTTTGGTTTAATTTGCACTGTATTGTCGCTAACAAAATCCAGTCTCGACACACCAACGTAAAACTGCTGACAAAAATAATGTTGTTACATCTTCTGTAGCACTATTTTAAAACTCCTGGTCCCAATTACGATTTTTCAGTCTAGCCAGTGCTGGCAGTTGTATTCTTGGGACCAGGCTTCGGCTTGTTCTGACGGACTCAAAGTTTGAGTTAACCATCTCGTCGTCTCAAAACTAGCTTTTCTGTAATCTAAAGAATGAATTAAGAGCCTTTAATGTTTATTTCCCATTCCCTTGTTGATCTTCTTGAATTGAAATTTAGGTTAGTATTAGGCAATCCAAACATGGGAGGTATGCTATGACTTTCGAGATGAACAAACTTGGTAAAAGTAGTGTATTGGTATCAGAGATGGGCTTCGGTGGAGCACCTCTAGGTGGTATTGGCCGAAAAGCTTCGGAAAGCGAAGCAATGGATATTCTTAAAGCGGCTTTTGACGCGGGTATTAGTTACTTCGATACCGCTCCTCTCTACGGGCATGGTCTCTCTGAAAGACGTATTGGACGATTTTTGAATAGCATCACGCGAAGTAGCTTTGTAATCTCGACTAAGGTCGGTCGGATGTTGGTTTCAGAAGGGGAGGGACAGAGAGATCAATTGATGCAGGATAATGAGCCCTTCTCGATTGTATATGACTATTCATACCAAGGTGCGAAAGCCTCGCTAGAGGCAAGTATTGAGAGATTAGGTATTGACCATATTGATTTGCTGTTATGCCACGATATTGATAGGTGGACTCATGGCGATGGTCAGCCAGCGGTGTTAAAGCAAGCACAGGAAGGTATCCTGCGGGGATTATGTGATCTGCGAAGTCAAGGAGTTATTAAAGCTTTTGGCCTTGGAGTCAATGATTCGGAGGTGTGCAGTCAAGTAATGAATAACTTTGATGTCGATTGCTTTCTTCTTGCTGGTCGATTCACCTTACTTGAACAAGAGCCTCTTGATGACCTTTTACCTCGATGTCTGGATAATAATGTTTCTATTATTGTCGGTGGGCCATACAACTCAGGAGTTTTAGCTAACGTAAAACGTAATCATGCTACGTATGACTATAAGCCCGTAGACGATTTGCGATGGGAGAAAGCACAAAAAATACGAACGATCTGCGATTCACATGTCATCGATATGCGGGCGGCCGCTCTGCAATTTCCGTTAAAGCACCCAGCCGTTGTATCCATTATTCCCGGTGTTTGGAGGATGAAAGAATTGAGATCGAATCTAGATTTTTTTGATGTGGATATACCTGATGCTCTCTGGCGAGACTTGGCTGAAGCTAACCTGGTGAGATTAGATGGTATCGAAATCTAGTGTCATTTGGAGTAAAAACTCATCCCTATTTTTTTTCCAATGGTTTATCCTGTTGGACAGGCATAACCTAGTTTTTTACGAAGGAGAGAAAAATGAGCAGTTTCCAGTTTATCGAGACTGATAGAGTTGGTACGGATGGTCGGGTAGGTCGAATTACATTGAATCGACCTGAGAAAATGAATGCCTTAAGTCAAGAGCTGCTTTATGAGCTGAACGAGGCGCTACATGATATGGAAGCCGATCATACTGTCCGGGTAATTATTCTACGAGGTTCTGGTCGTACCTTCAGTGCGGGCTATGATTTGACTCCAGCTCAGGGAGGGGCGGATGCTGTTGTGCGTAACCATAGGAGGCAGGATGAAAAAGGCAGAAGGCTCGTTATGGGAATTCGCACTGGCATGCAACAGATTACTGATATTCATATGTATTTTTGGAATATGTCTAAGGTAACTATTACGCAGATTCACGGTTATGCGCTAGCTGGTGGTTGTGAACTTGCGATGATGGCAGATCTCGTAGTAGCAGCTGATGATGCGCAATTGGGTCACCCTGGATGTAGAGGCCTAGGAACAAGTCGAACGGGGGTGATTTGGCCACTTGTATTTGGAATGCGCAAGGCTAAAGAGCTTTATTATACAGGAGAGAGTGTTTCAGGTGCCGAAGCGGAGAAGATTGGGATGATTAATTACGCCTGGCCTATGGATGAGTTAGAAGACCGTACAATTGCCTTTGCAGATCGCATCGCGATCGCTTCAGCGGACCATCTGGGTATTCTGAAGGTAAATATGAATCGGTTCTATGAGAATATGGGTATTTATTCGTCAGTTCGAAGTAGCACTGACCTTGACGCAGCAGGACAGTTCACCGAATTCTCTTATGGTTTTCAGGACCATATGAGAGAAGGAGGTCTTAAAGAAGCGTTGACTTGGCGTGATGGGCCATACAAAGATACAGACTGGTATAAGCGATAAATTTAGTCATGGAACGTATGGAGGAATTGAAGCTGAAACAGCGTGAGTTTGTGCGCGAAAGAGGCTGGGAACAGTTTCATTCCCCCAAAAATATTGCGATGGCGCTTTCTGTCGAAGTTTCCGAAATCGTAGAATTATTTCAGTGGTCAACGGAAGACGAAAGCAAAGCGCTTAACGATGATGGTCTCGCTGCTATACGAGATGAAATCGGTGACGTGTTGAACTATTTAGTGTTACTCGCTGATAGTTTAGATATTGATCCTGTAGGGGTCGCTATAAAAAAGATTGAAAAAAATCGCGTGAAGTATCCTATTGGCCCGAAACAGATTAATATTTCCAATAAAAAGTTGTGAATGCAAAGATTAGTTTCCAAGTGCGTTGATAGAATTCAACTAGGTGACTAGCCATATTTACGTTACTCTTCATCATCTTGCCATCCGTCGATATTCATCTAACCAGCGAGAAAATCCAAATACAACAATTATTAAATATGCAACGAAGAGTAAAGCAGTAAAATATAAGCCCCTGTCTAGATATAAAAAGATAGATATCCCATCTATTACAAACCAGTAAGTCCAGTTTTCTAGTATCTTTTTCGCAACCATAAACGTCGTCACGATACTTGCCCAGGTTGTGAATGAGTCTAGGAAAGGGAAATGCGCATCACTAGTTCTAAGCAATAACAGACCTGAAATTAAAGTGGCTAATAAAATGCCAATAACCACAATAAAATGCGTTTTCACTGACCATGTTGTAATTATAATTCCGTTACCTTGGTTTCCGCCTCGAGACCACTGGTGCCAGCCATAGAAAGCCATCGCTGCGTAATAAATTTGAAGTCCAGACTCCATATACAGCTGTACCCGCCAGAAAATGATTAAAAAGATTAGTGTGGAAATAAGCGCAGCGTACCAGCATAGAATATTTTCTCGCATGACTAGAATAAGATAGACTACTGCGAAGAGGACTGCTGTCAGCTCCAGTATAGAGTTAGACTGGAACTGACTGACTAGTAGTTCAAACAATATAATTCCCTAAAAATGAACTTGGGCCGTTATACCAAGCACCCTAGGCTCCCCAAGCTGATAATAAGGTTCATTGACCCATTCTTTTAATGGGTTATTACCAAAATAGAAACCCCTAGTCTTATATTTCTCGTTGAATATGTTGCGGCCCCAGATAGAGAATTCATATTGTTCTAAATCGTATTGTAATCTTGTATGCATCAGCTGCATGGAATCCGATTGAATATCATGTCCGTTTGAGAAATAGAACTTGTCTTTACCTTCAAGCTGTAAATTAAGAGATACTGCCTCCGTAATTAGGTAATTCACGGATATAGAATATTGATAACTGGGAGCATGTGCCTGTTCTCGGTTAGCTTTATCTACTGCCTGTGGAGGATCGGTGTCGATATCTTGTACGGTAAGTTTACCCAGTTTTGTATCGAGTAAACCAAAACTTGCGGTGAGGGCAAGGTTGTCGCTGGCTTGAAAAGTTAGGTCTACCTCCAGTCCGGTATTAGTGCCGTCGTCCACGTTATCTAGATAGGATTTCCAGTCTGCTGGGGGAAATAGAATCCAAGCTTTAGCCTGCATATTCTTCCTTTCCATATGGAATACAGAAAGTGACCAAGATAAGCGTTCCTGATAGCGCCGCAGACCTACTTCAAAGCTATGCAAGGATTCTGATTGAAATTCGAGACGTTGACTGAGAAAACTAACGATTTCTGGGGCTGTTCCTGTATCGACTCCAGCTGCAGCTTGTCCATTAATGCCGCCAGCTTTATAACCTTGACTGATCGCACCATAAAAGATGAGATCATTGTGAGCGTATTTAATACTGAAGCGTCCACCCCAAGAACTATCTTCGGGATTAGAATTCACTCCCGCACTATCGCTATAAGAGTTGTCATAGTTCTCCCAACGAGCACCCCCAGAAAAGCTCAATTTATCAAG
Source organism: Gammaproteobacteria bacterium (assembly GCA_002690865.1). GTDB lineage: Bacteria > Pseudomonadota > Gammaproteobacteria > Pseudomonadales > Azotimanducaceae > UBA7455. Next base: position 22,030 of record NZGG01000010.1, on the reverse strand, counting down.
TAGAAACCAGTCGAATTCACTATAAAAAGAGAGTCTCTTTGTGCTAAAGCTGCTTCTAAAAGAGCTCGGGTACAACCCCCAATCATCCTCCCAGTGGTCATTGTAATAAAGATCTACATTTTTCCTATACGAATATAGCCCTATCACCCAACTAGTGTCATTCCGATTTTCGAATTTACCCTTGGACGAAACGCGGAAATCTAGGCCAACACTATCCCTTTCTCTCTCATTATTTTCACCACCACGAATATTACTTTTAGCTAGGTTAGACCAATCCCAATCGAATCCATATTCAAGATCAGTTTCTTCTCGGAAAAGGTTTGCGTCTAAAATAATTGAGGCTGATTCATTGACGAAATTAATGGCAAATGCGTTAGACTGCTGGCGATCATGTCCTGGTTCGTCAGAATCTGTACGTCTAGTATTCTCAAGAGAGAATGCATCGTAGCCATTGTTCGTATCATAAGATGATGCCGTAAAGCTTACCTGCGTCTTATCAGATGGTCGCCACCTAATTTTTGCCCGAAAAGTCTGTTCATCGAAATCATTAGTATCATTTTTTGATAAAAAGCCGTTCTTGATAAATCCATTGCTTTTGTAATGCTGCATGGCTAATCTGGCACTTAGATTCTCCGAAATAGGGCCACTAATTACCGCTCCTAAATCTAAATCACCGTAATTTCCCATCCCTACCGATAAATCACTTTCGAAAATATCTGAAGGTGTATTGGACTCAAGTAGAATTAGGCCGCCCATAGCATTTGATCCAAACGCGGTCCCTTGGGGGCCCCTATGTATTTCTATCTGCCGAATATCGAACAAAGTTCCAGTAAGACCTATCCCGGTGAAATCTATTCCATCAATAATTAATCCAACTGAAGCATCGAGGGGATCTTTGAACTGACTTCTTTCTCCAATGCCACGTATTTGCACGAATCGGCCTCGAGACGCACCAGCAGCATAATTGACATTGGGTGCCATACCTAAAATTTGATCGAAATGCTGTACTTTTTTGGACTGTATATCTTTCTCTGTTAATACAGTTGTGCTGCCTGGTAATTTTGATAGTTTGGTATCTCGTAAGACTGCCGATACAACGATTTCTTCTATAGTTTCGCTAAAAGATTGGGGAATGCTCAGTATGAGCAGAACTAGTAGCAAGATTTTCATGAGTCTCTCCATTAATTAGAAAAGACCCGGTATATGACGAGGTGGCAGATGACACTAACATCCTTTTCCTACGCCGGCATTAACCGGATCAGGTTCTAGGGTTTACTGTCAGGATTTTTTCCTCACAGCATCTCAGGTGTTAACCACCCCCAAGGAACAGCCCATATTATACGACGTATTAAAGTATCTTTACGAGCTGCTAATCTGTTTTTCTTGCTGTTCTGAATTTTTTCTAATTTAAAATTTTGTTTGTATTCATTCTTGAATTATCCTCTCACCGTTCATTCTAGGACATAACCCCATGCAAAAGTTAAATGTGCTTATTATCGGAGCTGGTATTGGCGGTTTAACTACAGCACTTTGTTGTGCGAAGAAAGGATACTCTGTGATAATCCTCGAACAGAGTGATACCGCTGATTCGGGCGTTGGTATTCAGCTTAGCCCTAATTGTTCTCGTGTATTACATGCATTAGGTCTGGGGCCTGGTCTTAGTGTTGATGGATGCCAGCCTGAGGCAGCAGAAATTAGGGATTGGAAATCAGGAAACCTGATTGCTTCAGCCCCCTTGGGGATGCGGCTTCGGCAACTCACTGGATACCCATACTACCATGTGAGTCGTGATGATCTAATACGACTATTACTGGAAAAGATAGACGAGGAACCACTTATTCAGTTGAGATATAACACACGAATTTTTAAATTCGTCCAGTATCCAACAAGTGTTGTGGCATTAGGTGATGGAGTTGAGTTTTCAGGCGACCTTCTGGTTGGTGCTGATGGAATTCACTCTACGATAAAACAGTCCCTATTCGGACAAGAAGAACAGCGTTTTACTGGGCACGTTGCTTGGCGAGTTACTTTACCTGTAGAAAAGTTACCATCAAATTTGACAAAATCGGTCGCGGGATTGTGGTGGGGTCCAAAAAAACATTTTGTGCACTATCTGATTAAATGTGGAACATATTTAAACTGTGTAGGTATTGTTGAAAATACAAGTTGGGAGAAAGAAGAATGGATGGCTAGAGGTAAACATGACGAATTTCTGGAGGATTTTTCAGGTTGGCATAAGGATATAGTCAGTTTAATTGAGCATGCTGACCCTTTGGCTTGCTATAAGTGGGCGCTATTTGATCGGTATCCTCTTGCCAGCTGGAGTGCTGGTAGAGTCGCTCTCTTGGGGGATGCTTGTCATCCAACATTACCTTTTATGGCACAGGGGGCAGCTATGGCTATAGAGGATGCCGCCGTCATCGCTCATTGTTTGAATAGTTGTAAAAATATTGAGGAAGGTCTCAAGATCTACGAGTCATTAAGAAGAAAGCGTACTGAAAGGATTCAATGTGCATCACGGCGAAATGCAGATATTTTTCATATGTCTGGATTTAGCGCGCGGCTGCGTAATATGTTTGCTGCAATTATGATGAAAGATACTATGAACTGGATTTATAAATATGACCCACTCAATACAGAGTGATATATCGATAATTAATATGATGCAAAATAGCCTGAAGATTGATCTAAACAGAATAAAATCAATGTCTCGTATTTATAGATTTGCGTATGAGGTATTCAGGTTTGTATAAGGACCTAAAGGTTTTATTTCCTGGTTTGTGCTTAACATTATTCACTGCTCAGTCTGTCTGTGCTGATGACGTGAGAGTTGCTGTTGCGAGTAATTTTTCAATAGTGTCTGTTCCTCTTGCGGAGACATTCACTCAAACAACAGGTTATAAGGTTACAATGAGTTATGCCTCAACCGGTAAGTTATATGCTCAAATAGTAAATGGAGCTCCTTTTGATGTTTTGCTCGCAGCTGACTTGGTGCGACCACTAAAATTAGAAACAGAGTCGGTCTCAGTGCCGGGTACACGTTTTACGTATGCTGTTGGGCAGCTAGTTTTGTGGAGCCCTAAAGAATCAATTGACGTTGATATGGTTTTAAAGAAAATGCAATTTCGACATTTGGCTATAGCTAACGAAAAATTAGCTCCATACGGTCGTGCTGCGATGGAATACCTTACTTATTTGGGTTTATGGCCTAATATCCAGGAACGTCTCGTGAGAGGTGAAAATATCGGTCAAACCTTCCACTTTGTTGCTAGTGAGAGTGCACAGGTGGGGTTAGTTGCTGGACCCCAAGCGAAAAATGCAAAAGGGTCTTCTTATTTAGTACCTCAGAGCCACTACTCTGCAATAAATCAGCAGGCCGTGTTGTTGCAGGATAATCCAGCATCGAGAAGGTTTTTAACGTTTCTTCAGTCTAGTGAAGGAAAAAATATTATTAAAGCTCATGGTTTCATGACCCCATGAGCTTTACTGAAGCTGATGCAATTGCACTGTTGGTGACATTAAAATTGGCTTTCGTCAGTACACTAATTTTATTATTCGTAGGAACACCACTTGCATGGTGGTTGTCTAGAAGTAAGTGGCGCTTTAAATTCTTGATTGAGGCTTTAGTCGCTCTGCCACTTGTCCTACCTCCGACTGTATTGGGGTTTTATTTATTGATTGGACTAAGCCCATCAGGTCCTATCGGTTCTTTGAGTTCTTCGATGGGATTTGGTTCTTTAGCATTTTCATTTTCAGGGCTCGTTATAGGGTCGGTAATCTATTCTATGCCATTTGTAGTCCAGCCTTTACAGGATGGGTTTCGGAGTGTGGGAGTTCGCCCATTAGAAGCGGCTGCGGTGTTGCGTGCTTCGCCGGTAGATAGATTTTTTACGATTGCTGTACCTATGGCAAAGCCTGCCTTTGTGACGGCATCAGTTCTTGGTTTTGCCCACACTTTGGGAGAATTTGGGGTGGTGCTTATGATTGGTGGTAATATTCCAGGGGAGACCCAAGTAGTTTCAATCGCCATCTATGACCATGTAGAAATGCTTGATTACGCAAAAGCACATTTCCTTTCTGGGATTTTATTACTGCTGTCGTTTTTAATTTTAACTTTGGTGTATCGTAATCGAGGTTTTAAAGTGATGACATCGTGAGCATTACCGCACGTTTTTCTATCGATCGCGGCAGATTTTCTCTTGAAGTTGATATAGAAATTCCGGAGAGAGGCGTAACGGCTTTAATTGGGCCATCGGGATGTGGAAAAACCACTTTGTTAAGGGCCATCGCAGGATTAGATTCCTATCCCCACGGATACTTAAGAATTGGCCAACAGATTTGGCAGGACGAAACTATATTTGTGCCAACTTATAAACGTCTGATTGGTTATATTTTTCAGGAATCAAATTTGTTCGCTCATATGACAGTTCAGAAAAATCTCAATTATGGATTATCGAGAGTATCATCAGATCACACAGTGTCGATTGATCCCATTATAGATTTGTTAGGAATTGGTAATTTGATGGATCAATATCCAGACACTTTATCAGGTGGAGAACAGCAGAGAGTTGCTATTGCACGTGCTATTCTGACTAGTCCCCGCTTACTGTTGATGGATGAGCCTCTGGCTTCACTGGATCTAGAGCGCAAGCTTGAGATTATGCCTTACATAGAGGCTCTAAATCGTGATCTAAGCATGCCGATTATTTATGTTAGTCATGATCGAGATGAGGTCGTAAAATTAGCCGATCATCTCTTATTGATGAATGATGGGCAGATTATCTCTTCTGGAGGAATAACGGATATTTTGACCAGGATCGATCTTCCTTTAGCACAGAGTGCGGAGGCGGAATCGATTATAAGCGCGAAAGTGAAAGATTATGATCCCAAATATCAGCTTTCAACCCTGGAATCATCCTTGGGCTGTGTCCTAATTCCGGGGGAAAAATTAGAGATAGGTACAGATGTCCGGCTACGAATTCCTGCAAAGGACGTGAGTTTAACTTTGGTGCATCAGACCGGCACTAGTATCCTAAATATTTTTCCGGCTACAGTTGAACAGATTGTAGGGGGGAAAACTGCACAAGTTACGGTAAAAGTAAGAGCGGGAGATACGGCAATTTTGGCACGAATTACGCGCAAATCTGCTGATAATCTGAAGCTAAAACCTGGCATGAAGGTATTTGCTCAAACAAAAAGTGTTGCCCTTTTAGCCTAAATTAACTTGAGGTTACGGCTAAACATAGCGAACATTCTTTCCCAATGTCTTTCTGCAGATTGTTTGTGATACACGCCTAATCGTTGAGGGAAAACAAATCCATGTTTTGATTCCGGATACCATTCAATGCGGTAATTAATGTTAATTTTTTTAAGGTGGTCTTCCAGTTCTTTAATTTCAGTCTTTTTGATATGGTCATCGTATTCGGCACAAGCGAAATATATCTCGCCTTTAATTTTATCAGCATTTAGGTGAGGTGAATCCTCTGCATTACTACAAAGATCAACTCCATGAATTGACGCCGAGGCCTTTATTCGATCTGATATTTTTGCTGCGGCGGCGAATGCGAAAGGACCACTCATACAGTATCCAACACATCCGACAGGGCCATTTCCAGCATCTTTATCATGTGAGGCATGCTCAATGAGAATTCTGCAATCGGCTACTACCATTCTATTGCTTAGGGCATTCATGTGCCCTCGCTGAATAACCCTGGACGCCTCAGTAAAGTCGCTAACAAAATCTTTTGAGGTTCTATAGTACAGGTTAGGGAGCATAACGTAGTAGCCTGCTGTTGCAAATCTTCTCGCCATATCATGCAGTTCTTCCCGCTTTCCCGGTGCATCCATTAGGAATAGGATGATCGGGTGGGGCCCATGTTCTTCAGGGACCGTCACGAAGGTGGTCATTGAACCATCTGGTGTTTGAATATCAAGTTCTTTTTCTTTCATTGTTACCTCTATATTCTATGGCTATTGAGATAGCTTGTTGGCCAAGGTCAAATTTATCATAAATACACATTTGGTCTTTACAACTGGTGAACCATAATGTTGCTTAAGCACACCGTCTAGATCTTCGAGGCAGGAGGCTATACCTAATAATTCTCGTCCTTTATCCTGAACCAAGTGAAAGCAGTGTTAATTTCGCGTAGCATTAGTAATTATAACCGTAGCCAAAAAGAGCGACAAAAGATGTCAGAACGTATAACTGCCGGTAGCCTTCGGGTCGCCAAAGAACTTTACGACCTTATTTCGGATGAGATCATTCCTGGAACTAACATTAAACCAAATATATTTTGGAAGGAAATGGCAGAGATTTGTAAGGATTTGGGACCACGAAACAAAGCATTACTGAGACGACGCGATGAATTACAAGAACAAATTGATCAGTGGCACCAATTAAATCAGGGTAAGGCTCATGATGCAGAAGTTTACACATCTTTTTTGCGTGAGATTGGTTATTTAGAGGCAGAAGGGGATGACTTCGAGATTACCACTGAAAATGTTGATGAAGAAGTCGCGCTAATGGCCGGACCGCAATTAGTGGTTCCCGTAATGAATGCAAGGTATGCCCTAAACGCCGCTAATGCGAGATGGGGAAGTCTTTACGATGCTCTTTATGGGACCGACGTCATCCCCGAGACTTCAGGTGCTGAAAAAGGGAAAAGTTATAACGCAGGGCGCGGAGAGAAGGTGATCGCCTATGCAGCAGATTTCCTCAACGCAAGAGTCCCTCTGTCTGGGGCGGCTCACGAAGATGTCTCTCAGTACACTGTTGTAGATCAGTCTTTGATCTGCAATCTCGATTCGGGTAGGTTTGCAAGACTTGAGGACGAGGCTCAGTTTGTAGGGTACTTGGGGAAAGCCGACCAGCCTACTAGTGTTCTGATGATTCAGAATGGGCTGCATATTGAGATACAGATAGATCGTACTGATGCTGTGGGTAAAGACCATAAAGCGGGTGTTAAAGATATAGCTTTGGAGTCTGCTATTACCACTATTCAGGACTGTGAGGATTCAGTAGCAGCGGTGGATGCACAGGATAAGACGCTGGTATATCGAAATTGGCTTGGACTGATGAAAGGGGACTTGGCAGAGGAATTTGAAAAAGATGGTTCGGTAATTCGACGCACTCTAAATCCCGATAGAAAGTACACTGCCCCGGATGGTGGTTCCGTCACCTTGCATGGTCGTAGCCTCCTCTTAGTCCGAAATGTTGGTCATCTTATGACGAATGATGCTGTGCTGCTTGAGGATGGTAGTGAAATCCCCGAAGGCATCCTGGATGCAATGGTCACCAGTTTGGCCGCGATTCATGACCTTAAGGGCGATGGGGATTTTCGAAATTCGCGAAAGGGAAGTATGTACATTGTTAAACCAAAGATGCATGGTCCAGATGAGGTGGAGTTTGCAGTTGATCTTTTTGGGCGTGTAGAAAAAGCATTGGGGCTTCCCTTGCGTACTCTTAAAGTTGGTATTATGGATGAAGAAAGACGAACAACACTCAATTTAAAGGAGTGTATTCGCCGGGCTAAAGATCGTGTCATTTTTATTAATACTGGGTTTTTGGATCGTACTGGTGATGAAATCCATACTAGTATGGAAATGGGTCCTATGGTTAAGAAGACAGTGATGAAGCAACAAGCATGGATAAAAGCATATGAAGACTGGAATGTTGATATCGGACTCGAAACTGGTTTTTCAGGTCGGGCACAGATAGGTAAGGGTATGTGGCCGATGCCAGATGAGATGTCGCAGATGATGGAGCAAAAGCTGGGCCACGCAGAATCTGGAGCAAATACCGCTTGGGTACCGTCACCAACAGCAGCAACCTTGCACGTGATGCATTACCACATGGTGAGGGTTCCTAGTCAGCAAGAAAAACTTCGATCTCGATCCCGAGCATCGTTGGGTGAGCTGTTAACTGTTCCGGTATTGGCGGGAGAAAACCTTTCCAGTGAGGAGGTGGCTAGAGAACTTGAAAACAATGCCCAGGGAATTCTCGGCTACGTTGTTCGTTGGATAGATCAAGGTGTCGGTTGTTCAAAAGTGCCCGATATAAATGATGTAGGATTGATGGAGGATCGTGCGACGCTGCGGATATCATCACAGCATATATGTAACTGGTTACGTCATGGTGTGTGTTCAGAGGAGCAGGTGGTCGAAACGTTAAAGAAAATGGCCGCCGTGGTTGATAGTCAGAATTCAGATGATGATCTTTATCGCAATATGGCACCTGATTTTGAGAATAGTGTAGCTTTCCAGGCTGCGTGCGATTTGGTCCTCAGAGGCAGAGAACAACCAAACGGCTATACAGAACCAATTCTTCATGCGCGCAGAAGACAAGCCAAGGAGTTATATGGTGGCTAGATGACTATTTGGGTTGGTTGGTGATATTGCACCTTATTAAGTCTAATGTCCCAGCAAACCCTTGAAGTCTTGTTTTTGTTGGGCTGTCATATCAGAAAATATGGGTACCCCCCAATCGGTTTCAGGGTAGCCTTCAAGCTCCACTGAGCGCTTTAATCTCCAGCGGAGATCGGAATTATTCCCAAGTGCTTCTCCAATACCTGGGGGCCAAACTGGACAGTCTTCACGATCATGTTCTTGTGATCCGCACGCTTTACATCGAGGTGGCGCCCCGGTTTTCGTGAGCGATGACTCGAGAGCCCATTTGCCGTCTCCTATGCCGATTTCTTTAAGTTCGAGGCGGAGTTTAACTTGCGCTACCCCGCGTTCTTGGCCTCCTATGGTATTGAAGGGCAGGTAAGAAGAGTGCGCAATAAGGGCCCAGTCGACTGTAGCGTGAAATCCAGGGAGCTTTAAACATTCCTCAGGGATAGACGGTCCTCCTGAAACTTTGCCATCCACAATCATCAAGTGATAGCCGGCGAAATTGCGATTACCCAAAAGCCGTTTTGGTATGTTGGGATATCTCTCACTGAAACCCCAAGAATATTTAGGAAGTTCAAGCTTTGCATTAGTGATTCGCGTCACGCCTAGTTGAGATGCAAACTCACACCATTTCAAGCAGCCAAACTCCCATTTCTCGAATTCAGACATAATCAAAACCTTAATCCCTAATTTTTATTACCTTAACTGCAGTTAAAGTATCCTTCTAGCATAATTCAGCGTTTTCTTTGGTTTAATCAGAAAGCCCTAAGATATATTGCCCTCTCTGATTTTTGAGATACACTATCTTTTAATTAGCACACAATGTACTTGGGCGGTATGCAATGATTATGGGGCCGAAACAGCTAGGACATTTGGTGATTAGAGTAAGAAACCTTGAGCAAGCAGAAGATTTTTATACCCGGATTCTTGGTTTAAAAATCATGCAGAAATATCCCGGTAGCGGCCTCTTTATGTCGGCTAATGAGGAACTATCTCATGAGTTAGCTATTTTTAGGGCAGATGAAGATGCTCAAGGTCCCGATGAAAAGCGAGTAGGGATGGTTCATATGGCTTTTCAAATGAATTCGTTAGATGATCTCAGAGAAATACATCAGAGATTGAAGTCGAATAAGGTCAAGATTATTGGCTATGGCGATCATGGCCTGTCGCTTGGCGTTTATTTTTTGGATCCAGAAGGTAATGAAATAGAAGTTTATTATGAGGTGCCGAGCTCAGAATGGATTTCAGATGGTGAACACTTATTTGATCAAAAGAGGATGCACTTTGGTGACAAGAAGAAAATCGCAGATTTCCTAGAGATCGCGGATCCTCATGTGATTAGTCAGTAGAAAATTGGCTAAGCCTATGTTGTAGACTGCGTGAGAGAGGTGAGTGTTATAAAAATAGATGCCGTAATAACTTACGAGATGTGCGATAAAAACTTCAGCAACTGCTCGTTGACTTCATCGGGTCGCTCTTGTTGCAACCAGTGACCCGCACCATCTAATTTGATTATATCGGTCAAGTTAGGCAGGGTGCTACGCATACTTTCCACTGCAACTTCCGTATTCCCTGCGATGAGATCATGTTCACCATACATATATAGTGCAGGTTGGTTTACTGTTTTTCCTATAAACGGAGCTAAAGTTCCTGGTAAGGAGTTTAGATTTCGGTACCAGTTGAGTCCCCCTCTATAACCACTGGATTGGATAGCATTGACATAATAATCAAGATCATCCTCTGTTAGCCAGTTAGGTAGAGATTTTGGAATAGACATTAAAGAAGAAATCGACTCTCCCTTTGGGAAGTGACCATCCCACCCAGCACTTCTAACACCATCCCTTATAATGTCGCCAGATACGGAATATAGGAACCCTAGCATGGAATGCCTAATATTGGCTTCGAGATCTGATTCTGCAATCCCAGGTTCTTGGAAATACAAACGGTAATATTCCTGATCCCCGGCATTTTCTATCATCATGTCAGTAAGGATGAGTTCCTCAGGAACCTGCATTGGAGGATTGTAGGGAACACTCAGCACGGCTACAGCTCGGAATATATCAGGACGCATTAGTGCAGAGTACCAAGCGACAGGACCACCCCAATCGTGGCCGACCACAACAGCTTCTTTTTCTTCTAATGCGTTCACCACACTTACTACGTCACCAATAATCTTCGAGAGGCTATAAGATGAAACCTTTTTTGGTTGGCTTGTCCGTCCGTAGCCTCGCATGTCCAGAGCGACAGCACGATAACCTGCATTGGCTAATGCTTTTAATTGATGACGCCATGAATACCAGCACTCGGGAAACCCATGACAGAAAATGATAAGAGGGCCAATTCCAGCGGAGACGTAATGGATATTGATACCATTTGCTTTTATATCTCCGTGTATAAGTTCTTCCATAAAAACCAAACTTTAAATTATTGATTGTGGTAACTATATTTTAAATGATCCATGTTATCTTACATCGTTTCTCGTTAAATATATTTCCTAGTCTTTTTTATTAAACTTCATGGGAGTTCGAGCATGAAACAACCTGATTTCGATGGACAGATAGCGATCAAAGGTTCCCCGGGTTCGCCGTATACCAGAAAAATGCTTGCGGTTTTACGTTATCGGCAGATACCCTATCGGTACTTGCATACCCATATTCAATCTCAGTATAGGCTACCGTCGCCTAAAGTTTCACTTTTACCCACTCTGTATTGGCCGGGTCATAGCGGTGAGCTTGAGGCGGTAGTTGATTCAACACCTATAATTCGCGAGCTGGAAAGCATGTATGCCGGGCGATCAATCATCCCGGATGATCCTGTTATCGCATTTCTTGATTATCTCATTGAGGACTATGCCGATGAGTGGTTGACTAAGGCAATGTTTCATTATCGATGGCACTTCAAAGAGGATGCCAGTTTCGCTGGCAATATGCTGCCAAGGTGGGGTCATCTTACCTCTAGCGAAGATAAGATCTCAATAATGAGTGACTCTATTCGTGACAGACAGGTGAACCGCCTGTATGTGGTGGGCAGTAATGAAATCACGGCACCAGTGATTGAAGCTTCTTATTTGAGAGTTCTTGATATTTTGGATTCTCATATTCGTTCTTGTCCCTATATTTTGGGGGCTCGTCCTTCGGCATGCGATTTTGCTCTTTATGGGCAGCTCACCCCGTTGACGCACTTTGATCCAACACCTACACAGATTTGCATAGAGCGCGCACCCCAAGTCTATGCTTGGGTGGATGTTTTGGAAGATTTGTCGGGAGAAATTGTAGATGAAAATTCTTGGGTTGAGCGGGATCAAGTGCCCGGAACGCTATCTGCCTTACTAAAGGAAATTGGCAGGGTCCATGCCCCCGCGTTGCTTGCAAATGCAGCAGCAGTAGAGACTGGATCCGAGAGTGTACAAACAATGATAGACGGACAGAAATGGATGCAGAAACCATTCCCTTATCAAGCTCGCTGTCTCTCTTGGATCCGTCAGGAATACGGACGATTAGACCAAGAGGATCGTGAGGACCTTAATCAGATTATTTTAGGAACTGGTATAGAAGCGCTATTCGAAAAGCCAGTTTAGTTGGAATATTTTTATGCCTTTTTGGGTTGCTTAATATTGTTATCTTTACTGATTAGTAGGTGCATATTCACTTGATGTATTCGTTTGATTTCGAAATGCTAATTCGCAATTATAAAAGTGACCGCCGTGTTCTCTGCTAATCCATATATCTTTTAGAGGAGGGTGTGGTCACTGAATCAAAACTTATAGAGGCATCTCTGAAGTAACAAGGTGTCGAGTACATGTTTGCTATCGCTGGTTTTCCGTTAGATTCGATTGCCGAGGAAGCGCAGAATTCAGATATTACTTATGTGGGTATGCCTAATGAATAGACTGCGAGGTATGCTGCTCAGGCCCTTAGTTATCTAATAAGAAGACCTCCGGCATACCTTTTGGGTTCCGGTCCAAAAGTTGTTCATGCGCTTTCTGGTTTAGCGAATGCAAAATCTAATGGCTGGCCTATGATTCTAATCGGTAGTGTCTCTGCTACTAATCAGAATGGTCGAGGAGCTGACCAGGGAGAAAGCCTCAGCAGTTTGCATGGTTGACTAAATATAGTTAGGTAATAACTAAATTTTAGGAAGACTAATTATCATGTCTTTTTAGATTGTCTTGGAATGTCATTTTGGGACAGAGACTCTTTTTGATATCATTTTGTGAGTGGGATCTATCCCATTAAACCAGGTTTAGTCATTGTAAATAAGCTAGCAAGTCTTTCATTTCTTTCTTTCAGGGCATTGTTTTCTATTTCCATAATTTGGCTAATGCTAAAATTTCGGTTTGCCAATATTTCGTTATTCCCTTCACCTAATTCGGGGGGAGAGCCCTTGACACTCCCTGGTGTCTCGCTAAGTGATACGAGATTGCCAACTGTTTTTACCGCACCAATTCCTGGCACCTTAATTTCGGCTAGATAGTCATTGGCAACGTTCTGTTCGTCTTCCAAAACATCTCCCCACGAACGCACTCGTTCCCAAATAATCTCGGGTTGAGAATTTAGAAATTCCTCCCATTCTTGAAGTTTTTTATCTTGGAAAGCATTCGTAAGAATGTTGCGGATCTCAAAAGTATCTGCTTCGGTTATACCTTCTCCTAATCGTTGCCCTGGAGTTTGAAAGCGCTCATCGATAGCTAAATCCCATGCCTCGATAAATATACATAGCGCGTCCCAAGCTTCTTGGCTCATTACTTGTGCCAAGGTAATCCAGCCTGCGTCCTTCGTCGCGTAAACCCCATAGAAACCAGGAATATTTGGATGATGGTTACCATGGCGAGCTAATGTTGCACCAGTCATTGAGACGTGAGTTAGTTCCCATTGCTGGAGCCATAGTGAAGCACCAAGAGCACTTGTTTGTACTCGTTGCCCAAGACCATGACGTTCTCTGGATAGCAGTGCCGTCATAATGCCGAGGGATAGTTGCATTGCACCGGCTGTATCGATAATTACTGCGCCAGGGAATGCAGGGCCAGAGTCAGGGTGTCCCGTGTGATGCACCAGTCCCCCACGACTACAAGCAACTCCATCGAGCATGGCTTTATTTGAAGCTGGTCCCTTTGGTCCAAAACCATTAACTGAGGCATAAATTAAATTGGGAAAATCTTCCTTAAGCAAATCATAACTCAAGCCCATTTTTTCTAAAGCGGGTTCGCGGTAATTTGTCAGGAATACGTCTGCTTCTTGCAGGAGAGAAATGACCGCCTGTTTACCCAGTTTAGTATGTATATCTAAACATATTGAACGCTTACCACGATTGACGGCAACGAACTGGGGAGACATTGTTTCTATAGGATTCCCATTTTGTCTGCCTCTAATATATCTAGATCCATCTCCTACTGGAGGTTCGATTTTTATGACTTCCGCTCCCATATCTCGCAGATAAAGAGCTGCTGCTGGTCCCTGAATAGCAATAGTCATTTCGATGACGGTGATACCTTCTAAAGGTTCGGCCATAGTTTATTTCCGTTAAAAAATATAATTTAAGAATGCAGCAATTAGGTAAAAGAGTGAAGAGGTGATTATATATTGGCGATACCGTTAAATTATGGATGAGAGCTTTTATGACAAACTTGATTGATTCGCGTGAGCTGAATGAACTTATACGCGAGCCTAATATCGCCGAGGTTATGGCTGAAAGTGCTCTTGGGTTGGATTTGCGAGGCATAAAATTGTCTGAAAGCCAGTCTGTATTATTGGGGGATTGGATTGCGAGGCAGTCAATCCCAATATTGGGTTTGTTGGATGATAAGAGCTCAGTATCTGATTGTCTTGATCTTGTTATAGACACTGAGCAGGAGTGCTTAGCTATAATGAAAAAAATAAACGAGTACCCCATGGCCTGTGCAGTCCTAGTTCAGATCACTCGTGCGTCAGTGAATCTAACTTTTCCCCATGCACTTTCTTTGGAGTCACTTGGTTACGCTACCCTTCAAAGTGGAGCAGAGTTTTCGCGCTGGCTGTCAAAATATGAAAAAGAGAATCAACAAAAGCCACAATATGATCTGACTAATCCTATTTTATTGGAAAGGGAAGGAGGAGAACTTCGGATTATATTGAATACCCCAGTCAATCGAAATGCTCTTTCCATACCTATGCGAGATGGTTTGAGCGAGGCCTTTAAAATAGTCTCTATGGATGATTCAATAACGCGGGTGTACGTTTCAGCTAATGGGCCTTGCTTCAGTGCGGGCGGTGATCTGACAGAATTTGGCAGTGCAACAGATTTTTCAGAGGCTCATGCTATTCGTAAACTGCGTATGCCAGCACAATATCTTATACCTCAAAAACATAGATATACTGCTTTCATAAATGGTGCATGTATCGGTGCAGGTATTGAAATTTTTGCTTTTTCATCTTGTGTCCAGGCGAAACGAGATGCCGTTTTTCGTTTGCCTGAGATCGAAATGGGCCTCATCCCTGGTGCAGGGGGTTGTGTCAGTATCCCCAGGAGGATTGGTCGGCAACGCATGAATTATTTTGCAATTTCGGGTAAGCAAATTACGGCGGATGAAGCGATGCTCTGGGGCCTCGTAGACAAGATATTGGATTAATGAGGTTTTTCTTCCTCTCTGTCATAGATAATCTCCCCATCTCTAATAGTCATCCGGACATTTCCATCAGAAAGATTAGAATTTAAAAATGCCCATGGAGCATCGAGTAAACAAAAATCGGCAGCATGATATTGTTCTATTGATCTAGGCTCAAAAGGATTCGATAGTTCTCCAAGGAATTTCTGAAGGGCAAGGGTCAGAGATATGCATTCTTGATTGCCAAGATGACTGCCGGATTTAGTTCTTCGATTTGTTGCAGATTTAACGGCTACCCATGGGCTAGGATTCCCGAAAGGTAAATCGGTTCCAAAGGCGACAGGTATCCCGGCATCCAAGAGCGTTTTACATCGATAGAGAAAAGGATGCTCCTCTTCGGGAATATCCTCGATATAATTATCTCCTCTCTCGAAAATGAAATTGGGTTGGGTTACTACGCCAAGGTTGAGCTCGAATAATTGCTCGATGAGAGTGGGAGGTATCATTGATGCGTGCTCGATTCTATCTCCAGGAATAGTGCCGGCGGTTTTAAAGGCAGCAAGAGTGAACACTAGTTCAGTTTCAGTTACACAATGGACCGCTATTCCGCGGTTCGATTTATGGCTTATATTAATAATTTCTACTAATTCCCCGAAATCTGGCAAGCAAGAATCGTGTAAGTGCACCTTGGTTTCTCCAAGGGTTATTCGGCTACTTCGAGATTGGATTTTCGTTAAACTTGGAAGACCTGATAGCCTAACTTTTTGTAATAAATCCCCTGATTCTTGTAAGTTTGAGAGCCAATTCCAAACATTTGGATCATTAGTAGGCGTCATATCGTTGATTCCAGTAATACCTAAGGCTGCTAGTTTTTTACTCGCGATATCGATGGGCGGCCCCTCTGTCCGGGTGATACGGCTAAGAATCTCGTCTACATCATAAAGGCGTCCATTATTGCTATTAAGTTGGTTTCTTTCATGGGGTTTTAGCATTCTTGCTGCTGATTGAATGATTTCCAATCCCAGGCTATTGAATATCCATAGCCTACCGGATCGATGTTGTATCCTTATGGGCCGTTCCGGCGCGTTTTTATCCAGCCAGGCTCGATCAAGGTCCTCAAGCACACTCTCATGGAATTCTGTACCACGTAACCAGTAATTACCGCTCTGCTTATTTAAGACATAGGCGAGTTGTTCTTCGGAGACTATGGAAGGTGGACCGCAACATACCGAATTGAGCGAGGCAGCATAAGAGGTTAAATGTACATGATGATCATTTAACCCTGGAAGCAGTAGGCCCCCTCCTGCATCAATAATATTTTCTGCTTCTTTCGTTACAGTATCACCGATGCCGGTAACAACACCGTCTGATACAGATATGTCTGTTTGTTGACCTGGCGCAGAGAAGAGTTCGACGTTCTTGATTAGAATTTTTTGTTTAGCCACTCTTAGGGTTGAACCATTCACTAATAATTCTTCTCAGCAGTTTGCCAGTATCATTGTAGGGCAACTCACGGGTGAAATGGATAAGCTCTGGTACACGAGAGGAACGAAGGTGCTCTCGTACATAACTACAGATTTCTTCCTTTGTGATTTCAGCATCTTCCAATAATACAACTGCAAGTGCGACAACCTGACCCCATTCCTCGGAGGGTATTCCAACAGCAGCAACATCCTGTATTGCTGGATGGAGATGCAGAACATCTTCGATTTCGCCAGGCGACATATTTTCTCCTCCGCGCACTATTACATCATCTGCTCGACCGGAGAGATACAAGAATCCATATTGGTCTAGATATCCTGAATCCCGAGTCGGGAACCAACCGTCATTTTCAAGAACACTGTGACTATCATACTCTCCTGATACTTGAGGACCCCGTACATAGATCTCACCAGCTTCGCCAGCTTCTAGTTGTTTTCCTTCTTCATCACGAATTTCAAGCTCGATTGAGGGCAACGTCTTGCCAACAGAGCCAAGCCTTGCACGAATTTTATCGTCATTGCTAGCTATCGCTTTGCGGTGATCTTGCGGATCAAGCAATGTAATGGTTGAGCTAGTTTCCGTTAAGCCATAGGCATTGGTAAAGTTGACATTTGGGAATCGTCGTAGAGCTTGTTCAATAATAGGAAGAGGCATTTTACCACCGCCATAGGCGATGGATTCTAAGGAAGTTAAATTTGCCGCTTCGTTTTCCTGTTTGTCGAGGATTTCCATAATACGGGTTAGCATTGTTGGGACTAAGAAGGCGCTCGTTACTCTTTCCTGAGAGCATAGATTTAACCATTCAATTGGGTCAAAGCTTGGAAGTTGTACTACATGCCTGCAGGCATAAATTGAGCTTAAAATGGCTGATATGCCGGCGATGTGGTAGGGAGGTACAGAGACTAACGATGCCTCTTCTTCCAGAGCGCCCATGAACTCTACTGAGCCGAGAATATAGGATACAAGATGTTCATGTCTGAGAATCGCTGCTTTTGGGTCACCCGTAGTTCCGCTTGTGAAGAGTTGAACGGCTATAGCTGAGGGGTCTTCATGCCAGCTGATTTCCGGATCGTTCCCTTTCATGACGTCCGTTATGAAGTCGTTTGGGTTTTGAATGACCCAATTATCATTTGAATAAGGTACTTGTGTTTTTTCGGTAATCAAATAGGCTGGATCAATACGTTCTAATAGAGGAACGATTTGTTCTTCACTTAACCGGTAGTTAATAGGCACATAAGGCACGCCTGCCATTGCTGCACCCATTAATGCTATTGGCACAGCAGGACTTGATTCCCCTATTAAAGAGATATACCGACACCTAGCTCTTGAAAATTTATTTGCCGCGTTTTTTGCTGCGACATAGAGATGAGCGTAGCTATAGTGGTTCCCGTTATGGGTCAGTGCGGACCGATTAGGGCAAGCTTCGGCGGCCATTTGCAGAAATAAGGCAATATTCATGATTAATCTGAAGATGGAAGTTTTTTAGTATCCTTAGTCATTAATTCCACACCATTATAGTAGATAGAACCCGCCCCACTTTTTACGCATAGAACCTCAATGGTCTCATTTTCATTAACATAACGCTTACCAATCAGGCACCCATGCATTTGTTCTTGATTCGCTTCTCCTTGCTCTTGCTGCTCGGCCATTGTAACTCCTCCACAGGTAAGATCGTTCCCCTTCATCGCCTTGATTACCATGATTTCTGCATCACAGACGGCACTTTTGAGTCGCAAGCCCGGTTTTAACATATTAGTTTCTCCTTTTTTTATGCCAGATTTTTGACTGATTGAATCTCAAAGCCTTTTCAGTGGTCGGAGTATACGTTCATATTAAGGAAGACTCACGTTCTTGGACGTTTGGTAGATTTCCTTCCCTTAGTTTATTCTAAATAAGGTGGTTGATTGTTACTGAGCAATTGCTTTTTGTACTTGCAAGGTTCGTTCTGCCAGTTCACTCATTTTAATCTCTTCAAAGCCAAATACTTTCGGTTTAATCGTGTCATTGAGCGGGGGAAACGAGAGTGGAGCTGAGTCCTTTGGCACCGCTTGCTGCACCAACGATTTATCCACAAGTAGCACCTTTACAATCTGTGTCCCAAGCTCCTTAAACAGAAGTACATATAGTTTTGTGAAAATCGGTCTCTCTCTTAAATATAAGTATTAGATGATGCTTGAAACACCTGCTATCGTCCAATTTTGATCCAGCTTACCAACCAGGTACAGGTTGCTTTCTTTTTCCCCCGTATCAAATGCCAGCGCTGAAGATATAATTGCACCACTCGCGCTGGTCTGAAGACTCTGAGTTATAGAGGCGACGATTTTACGATTTTTTGCTCTATACCAGCGTTTTTTCATTTCATTAATATTTTTAATAATGGTCACCTGTCCAACTTCAACGATGATAAAGGGGAATCGGCAAAGGTTTAAACGCGCAATATCATTTCTCTGTCTGGTGGCTTCCACAAATTGCTCGATGATCTCAGTACAATCGTCACCGATCCTCTCATTTGGACCTTCAAATGCTTGAACGCTAAATCTGGCCTGAATCCCCCAGGATTTTTGAGGTTTCGTCATGATATATGTAACTCGGTTTGACCGTATTGGTTCACCATCTTTATTGAAGCGTGTCCATCCACCCAACAAATGTACTTTATCGGAAGATTCATGGAAGCGAATAGGTTCTCTACCTTTTGTTTCAACCCAGCCCGTTGCCTCGCGTAATGTCCAATCCGCCTCTGTTGCGTATTCTTCAGCAGTTTCGACGAAGAAGGAGGTGCTTTTTGCATCCATACCTTCTAGTTTGGTCGTGGGGGTGATTCTTACGTGGGGGTAACTGTTAACAGCAGCCCATGCATGTTTGTCCTTAGCTCGATCAGCCTGAAAAAAACCAAAGTAGGCCGCTTCTGGCGATTCGAAGTAACGAGGAAGATCGGTCATTTAAAAACACTCCTAACTTGTTCTTTTTTGATGAGAATCTCGTGCTCAAGTCATTGCTCGTCATCTTAGCTTGCTTGAGGTGTGTAGCTGGTTTAACGTCTTATATTATTAAATCTTGAAAGATTGTGCTCTAACCTTTTTAATTTACGCTCTTGGGGAAAATATTGCTTGAATTGGGTGTCATTGCAGATGACCTGACGGGGGCTCTGATGGTAGCTAGCCTTCTTCAGAAGGAAGGAGTTTATTGTCCATTAGTGACTTCTTTAGAGGCTCTGGATAATTTAGACGAGAGAGCTGAAGCGGTTGTTATTGGATGTAAATTACGTGTTGCATCTGTGGAAGAAGCAGTGGCAGAAGCTCGTAGCTTCGGCAATATGCTGCTTTCAAAGGGAACGAAGAGGATTTACTACAAGTACAGCGCGTTATTTATGTCGACTGATAAAGGTAATATTGGTCCGGTTTCAGAATGCCTAATGAAATTGACTGGTGCTGACCATGTCCTTTTTTGTCCGAGGTGGGCTGGTTGCACAGTTTACATGGGTAGACTATTCGTAAACCATCTAATGCTGCATGAATCTGGAGCGAGTCATGATCCTGTGACTCCTATGACTAATTCTAATTTGGTTGAAGTACTGCAAGCGCAGAGTAAAGTCGAGGTGGGTTTCGTTCCTCTAAGTGTTCTTCATCGATCTGTGTCAGAGTCGCGAAAATTTCTTAAAGTAAAGGTCAAGGGGGGAACCTCGTTCTTTATTGCCGATGCCCTTGATGATGAACAGGATTTGGCGCGTATAGCTGAACTGGCAATCGACATGCCATTTTCCACGGGGGCAGATGGATTGCCTGTTTATCTGGCACGACTTTTGGTAAAGAATTTTTCAAGTAAGGAATCGATAAATATATTGCCTCCTGCCCCGGGGTACGCAGCAGTACTGGCGGGTAGCTGCAGTGGAAAAACCAATCGACAACTTAAGCTATTTGAAAAAAATTACCCCTTGTATCGAGTTGATCTTTTAGAGGCTTCAAGAGATTTGAAAGTGGTGGAAGATGTCATAGATTGGGCGAAGACTAGGGTGGCTGTAAGTCCGATTGGTGTAGCAACAACGCTGGATAATGAAGGGGTTGTGGGAGTTCAGAAGAAGCTGGGACGAGAAGCTGCAGCAAATTTAGCAGAAGATATCTTAGGAGAAGTTACAGCGAGGTTACATAATCTAGGAGTGCGTAAATTCATTGTGGCTGGCGGTGAAACATCAGGGAAAGTAATCGGGACTTTAGGGATTGATCGCTTAACTGTTGCAGCATTTGACCATCTCGGTGGCGGATATTGTCATGCTCAAGGAGCCGATCCAATATCTTTGGTTACGAAAGCGGGCGGACAAGGAGAAGAGAATTTCTTTGCACAGGCAATAGAACGATTATCTTTGGCTGACAGACAAGTGACTTGAAAAAAATAAAGCTGAGGAGCGCTCTCCATAAGTAAGTCAAAATTAATTTGGGAGTTTGAATCAAGATTAAACAGAGGAGTAAATATGGTAGATGAACGATTACAATCTGAAGGCGTCAGTGAACCGTATGAGCTCGCTGATACGTCTAAACTTGATGAGGCATGTGAAGTTGTTATAGAGCTCAAGGCAAGACAGCGTGAGCAGAATATTATTGCAAGAGAAGCGGGAATCGAAAACAAAAATGTTAATCCACTAATAGATAGGCATTTAGATATTAGTGTGATTAAAAGTTTATTTTTCGATACAAATGTTCAGACCGTTTTAGCCGAAAACTTAGGGAAGGATCTTTTTGTTTGGCGCACGAATTTTTTCGTTAAGAAAGAAGGTACCGGAGATAATAAATGGCATCATGATAGGCACTTTGAAAATGGCGATGAGCCGATAAATATTTTCGATACGAAAAATCATTTTACGTTGTTGGTGGCGCTGACTGATATCGATACCAATGCGGGTAGAATTGAATATATTAAGGGGACCCACCAGCCAATATCCGGCTTTGATAGGGATATCCCTCGGCACTTTCAAGAAACCCCGAGAATTGTCGAAGATAGAGTAGCTCCTCTCCTTTTTAAACGCGGACAGTTCGTTATTTTTCACTCCTCACTGATCCATCGCAGTTTAGCTTTCGGAGAAGGCGCGGGACGAATTTCCATGGCAGCGCGTCTTGCGAAAGTCGGTACGAAATTTCCTGGTTATGGAATGGCAAACCCAGCAGGTGGAGCTCAAACTAAAGCCGAGCCAATTGTGAATTATCGAGAATCAGGAATGCTCGCTGTTAATTAGTCGTTGTGTTTCAGAGGTAGAGTTTTTGGAATACAGTTTCATTGCATATGGGCGACGGGTAGTGTTCCCCAGAAGACCTTAATTAGTAGGGAAGAGGCTTCTTTACCGTAAGAGACGCCTACATTGCTGAGTGGTAAGTTGGTGGGTTGACCACGTGGGGGAGATTTTAAGACCGTTCGTCTCATCTATTACCTGAGGATTTTGTAAAACCTGGTTTTTGTCAAAAGACTATTCAAAAAGAGGAGGTCTGATGCTGGAGCAACTTACAAAGTGAAAGAACAGAATAAAGTTTAGTTTTTACGGTTTTCATCCGTGAGAAATGAGTGATAGAACCATTCGTGCGTTTTATATTT